>NZ_JBHUGH010000001.1:0-381920 GCF_042681825.1 Halodurantibacterium flavum
CGGTCGAGACCTCGAACAAGCGCACCATCAAGCAGTTCATCCACCCGCTGGTGATGGAGAGCTGCCAGCTGGTGCTGGGCTACACGACGCTGGAGGACGGCTCGGTCTGGAACACGATCCCGTCCCATGTCCATGACCGGCGGATGGAGGCCTATCTTTACCACGGCATGGCGCCGGAAGCCCGCGTGCTGCACCTGATGGGCGAACCGCAGGAGACACGCCACCTGTTCGTCGCCAACGAGCAGGCGGTGCTGTCGCCGCCCTGGTCGATCCATTCGGGCGCGGGGATCGGCGGCTATACCTTCATCTGGGCGATGGCCGGCGACAATGTCGATTATACCGACATGGACTTCATCCAGCCGGGGGACCTGCGATGAGCCCCTTTTCGCTGGCGGGCCGCACCGCGCTGGTGACCGGCGCGAATACCGGCATCGGGCAGGCCATCGCGGTGGCGCTGGCGCAGGCGGGGGCCGAGGTGANGGTCTTTGCCGCGGAACGGATCGACATTCTGGTGAACAATGCGGGCATCATCCGGCGCGAGGATGCGGTCGACTTCTCGGAGGCTGACTGGGACGCGGTGATGGACACGAACCTCAAGGCGCTGTTCTTTACCTGTCAGGCCTTTGCCCGCGCAGCCCTGCCGCGCGGCATGGGCAAGATCGTCAACATCGCCTCGCTCCTGTCGTTTCAGGGGGGCATCCGCGTCCCGTCCTATACCGCGTCGAAACACGGGGTCGCGGGGCTGACCAAGCTGATGGCGAATGAATGGGCGGCCCGCGGGCTCAACGTCAACGCCATCGCGCCGGGCTATATCGAGACGAACAACACCGAGGCGCTGCGCGCCGATCCCGTGCGGTCGAAGGCGATCCTCGACCGCATCCCCGCCGGCCGCTGGGGCCGCCCCGAGGACATCGCCCAGACCGCCGTGTTCCTCGCCGCCCCAGCCTCCGACTACATCAACGGCGCAATCCTCAATGTCGATGGAGGCTGGCTTGCGAGGTGAAATCGCTTCTGAAGCGGGGACGAAGATCATCAGGTCTGCAGTTGTGCCGCAGATATTGAAACCTCTATCTCGCTAGGCTTCCTAGGTGAACAGCGGAAATACTTGCTTAACAACAGCACTGAAGTGCGTGTTGAGGTTCCGTCTTGCCACATCGTCGGACGTCTTTGTCCATGTTTTGACTATCTTTCGAACGGTGCCAGCGCATCGCTGTCGTTCGTGCGCTGCGCCCGTAAGATCCGCCTTTCGCCATTCACACTGATATATAACATAACATCTATTACGTGATGCAGCGTATGAAACGCTTCGACCGACCAGCTCTGTGTCACACGCAGCAATCCGGTTGTCTGCAAAACAGTCGACGGTGACCATGTACGAAGTTTGTGCGCAATTGGTTTGCTCCCAGCGTGTTCGTTGATGTTGGAGATCCTGCGCCCGCTTAGCGTCCTGACGTATTTCATAAACCCGCAGAGCCCTACGAGGCTCACGGTCGCCTCAACCCGCCCAGTTCTGACCAGAGCGTGAGGACTTGGGCTCCTTGCGACGCGTTGCGTCCTTGTGCGGACCATTGCTGCCGGGTGAAATCGTTGCAACTTCATCCCATCTGCTCCTTGCGCAGCAGGATGACTGTTCCGGCCGGGTCCGAAGTCCAGTGTCCGGTCACGTTCGTCAGCGGCTCCAGCTCGTCCCTGCAGGGGCTTCCGAGATGTGACAATGCGGCGTCGGGATCGTCGTCGAACAGCTCGATCCAAAGGTCCGTCTGGCTTTGCTGCGGGACGCGGTCGATCCAGAGGGTCAGGCTGCCAAACGCGAACCCCGTGCTGTTGTCCAACTCCCGCGTGATTGTCAGGCGCACCTTGTCACGGTAGAAGGCCACCGTGTCTTCCCAGCGACGCAAGGGCACCTTGATGGCTATGTTTTTGCCGGGTTCCATTTGATGCATCTCCTCTTTCGGACTTCGGATTACTTGTAGAAGCCGTCCCGCAAGTTGATCCCGTGCTCCAGCCAGGCTTTCATGGCGCAGAGCATCCCCGTCCAGCCTTCGCAGTTGCCAAAGCAGGAGGTCAGGCCGGCTTCTGTTTCCGGCCAGCCGAATTCGCTGATCCGCACGAGCGTGCGCCCATCATCCAGCGGGCTGAATTCCATGGTAACGGTCGTCCAGGTGGCGGCTTTCTGGTCGGCCTCCCATTGCAGCACGATTTTGCTGTTCGGGACGACCTCCTGGACCAGAACCGGGAAGGCGCCAGGAAAATCGTGAAAATCCCACGTCACCTCCGCCCCCGGCTGCAACCGCCCTCGCGCGCCGCCGGTCGTGAAATACTGCGACAGGCGCTCGGGCGCGACCACGGCCTCGAAGACCTCTTCCACCGGCTTCGCGATCCGCCCGGCCACGGTGAATTTCAGCTCCATGATACGAATCCTCTTGGCTTCCCCTCCATAATGTTATAAAAATATAACATGTCAATCGAAGAAAAATTCGACACGCTGTTCAAGGCGCTTGGTCACCGGACGCGGCGACAGATCCTGGACCTGATCAAGGACGGTCCGAAAACGACGGGCGCTCTGTGCGAGACGCTGAGCGATCTCGACCGGTGCACGGTGATGCAGCATCTTTCACTGTTGGAAAAAGCCGGGCTGGTGGTCGTCGAACGGCGCGGTCGGGAACGCTGGAACCATCTCGACGCCCTTCCGATCCATGACGTGCAGAAGCGTTGGATCGGGCCCTACGCCGCGCATGCGATCGCCGTCCTCGGAGATATGGAGAAAATGGCGGAGATCGACGCATCACCGGCGGGCGCTGCCGACAAGAGCGATGCCTGAGTCGTCCTGGGCCGTATCATGCTTAGCCCCTCCGCTCAAAGAGGCCCTCATATCGCGTTACGAACCCGCGGTCGTCGACGTCAATCAGCGCTTCGAACCCCATGGCAAGGCCCAGGTCGCGGTAGCGGAAGCATCGGTTGTTGATACGATCATAGGCCTGGCGCGACCGTGCAACGCTGAGAGTGGCCCCATCTATGTAAGCGATGTCGAGCATTATCCTGTCGCCACCAGTCCCCATGAGCCTGCGAAGTGCGAGGGTGTTGCAGAACGGCGTAAGCGAGAGATCGACGTCGCTTGCTCCATCCAGATCGGGTCGGGTCTGTCCATTGACCGTCCAACTGGCACCCGCCCGGTCGAGACGCAGCGTTTTCTGCCCGTCAGCGCCCTCGCGCGAGACGGCGGCGCGAAGAGTCGCCCAGTTGCTGTCGAGACGCCAGTCATGATCGAGGCGACAACCTCCGTTTTCCGTCGTCAGGATCGTCCCTTTGACGAAGATCCCGTGGTCGTCTTCGGTAACCAGGAGCCGTTCCAGCCCGTCGGTGTCCAGACGCCGCCAGAAGATCGTTCTGGTGATGGCCATCACGAGTATCTCCACTTCATCATGCTGGCTCAACGACCCCACGGTCAGCATGTTCCGGCCAGGGTGTGATGGTCTGCCAGTCGCACGCCGCGGCACAGCTTTGCCCCCAATTGCTTGAGGCCGATAGGGACGCTCGGGTGATACAGGTGTTGGAGGCACGCTATGCCCATGTAGCAACCAAGAGGATCCCTGCACCGCTCCGGATCGGTCTTACCAGATGCAAGCTCCGTCAGGCAGTCTGTACCATTGGCTCATAGCACGCGTCGGTCATGCGCTGGTGCACAGCCAGGCAGGTTGCAGATCGCCGTTGTTCCATTGGTAGATGTTGCCCGCGAGCCTATCGGTCTTGTTGCAGGGGATGCGCATGACCGGTTTGCCAGTGAGGGGGGTTTCAGATGTCATCCTTCGATACAAGCCAACAGATAGGCGCGGCCAGTTCCTGGCCGCCCGGCGCAGGGCGGCGAGGACCACATGGGCAGAATCCGCCGCAGTCGATGAGGGCATCCTCCTGCCCTTCCAGCGCATTCACCCGGATGTCGGTCTTGCGCGTCGTCGGGGTGCGTCGGGTACGGGGAAGCGATACCATGTCCGGTGGCGAGGCCCCCGCGGCCGCTTCATGTCTCGCCTGAGATGTGTGCAGAGACGATGTACGTGGCGGCGCGGCAACTTGATCTCCCGCTGACACAAGCTCCCCACTTGCAGGCTCCGAAAACGCCTCCACCCGCTGCACCTCTTCTCTTTCCGGGTCTTCCTCCACTTCGGACTGCGGTATAGGTCGGGCCGGGCCGCGTGACGGGGATGGAATTTTCTTTCTCACCCCCCTGCCCTTACGCGGCAGGATGTTGTTGAGGACATCGGCGCTGTCCGGGTGGCGATCATCGAGGCAGCCCAAGGCCACGGGATCCGGCTCAAGGCGACACGGTGCCTTGATCGGGGGCTTACGACCTGTCACGTCGGGATCGACGAGGTCTACACGGCCCGTGACGACGGCCGGCCGCCAGTCGAGCGCCAGCGCACTGGGGGCCGATCTGGCCGCGGCCCTGGAGACGGTGACGCGCAATGCCGGATATGCTTCCATTTGCATGATCATGCTCTAGCGCGAGGTGGCGTCCGCCGCGATCCGGCGATACCAGCCGTTCAGCAGCAGCGGCGTCAGATACATCGGGATCTGGAAACAGCCGATGAAAAGCAGCAGATCATCCACCGTGGCCGCGGGCAGGACGCTGAGAAAAAGCGCGGCGTTGCGGTTGCCGGCGGTGATGCCGATCGCGGGCGCCGCGCGCGGGTTCCGCCGCGCGGCAAGGCGGCACGCAAGGACCTGCAGCGGCAGGTTCAGCGCGAAACAGGCCGCCAGCGTCACCGCCAGAAGCCCCGGCGCCGCACGCAGGGCCGGCCCGATCGCCGACATCAGCCCGATCACCACAAGGCCCAGGAGCAGGGCCGAAACCCCGTCGATCACGGCTGTCCTGTCCCGCGTCGCGTCCGGTCCCGCGGGCAACCGGCTGCGCAGCAGCAGTGCCGCACCCCCCGCAAGGACGATCACCGCCAGCAACCGCAGCGCCAGCCCCAGCACCGCAGCGGTTTCGCCGAAGGCGGGCATCAGGGCAAAGACCGGCACCACCGTCAGCGGCAAAAGCGCCGTGCCCAGCACCAGCTGCCTCAGGGCCGGCGCGGGATCGGCGCCCACCAGCAGCGCAAGGTTCGGGCTGCCCGTAACCGGCGCCGCCGCAAGGATCAGCACCGCACCCATGGCAAGTGGATGCTGCGCCACCCCCGCTGCGGCAAAGGTACCCGCGGCCAGCAGCGGCAGCACAAACTGCATGCCCAGCGTCAGCCCCACCGCCCGGTGCAATCCTGCCGCACCCGCCCGCAGCCCCTCGGAACCCAGCCGCAGCACGGCAAGGAACAGAAGTGCTACGATCAGCGGGGCGATCGCGCCACGCATCGCCTGCGCCAGACCGGGCAGCAGCGCACCTGCCAGAAGCCCCGCAACAAGCGCGTACCGCCCGTGCCGCGCGATCCAGGCCAGGGCCGCCGTCAGCCGGACGCCCATCACCCCGGCCCGCGTCATCAAAGCGAGGCCGCCGCGCGGGCCGCGTGGTCGTATTCGCCCGACATCGCCCGCAGCAACGTGGACAGCCGCGAAAGCTCGGCCGGGTCGATCCCCATCTGCAGCGCCGATTTCACCAGCAGCGCCTCGCGCACCTCGCGGTAGCGCAGGCAGAGCGCTGCACCCTCGGGGCTGATGCCGACCGTCTTTTCCTTGCCCTTGCGCCCCAGCCGCACAAGACCCTGCGCCGCAAGTTTCTTGATGGCATAATTGACCAGATGCGTGTCCTCGATATTGAGGACAAGACAGATGTCGGCCAGCGTCTTGGATCGGTCGCGGTGGTTCACCAGATGCAGGATCAGCACCTCCAGCGGCGACATCGGCTGTCCCGCGGCGGCCATGCAGCGCATGATCCACCTCTGGAAGGCGTTGTTCGCCATGGTCAGCGCGAACTCAAGCTCGGACAGCGCCGGAAGCGCCGAATTCGCCAGATGGGCCGAGGAAACGATCGGCCCGATCGGCGTCAGTTGCTCATCATCGTGCTGGGCAGCCATAGGGCGATCTCGGGGAAAAGGGCGATGATCGCGGTTGCGAGCACCAGCAGCAGGAAGAATGGCAGGGCGTACCAGGCGACTTCGAAGATGTTGCGCCCGCTGATCGACTGGATCACGAAGAGATTGAAGCCGACGGGCGGGGTGATCTGGCTCATCTCGACCACGAGCACAAGGAAGATGCCGAACCAGATCGGATCGATGCCTGCGGCGATGACCATGGGCAGGATGACCGAGGTGGTCAGCACCACGATCGAGATACCGTCCAGAAAGCAGCCGATCACGATGAAGAACAGCAACAGCACCGCCAGCAGCCCGAACTGCGACAGGCCCTGTTCCCCGATCCAGGCAGCGAGTGTGCGCGGGATGCCGGTAAAGCCCATGGCGACGGTCAGGAACGAAGCGCCCGCAAGGATGAAGGCAATCATGCAGCTGGTCAGCGCCGCACCCTTGAGCGAGGCGAGGAAACTGGCCCGGTCCAGCCCGCCTGTCAGACCCGCAATGGTCAGCGCGCCGGCGACGCCGATCACCGCGGCCTCGGTCGGCGAGGCAAGGCCCGCATAGATCGAACCGATCACCCCGACGATCAGCAGGATGGTCGGCGCCAGCAGCCCCAGCGCACGCAGCCGCTCGCGCCAGCCCGGCGCGGGTTCGGGCGCCGGCATCCGGTGCCGGTTGAGCCGCGACCAGATCATCACATAGCCGGAAAAGAGCACCGCCAGCAGCAGTCCCGGACCGACGCCCGCCAGAAACAGCCGCGCGATGCTTTGTTCGGTCGCGGCACCATAGACGATCAGGATCAGCGAGGGCGGGATCAGGAACCCGAAGGTGCCCGCCCCGGCCAGCGTGCCGATCGCCATGCCGGGATCATAGCCGCGCGCGCGCAGTTCCGGCAGCGACATGCGCCCCACCGTCGCCGTGGTCGCCGCCGAAGAGCCCGAAACGCAGGCGAAAAGCGCGCAGCCGAAGACGTTGACATGCAGAAGCCCGCCGGGCAGCCGCCGGGTCAGCGGCGCCATGCCCGCGAACATGTCCGATGACAGGCGCGACCGGAACAGGATCTCGCCCATCCAGATGAACATCGGCAGCGCGGTCAGGTCCCAGCCGGTCATCGCGCCCCAGATGCGGCGGGCAAAGACGGCGCCCATCGGCGCGCTCGATGCAAGCTCCATCGCCACCATGCCGACGGCCAGCAGCGCAAATCCGACCCAGAGCCCCGACAGCAGCAGCCCGAAAAGCACCACCACCAGCAGCGCCGAAAGGAGCGTGATATCCATCAGTGGCCCCCTTCGGTGATCTCGCGGTTCCGCTCGATGTCACGGAAGGGGGCGGTGCCGCGGCGGATCAATGTCACAAGTTCGTCCAGCAGTGCCAGAACGAAGATCGCAAGGCCCAGCACCATCAGCCCCTGCGGGATCCACAGGCTGACCGGCAGCATCCCGTAGGACATCGATCCGCGTTGATACGAGGTCAGCGCCTGCGCGCCCATCGCGCGGACCATGAACAGCGCAAGCCCCAGCGCCACCAGCAGGACCAGCGCCGTCGCGATCCGGTCGCCGCGCGGGCCAAAGGCCCGCAGCACCAGCGTCACGCGGATATGGCTAGCGCTGCGCAGGGCCGGCCCCAGCGCGAGAAAGGCCGCGACGCCGGACAGATATCCGCCGATCTCGGCCAGCGACGGGACGGAAAGGCCCAGCCGTGGCTGGCCAAGCGCCACCAGCACCTGATCCAGCGCCCTGCCGGACACCTGAAGAAAGACCAGAAGAGCAATGGTCGCCAGCGCGATGCAGGTGCCCGCAAGGGCCGCGCCGTAAAGAGTCTCGAGCGCCTTGCGCATCGTGCCGTCCCCATGTCTTGGCGGGTCTGACCGGCCCGACAGGCCAGTTGATGACGGGCCGGTTGATGACGGGCCGGCCCCGGCAGGGCCAGCCGCGTGCCGTTACTGGTTGCGATAGGCCTCGACCACAGCGGCGCCTTCGGGGCCGGCACTTGCCTCCCACTCGGAGGTCATGGTCTCGCCGATCTCCTGCAACCGGGCGGCCAGTGCCTCGGAGGGCTGCGAGACGATCATGCCGCCAGCCTCAAGCTCGGCAATCTTCTCGGCGGTTTCGGCACGCGACATCTCCCAGCCGCGGGTCTCGGCCTCTTCGGCGGCGGCGAGGATCGCGGCCTGATCCTCTTCGGACAGGGCTTCGAACGCGTCGGTGTTCACCACCACGATGTTCTTGGGCAGCCAGGCCTGCGTGTCGATGTAATGGCTGGTGAAATCCCATGCCTGGGCATTGGCCCCGGTCGAGGGCGAGGTGATCATCGCCTCGACGCGACCGGTGGAAAATGCGGTGGGGACGTCGGTTTCCTCGACCTGCGTCGGCGTCGCGCCCAGAAGCTGTGCCAGACGTTCGGTCGCGACGTTATAGGCCCGGAAGCTCAGTCCGGCCATCTCGGCGGGATCGGTGATCTCGCGCCGCAGATAGAGGCTCTGTCCCGGCCAGGGCACCGCGTAAAGCACCGTCAGCCCCTGTTCCGCCAGCCGGTCCGTCACCGCCTCGCGCGAGGCGGCCCAGAGCCGTTCGGCATCGTCGTAAGAGGAGGCGAGGAAGGGGATGGAGTCGAGCGCGAAGATCGGGTCTTCGTTCGCCAGCCGCGACAGCAGGAACTCACCGATCGGAACCAGCCCGTCGCGCACGGCGTCGCGGATCTCGGCGTGGCCGAAAAGCGAGTTGGCGGAATGCACGGTGATGTTCAGCCGGCCCTCGGTGGCCTCGGCCACATCCTCGGCGAACTGCATGATGTTCTGGGTGTGGAAGATGCCGTCGCCATAAGGCGTGGGCATGTCCCAGTTTTGCGCGGCCGCAGGTGCGGCAAGGGCGATGGCAGCCGCGAAAAGGCCGGCACGGGGAAAGTGCGACATGGGCAGTCCTCTCTGTTGTGTTGATGCGAACGGTTTATCCGTCCGTCTGTCTTCGATGTCCGGGGAAGGTTGACGGCTCATGTACAATTTGTCAACATTTTGTCAAAGAGGTCGGAGAGACCCCATCATCACCAACAGCGGAGAAGAATGCGATGACCCAAGCCACGGGAACCCGGGCCACTGGACGGCAGCGGTGGGACTTCTGGATCGACCGGGGCGGCACCTTTACCGATGTGATCGGTCGCGATCCGCAGGGCGGGTTGCATCCGCTGAAGCTGCTGTCGGAAAATCCCGAGGCCTATGAGGACAGCGCGATCGAGGGTATCCGCCGCCTGTTGGGCGCAGCCCCCGGGGCGGCCCTGCCCCCCGACCGGATCGGCACCGTACGCATAGGCACGACCGTCGCCACAAACGCGCTGCTGGAGCGCAAGGGCGACCGGACGATCCTTCTGATTACCAAGGGATTTCGCGACCAGCTTCGCATCGCATATCAGGCGCGGCCGGACATCTTCGCCAAGGAGATCATTCTGCCCGAGCAGCTTTATGAACGGGTGATCGAGGTCGAGGAGCGTCTGCTGGCCGATGGCAGCGTGGAGCGTCCGCTGGACATCGACGGCTTGCGCCCGGCGCTGGAGGCCGCGCGTGCCGACGGTATCGGGGCCGCGGCGATCGTCCTCATGCACGCGTGGAAGAACCCGGTGCATGAGGCTGCGCTGGCCGAGGTGGTGCGTGCCGCGGGCTTCGGTCAGGTCTCGGTCAGCCATGAGGTTTCGCCGCTGATCAAGCTGGTGGGGCGCGGCGACACTACGGTCGTTGACGCCTATCTCTCACCGATCCTCCGGCGGTACGTGCAGCGGGTTGCACGGATTCTGGGCGCGACGCCCCCGGATCAGGCGGGGCCGACACTGCAATTCATGATGTCCTCGGGCGGGCTGACCGCCGCAGACCGCTTTCGGGGCAAGGATGCGATTCTTTCCGGCCCCGCCGGCGGCGTGGTGGGGATGGTGCGCACGGCCGCGCAGGCCGGGTTCGACCGGGTGATCGGCTTTGACATGGGCGGCACCTCGACCGATGTGGCCCATGCGGCGGGCGAATATGAACGCGCCTTCGATACCGAGGTGGCCGGGGTGCGCATCCGCGCGCCGATGATGCGCATTCACACCGTCGCGGCGGGGGGCGGCTCTGTGCTTCATGCCGAACCGGGGCGGTTCCGCGTGGGGCCGGATTCCGCCGGCGCCGATCCGGGGCCGGCCTGCTACCGGCGGGGCGGCCCGCTGACGGTGACGGATGCGAATGTGATGCTGGGCAAGCTGAACCCCGAACTCTTTCCGGCGATCTTCGGCCCGGGGCAGGACCAACCGCTGGACCGCGACACGGTGGCCACGAAATTCGCGGAGATCGCCGCCCGGACCGACGGCCGCAGCGCCGAAGAGGTCGCCGAAGGCTTTCTGAAGATCGCGGTCGAGAACATGGCCAACGCCATCAAGAAGATCAGCGTTCAGCGCGGCTATGACGTGACGCGCTATCTGCTCAACTCCTTCGGGGGTGCGGGCGGGCAGCATGCGTGCCTCGTGGCCGATGCGCTGGGGATGGAGAACATCCTGATCCATCCGCTGTCGGGCCTGCTTTCCGCTTATGGGATCGGGCTTGCCTCGGTCACCGCCAGCCGACAGCAGGGATTGATGCTGCCCCTGCTGGCCGGGAACCGCGAGGCCATCGCAACGCTGGAGCGCGAATTGCGCGACCTGGTGATGCAGGAACTCGCGGAACAGGGGCTGGATGCCGCCGGGCTCGCGACGCGCACCAAGCTGCATCTGCGCTATTCCGGCACTGATACCTCGCTTGACGTCCCCTATGACGGCGACATGGTGGCGGTGCGGCAGGCGTTCGAGACGATTTACAAGGCGCAGTTCGGTTTCGTGACGCCGGACAAGGAAGTAACGGTCGAGGCTGTCGAGGTCGAGGGCGGCGAGACCGCCGCCCCCATGCCGGTGGTCGGCGGCCGGGCCGAGGGCCGCGACGTCGCGGCCGACCGCCGGGTGCGCATCTTTTCGGGCGGCGAATGGCATGAGGCCGGCGTCTACCTTCGCGCGGGGCTGGCCCCCGGCGACAGCCTGCGCGGCCCCGCGCTGATCATCGAGGCGAACCAGACAATCGTGGTCGAACCCGGGTGGACCGCCGGCCTGACGGCCGATGACCTGATCCTGATGCGCCGGCACGAACGGGCCGCCCGCGCGCAGGCGGCGGGGGCGGCCACCGCCGATCCGGTGCTGCTGGAGGTCTTCAACAACCTCTTCATGAATATCGCCGAACAGATGGGCGTGGCGCTGCAGAACACCGCGCAATCGGTCAACATCAAGGAACGGCTCGATTTCTCCTGCGCCGTTTTCGACGCCTCGGGCGCGTTGGTGGCCAACGCGCCGCATATGCCGGTGCACCTCGGCTCCATGGACCGCTCGGTGGAAACCGTGATCCGGCTGAACCGGGGGGATGTGCATCCCGGCGACGTCTTTGCCCTGAACGCACCCTATAACGGCGGTACGCATCTGCCGGATATCACCGTGGTCAGCCCGGTCTTCGACGATGCCGGGGCCGAGGTTCTGTTCTGGGTCGCCTCACGCGGGCATCATGCGGATGTGGGCGGGACGGCGCCGGGCTCGATGACGCCCCTTGCCACCACGGTGGATGAGGAAGGCGTACTGATCGACAACTTCCGTCTTGTATCGCGCGGCGCGTTCCGCGAGGCGGAGCTGCATCGCCTGCTGACCGACCACCCCTATCCCTGCCGCAACCCGGGCCAGAACATCGCCGATCTAAAGGCGCAGATCGCGGCCAATGAACGGGGGGCCGCGGAACTGCGCAAGATGGTGGCCGAATTCGGGCTGGACGTGGTGCAGGCCTATATGGGCCATGTGCAGGACAATGCCGCCGAAGAGGTCGCGCGCCTGATCGACCGGCTGGACGACTGCGCCTACAGCTATGAAACCGACACCGGCCAGGTGATCCGCGTGCAGATCACCGTCGATCGGGCCAACCGCCGGGCCAGGGTGGATTTCACTGGCACCTCGGACGCCATCGCCAACAACTTCAACGCGCCGGAGCCGGTGACGCGGGCGGCGGTGCTTTACTGTTTCCGGGTGATGGTAGAGGCGCCGATCCCGATGAACGCGGGCTGCCTGCGCCCCATCGACATCGTGATCCCCGAAGGCTGCATGTTGCGCCCGGCCTATCCGCGCGCGGTGGTGGCGGGGAATGTGGAGACCTCGCAGCATGTAACCAACGCGATCTTCGGCGCGCTGGAGGCCATCGCCAATTCGCAGGGGACGATGAACAACCTCACCTTCGGCAACGACGTCCATCAGTATTACGAGACGATCTGCTCCGGCAGCCCCGCGGGCCGGACGAATGACGGTCGGCTTTTCAACGGCACGTCGGGGGTGCATGTGCATATGACCAACTCGCGCCTGACCGACCCCGAGATCCTGGAAACCCGCTTTCCGGTGGTGCTGGAACGGTTCGCGCTGCGGGAAAGCTCGGGCGGGAAGGGCGCGGTTTGTGCCGGGGACGGCACCATCCGGACCCTGCGCTTTCTGGAGCGGATGGATTGCGCGATCCTCGCCTCGCACCGCGGCCGGCCGCCGCAGGGCGTCGCGGGCGGCGGCGCCGGAGAGCCGGGACGAACCGAGGTGCGCCGTCGCGACGGACGGACCGAGGTGCTCGCTGCCTGCGACCAGACCGTGCTGGAACCAGGAGAGGCGGTGACCGTCATCACCCCTACTGCCGGCGGCTGGGGAAAAGCCGGCTGAGGCCGTTCCCGCGACGGCGGCATGGCAGGCGGCCCAAGGCCGGACCTGCGCCGGGTCGCCGGCACTATGCCGGCTTCAAAACCGGGCAGGAGGAACGATCATGTCGTCGTATCGCACGGCCAGGCTTCCTTGAAGGTCAGCCCGGTCAACCCGCGATCGTTGTAGAATTGGTGAAACTCATCGCAGACGATGATCAAGAAAAGGCGTTGGGCTTTATGCTTGAGCGCGAACATTTTCATATTTTCTTCGGGCTGCGTCGCCAGAACAACTTCGGAGAAGTCAGTGAGAGATCCCAGAGAGAGAGTGCGATACGTTGAACGCGACATGTCCAGGTTTTCGACCACCAGAGCGGGCCTGAACACGACATACTCTTCTCCATCTATAGATACTCGAAAGGAAACCGTTTGCTCCGCTGCAAGAGGCAGGCTGTTGAACAGTCCGGCCGAGCAGCAAAGGACGCCCGACGTGACGAACGGAAAGTGGGGGCGGTATTCTTCTTTGCCGTTGGTCCACTCATAATCTATCCCCCAAGACTTCAGCTTTTCCACGTAATCTGGATTTTCATAGAATGCATGCAAGTTGAAGCTGGGTGTATGATCGGTCACATTTAGCCCCATCTTCCGGTGGTCTATTTTGCCTCTCACCCACCAGTATTTTTCTGAATTCATCTTTGGCTCCATCCCCAGATCGTGTCTCGGCCAGACGATCCGGATTCTGCCCGCCTTCGCATCAGAGATGTCATTGACGATTGGGCGCAGCTCGTCCTTGATCCTTTCTATTTCATTCAGAATTTCATCTCCAGATTGAAATTCGCCCAGACGAGCTTCAACCTTCTCAGAGTACCCGCGGATCAACGATGCGCCCGCCCCGCATGCCGCCGATGTCTGCATCTCGGTGGCGGTCGCCGGATGCGCATCAGCGGCAACTGCGATCCTGAGGCACTGGCGCGGCTGATCCGGGTCTGACGGCGTGATCCCAGTTCCGGCCAAAACACGGGTCTGCGCAACGAATGCTTTGCCCGAACGCGCCTGTCCCGATCAACATAGCTGAACAGCGGCCCGATCTCCTCGTCCTTGCCGCTTGTTATCATCCCCCGCCTTTGTCGTGCGGAGGATGCATCATGCTCTCGACCCGTTGCCGAGGTACAACTATTTCACCGGCCGGTTAAACGACCTCTGTGACCAGAGTCGCACGGGATTTCCGCACCTTGTCCATCGGCAAGAGCCAGTCAGCTTCTGCGTCGCGGTAGCCCAAAGGCATCAGCACGACAGAGCGCAAGCCACGTTCCTTCAATCCAAGGATTGCATCAACGGCTTCGGGATCAAACCCTTCCATCGGCGTGCTGTCGACTTCCTGTTCGGCTGCCGCCACCAATGCGACACCCAACGCGATATAGGCCTGCCGCGCGGCATGTGCGTAATTCATCTCGGCGTCGCGAGGTAGATAGCTGGCTTTCAGATTGTCGTAATACGCATGCAGCAGGGGCAGGTCGCCACGGGCATCGACGTTCAGCTTTACAACCTCGTCGATCCTGTCAGCTGTGTAGTTGTCCCAGGCAGCGAAAACCAGAAGATGCGAACCATCGGTGATCTGTGCCTGCCCACCTGCGGCCTCGGCGATCCGGGCGCGGACCTGCGCATTCGTCACCACGATCAGCTCGAACGGCTGTGTGCCACTGGACGTGGGGGTCATGCGGATTGCCTCGACGATGGCATCGACTCTTTCCTGCGGTACTGTTCTGGCCGGATCCATTTTCTTGGTGGCATACCGCCAGTTCAGATGATCGTTCAGGGTCTTCGTTGTCATGTTTCTGTTCCCATTGCAGGCGCCCTCAATGGGCGGTATACTTTCGTAACTGACTATTTATTGAGAACCAGCAACCGCGACAAGAAGGCACATTCCTGAAACCCGGTTTCAGACAGGGAACCCCATGCCAGACAACATCCAATGTCCCGACTGCAAACGCATCAATGAGGTTCTGTCGCGTGTTGGCGATCGTTGGAGCTTTCTTGTTGTCTTCTCGCTCGCCCGTTACGGGACGCTTCGCTTCAATGAACTCAAGCGAAGCTTGGGTATCTCGCAGCGCATGTTGAGCCTGACATTGAAACAGCTGGAGCGCGACGGCCTCGTGCACCGAACCTACCATCCTTCCATTCCGCCGAAGGTCGAATACACCCTCACCGAAACCGGGAGGTCGTTTCATGAGCCGGTGAATGCTTTGGGCCTTTGGGCACTGGAAAACCTGGACAAGATCGAAACTGCGCGCCGTGCCTACGACGAGACCGTATAAGAATAACACGCGCCCTACGCCGTTGTTGCGTTGTCCTCAGGACCCATCGATTTTTGGCAGAAGGGTATGATTCATCTCCCGAAACCAGAGCGGTGAAGTGTCTGATCTCTCTTGGCTGCGCGATGCGCGGATGGCGCGTCTGAAGCCCTTCTTTCCGAAGTCCATGGTAGGCCGCGCGTCCTGAGCGGGATCATTATCCTCAGTCGTAATGGGTTGCGATGGCGAGACGCGCCGGAGGAGTACGCTGGAGCGACAAAGCATCTTCACGAGGATGATGGCTGTCCGCCGTGGCCGGCGTGATCGCCAGCGGGGCCATGGCACCGCTTGCCGTGTTCCTCTTCACCGGCCCGGGCGAGATCGACCGGCTGCGCCTGCGGCGGTCGCGGTCTGCCCTCGCGGTGGCCGCGGAATGACCCTGTTTTCGCGCCCGCACCCCAGGCCGGAGCCGACGCCACGAATATCCTGACACGGATGGATCATGGTTTCTCCGGAACAGCGGGTTACAAGAGGGCCCTTGCTCACACCCGCCTCATCAAGCGCCAACGGCCCCCTCGACAGCGATAGAAAGCTTCCGGACGAGTTCGTCGATTTCACTTTCCGAAATGATGAAGGGAGGCGCCAGAAGAACGTGGTCGCCGCGCCGGCCGTCTATGGTTCCGGACATGGGGTAGCAGATCAGGCCCTCTTCAAAGGCCCTTCGCTTCACACGGGCCGCGAGACCCATCGCAGGATCGAACGGTTCCTTGGTGTTCCGGTCCGCGACCAGTTCAATCCCGCGGAAGAGGCCGCGGCCGCGGATGTCGCCGACATGCGGGTGCTGCCCGAAAGCTTCGGCAAGCCGGTTTTGCAATACATCACCCATCAGCGCGGCACGTTCGACCAAACCACGATCAAGCAGCGCAGTCAGGACTGCATGCGCGGCCGCCGCCGCAACCGGATGACCCATATATGTGTGGCCATGCTGGAAGAACCCGGAGCCTGATGCGATGGCGTCGTGGATCTTTCCGGTGCAGAGCATCGCGCCAACCGGCTGATAACCCGCGCCCAACCCTTTCGCGATGCAGAGGATGTCCGGTGCAATCTCGTCGGTCTCGCAAGCATAAAGGCGCCCGGTCCGGCCCATACCGCACATCACCTCGTCAAGGATCAGCAGAACGCCGTATCGGTCGCAGATCTCGCGTATACGCTTGAAGTAGCCGTCGACGGCAGGGACCGCGCCTGCCGTCGCGCCCACCACCGGCTCGGCGAGAAAGGCAATGACGGTCTCTGGCCCGCAGGCCAGGATCTCGTCTTCCAAGGCCTGCGCGGCGCGCTGCCCGTAGTCCCATGCAGTCTCGTCATCTTCTCGGAGCCGGTATTCGTAGCAGGGCGGGATATGACTGACATCGAGCAGCAATGGCCCGAACTGTGCGCGGCGCCATTCGTTGCCTCCAGCCGACAAGGCGCCAATGGTATTGCCGTGATAGCTCTGCTGCCGGGCGATGATCCGGCTGCGGCTGGGCTGACCGATCTCGACGAAGTACTGGCGGGCCAGCTTTATCGCGGCCTCCATCGCCTCGGACCCGCCGGACACGAGATAGACACGCTCGAGATCGCCCGGCGCATGGGCGATCAACAGTTCGGCCAACGCCTCGGCGGGCTCGGAAGTGAAAAAGCCGGTATGCGCGAAGGCCAGCTTGTCCATCTGCCGCTTGACCGCCTCGGTGACCGCGACGTCACTGTGGCCGAGGCAAGAGACCGCCGCCCCCCCAGAGCCGTCGAGATAGCGCTTGCCACTGCTGTCGATCACATAGCACCCGTCGCCGCCGACCGCGGTCGGCAAGGTCTGGCGGCTGTTGCGGGGAAAGATCTTGGACATCGGCTCAAAGCTCCTGATCGGCATTGCGGGATAGGATGGCGCGCGCCTCGGCCGGCGTCGCGGGCCTGACGCCGATCGCGTGTGCAAGCGCCGCGGCATTGGCGACAAGGGCGGCATTGTCGGGGGCTATGCGACCATCCGGCAGGTGCAGGTTGTTCTCGAACCCCACGCGCACATGACCGCCAAGCGCAAAGGCCATCGCGGCACAAGCGGCTTCGGATTGGCCGAACGCGCAAACGCTCCAGAGGCTATCGGCAGGCCTGTCACGCAGTCGACCCGGCACATCCTGCGCGCGCGCCAATTCGGCCGGCTGATACCGGCCCAGGACGAAGAGCAGATTGAGCCGGCCGGACGGCACGATGCCGGCAGCTTGCCATGCCGTCAGCTGCTGAAGGTCGGCATCGTCGTAGAGAATGTGCTGGATCTCTGTGCCGGCGGCGGCGGCGTCACGATAGAGCCGTGATGCCACAGCGGCATCGCGCGCGATCTCACGCACGGACACGCTGGCTTGCGCGGGCGTCAGCCGGGCCAGGCATTCCGCCTGCGCTTCGGGGGCGTATCGCCCCGCGGCCTCGGTGGTGATCTGGATCACCATGTCCAGTTCCTCGAGCGCGGCAAGCGCCTCGGCGTAGAGACCACCGTCGAGGCTGTGCCGACCGTCACCATCCCGGACATGCAGGTGCAGCATAGCGGCACCGGCCTTGTAGCAAGCCCGCGCCTCGCGGAGAATTCCGTCCGGGGTGACAGGCAGTGCCGGATGGTCGGCGGACGTGCGCCGGGCGCCGTTGATCGCGGCGCAGATGATCGCGGAGCGTTCGGTCATGGTGCGGCCTCCAGCGGGTGGTGACACGCAAAACTGTTGGCCCCACACATCCGCAGCTTTGGCACTTCGCTGCGGCACCGTTCCGATGCGCGCGGGCAGCGTGTGTGGAAACGGCAGCCGGCAGGTGGCGAGATGGGGCTGGGGACGTCGCCCTTCAGCACGATGCGCTGGCGCCGCGCACCGGGACGGGGCCGCGGCACCGCCGAGATCAGGGCCTGGGTATACGGGTGGCGGGGGTTGCTGAACAGCGTCTCCTTGTCGGCAAGCTCGACAAGCTGCCCAAGATACATGACCGCAACCCGCGTCGCGATATGGCGCACGACGCTGAGATCGTGCGAGACGAAGACATAGGTCAGCTCATGTTCGGCTTGCAGGTCACCCAGCAGGTTGACGATCTGCGCCTGGACCGAGACGTCCAGCGCCGACACCGGCTCGTCCAGCACCAGCAGGCGCGGATTCAGCGCCAGCGCACGGGCAATGCCGAGCCGCTGGCGCTGGCCACCGGAGAACTCGTGCGGATAGCGGTCCAGATGAGCGGGCGCCAGGCCGACCTCGCTCACCAGCTGCCGGACGCGGGCCTCGCGCGTGCGGCGATCGGTGCCGGCGATGTCCAGCGGCTCGGCGATCAGGTCGCGCCCGCTGAAGCGCGCGTTGAGGGCGCTGTAAGGGTCCTGGAACACGATCTGGAAGTTGCGGCGCATGCGGCGCAGCTCTGCCCCGCGCATGGCTGCGATGTCCTGCCCGTCGAAGAGGATGCGCCCGCGAGTCGGCTCAAGCAGGCGCACCATCAGGCGGGACACTGTGGACTTGCCGCAGCCGGATTCCCCTACCAGCCCCAGCGTTTCACCACGCCGCAATGACAGAGATACATCATCCACAGCGTGAACCACGGGACGCGGCCCGCCCAGCAGGCGGCGCGCGCCCGAAGGAAAGTGCTTCGTCAGGTTC
The DNA here is from genome assembly GCF_042681825.1 of Halodurantibacterium flavum. Lineage (NCBI taxonomy): Bacteria > Pseudomonadati > Pseudomonadota > Alphaproteobacteria > Rhodobacterales > Paracoccaceae > Halodurantibacterium > Halodurantibacterium flavum. The sequence goes on from NZ_JBHUGH010000001.1 coordinate 18,639, forward strand.
TGGACCTGAAGCAGGGGGGTAAGGGTCATCGTGCGGCCTCCCAGGGTTGGTGGCACAGGATGGCGTGGCCGGGGCCGATCTGCTCCACTGGGGGCGCAGAACGGCAGATGTCTGCTTCCGAGACGCAACGACCGCGGAACTTGCACCCCTCGGGCCATTCTGCGGGCTGAGGGACGGTGCCAGGGATGGCACGCAGGCGCTGGATCGCACCCTCGAGCTGCGGGATCGAATCCAGCAGGCCGCGCGTGTAAGGATGCCCCGGCGACTCGAACAGGGTATCCGTCGCGGCGCGTTCTACTACGCGACCCGCATACATGACGTTCACCCGATGCGCGAATTCGGCAATGACCCCCAGATCATGGGTGATGAGCATGATCGCCATGCCCATCTGCTGTTGGAGTTCGCCGAGCAGGTCCAGGATCTGGGCCTGGATCGTTACATCCAGCGCCGTGGTCGGCTCGTCTGCGACGATCAGGGCAGGTTTGCAGGACAACGCGATGGCAATCATGACGCGCTGGCGCATGCCGCCCGACAACTGATGCGGATACTCGTTCACCCGTTTCGCCGCCGAGGGAATGCCCACGACGTCCAACATCTCGACCGCCCGGCGCGTCGCGGCGCGGCGGCCAAGGCCCTCGTGCAGCATGACCGCCTCGCGGATCTGGTCACCGACGGTGAAGACCGGGTTCAGGCTGGTCATCGGCTCCTGAAAGACCATCGCGATCTCTCGGCCCCTGATGGCGCGAACCTGAGCTGTCGACATTTCCAGCAGATCCTGACCGCGCCACAGAATTCTGCCCGACCGGACTTGGGCGGATGCCGGCAGAAGACGCATCACAGCCGCGGCCGTCAGGCTTTTCCCGCAGCCGGACTCGCCGACGATGCCAAGCACCTCGCCCTCGTCGATCCGGAACGAGACGTCGTCAAGCACGGTGACCGGCTCGCCATTCGCCGCCGGAAAGGCGATGGTGAGATTCTCGACCTGAAGAAGTGGTTGCGACATCAGCCCGCCTCGCAGAACGGATAGATGTCGGCGCGGGGCACATTGCGGTACGGAAGCGTGGTGAGGTCGGCCGGCCCCCAGTCCGGCGTATCGACGATCACGATCTCTTCCGAAATGTCTTCCCAGACCGCGCGGAAATGGGTCTTCGAGCGCAGGACGACGATCCCGAAATCTTCCGGCTTCAATCCAAACTCGGTGAAGGGGTCAGTGTCGATGCAGGTGACAGGCGTTTCCGTGACGATGACGTCAATGCCGGCGACCCGAAGATGCGCGGCAAGACCAAGATTGATCCGGCTGTTACGACGCATGGGCCCGGTGCCGATATAGGTTTTCGGACCCGCCCAGATGATCTCGGCTTCCACCTCGACCGGTCCGCCGGCCCGCGGGTCGGAGTGGCCCCCGATGCGGAAGGTCATGCTGGCGCCGGCCCCGGCCTCGACCGCCTGACGGGCGGTGATCGGATCCCATAGGTAAGGAACCGCGACGCGCTTGACGCCCTCCTGAAGCAGCGCACGCAGGACATGGGTGCTGTCATTCATCCGGTCGGCATGCTCGAGGATGACGACCGGGCGCGTCGCGTTCCTGGCACTCGCCACCGCATGGTCGATGCCCTTGCCCAGCGGCACGGCGAAGCCCGGCTTGTAGATCGCGACCCGCTCAGCCCAGATGGCATCGGAAAGCGCTTGCGCCTGATCGCGTGCAAGATCCGCATCGCCATCGGTCACGACGACCACCGAAAAGCCGCAATTGGGCACGTCGGCATAGGAGAACCCCGCGAAGACGGAAACATCCAGGATGCCAGGCACCTGCGAGGGCAACTCGATCGAACGTCGCACGAACCCGGCGAGTGGCTCAAGCGAGGTCGCGCTGAGGATCGACGGCACCATCAACCCCGGCCGGACGAGGGCTGTGACCGGGCGGATTTCCCCCCTGAGGGTCCGGGCCATGCAGCGCCCCGCACGCCGTCCCGTATCGCCCATGTCGATATGCGGCGAGAAATGGTAACCGAAGGTCGCATTGGCGGGGGCAACGGAAGCCCCGTCCAGATTTGCATGGTAGTCGAGCGCCAGGATCAGCGGAACGTCCGGCCCGATCGCCGCCCGCACCCGCGTCGTCAGGTCGCCGTCCGGGTCCGTCCTGCTGGGCGTCGTCAAGGCGCCATGCAGGTGCAGCAGCACGCCATCGATACGCCCGGCCCCGGCGCGGAGCGCCTCCACGATCATCTCGGCATAATGCTCGAAGGCCGCCTCCTCGGCCGGGCCGCGTGCGCCCGCCTCGGTCTGGACGATGGGCAGCATCTCAAAGCCCGCCTCCTCGCAGGCGTCGATGAAACCGCCCATCACGGTGTTGGTACCGCGAAAGCGGTCCAGAATATCGTCCCCGCGGGCCTCGAAATGCTCGAAATCGGCGATGCTGGTCAGGCCGGGCAGAAAGCTGACCGATTCCAGGTTGAAGCCGGCAAGGGCGATGCGCATCGGCTGCTCCTTCATGTCTTGGTTTTCTTGGTGGCGGTCGAGGCAAGGTCACGCGGATCGAACATGTCGCGCACCGTGTCCCCCAGCATGTTGAAGGCCAGCACCGACAGCGTCAGCATCAACCCGGGGGCGACCGCCAGCCACGGCGCCTGCAGAACATAGCTCAGCCCGTCGCGGATGATGTTGCCCCAGCTTGCATCGGGCGGCTGCACGCCAAGGCCCAGAAAGCTGAGGCTGGCCTCTTCGCGGATGGCGCTTGCGATGCCCAGCGTGCCCATCACGATGATCGGTCCCATGATGTTGGGAAAGACGTGGCGGGCCATGATCCTGAGGTCGCTGGCCCCGAAGGACCGGCTGGCCGAGATGAACTCGTTGTTCTTCACCGTCAGCGTCATCGACCGCGCCAGCCTGATGAAGGACGGGATGCTGGACGCGCCGATGGCCACGATCAGGACGGGCAGCGACGATCCCAGCAGCGCCACGATCATCAGCGCCAGCAGCAGCGAGGGGAAGGACAGCATGATGTCGACGCACCAACCCGTCACGCGGTCGAACCACCCCATCCAGAAACCGGCCATAATGCCGATGGGAATGCCGATTGCCATGGCGAACAGAACCGCCACCACGCCGACGGTCAGCGCGGGCCGCGTGCCCCAGATCAGGCGGCTGAGGACATCGCGGCCATAATCGTCGGTGCCCAGCCAGTGCACGGTGCTTGGCGGCCGGAGGGTGTTCAGCAGACTTTGGGCCTTGGGGTCATAGGGCGCGATCACCGGCGCGAAAACCGCCACGACCACCAGCGCCAGGATGATCCCCAGCCCGATCATTGCACCGCGGTCGCGGGCGAGGATGCCGAAGGCGCGGCCGGCGCGCCTGGGCCGCCGGGCGCTTGCGGATGTTGCAAGTTCACTCATATTTCACCCGTGGATCGAAAAGCGCATAGCTGAGATCGACAAGGACGTTCACGACCACGACCACGAAGGCGAACATCATCAGCCCCGACTGGATCAGCGGGTAGTCCCGGGTCGAGATCGCACCCACCAGCAGCTTGCCGAGACCAGGCCGGTTGAACACCGTTTCGGTGAGGATCGCCCCGCCTAGCACGGTGCCGGTGTAAAGCCCCATTGCCGTGATGACCGGGATCATGATGTTGCGCAGAACATGCTTGTAATAGACCTTGCCTGCCGTCAGCCCCTTGGCGTGCGCCGTGCGGACGAAGTCCTGGCCCATCACCTCCAGCATGCTGGAGCGCGTCAGCCGAGTAATGTAGGCGGCCTGAATGATTCCCAGGCTGAAGGCCGGCAGGACCAGCTTCCACAGATGCTCGGCCAGCGTTCCGTCGTTGATCGTATGCATGACCGGAAACCAGCCAAGCCCGAGCGAGAAGACGAGCAGCAGGACGATGCCCAGATAGAACGCCGGCATCGAGAAACCCAGCAAGGCGAAGAGCCTGCCCGCCGAGTCGACCCATGTGTTGCGGTAGATGGCGGTGGTGACGCCAAGCGGTATCCCGATGGCCGCGCCCACCAGCAGCGCCGAAAGCGCCAGCGTCAGCGTATAGGGAAACAGCGCAAAGATCTGGTCGGCGACCGGCTGATTGGTGACCAGCGACCGCCCCAGATCGCCCTGAAGAAGGCCTGCCATGAAGCCCAGATACTGCTCGGCCAATGGCCGATCGAGGCCCATCTGGACACGGAAAGCCTCGATCGCGGCAGGGGTGGCGTAGTCGCCCAGAACGACTTCCGCCGGATCGGCGGGGACGACGCGCATCGCAAAGAAGACGATGGTCACGACAGCCCACATGATCCCGACCGCGGTCAGCAGCCGCTTGATTGCATAGTTCAGCATGACGGTTCCTTTGCCCGTGGCTGCGCCCCGCCAGATGGCGGGACGCAGGACCGGCGGGCTTAGCGCAGCAGGCGCGCGTCCTCGGTCACTTCGTAGATCGAGCGGCTTTTCGTCTCGAAGCCCAGGTCGAGGCGCGGGCTGCGCGCCAACGCATAGTTGCGGGTGTAAAGTGGAACGACCGCGATCTCGTCCATGATGACCCGCTGCGCCTCCGCCCAGAGCTCGATCTGACGCTCTTCGTCCAGCTCGAACTGGGCCTCTTCGATCAGTTCGTCGACGGAAGGTCCGATCTGCCCCAAATGGGAAAAGTTGGTGATCGCGCCCGGTTGACCAATCGCAGCCTCACTGTGGAAGAACTGGGTCAGGTAAACGGTGCCATCCAGCGGATAGCGGAACGCCCCGTATAGCACGACCGGGTTCTGGTTTTCGCGGATGACACGGTGATAAGTCGGATGGTCCACGACGTTCAGTTGCAGATCAACGCCGATATTGCGCCACATCTCCTGGATCACCTGCATCGGGGGAAGGTAGATGTCCGAGTTGCTCATCGCCACCGACAGGGACAGCCCGTCCCCGTGGCCAGCTTCGGCGAGCAGTTCGCGCGCGCGGTCGGGATCGAAATCCAGTTGCCGCACGTCTTCGGTATGTCCGATATAGCCGGCGGGCAGCGGGCTGTTCTCGACATAGGCAAGATCCGCGCCGAAGAAGTTCGCCAAGGCCGCACGGTCGGTCCCCAGAGCCAGCGCCTCGCGAACGGAAGGATCCGAAATCGGATCGAGGCTCATGTTCATGTGCAGAGTGAACATGTTCGCGGGGGCTGTCAGATCGACTTCCATGCCGTTCGAGCGCATGCGGTCAACGGCGTCCTGACGGGCGGGAATATCGCTCGCATGGATTTCGCCCGCGATCAGGGCCAGCTCCCGCGTTGCGGCGTCCGGCATGAACTGCACGACCAGCCGCTCGACCGTCGGCACGCCGCCCCAGTAGTCGGGGTTTGCCGCCAGCGAAAAGCTTTCGCGGGCGCGATATCCCTCATGTTGGAAGGGGCCGGTGCCGATCGGATGGGTGCGAGCGTCGATCCCGTCCTCGGCGGCGGCGCGGGACATGATGTAGCCGATGTTGTTGTTGACGAGCAGGGCGGGAAGATTCGGAACCACGCCGTCGGTCGTGATGCGGACGGTCAGATCATCCACCGCTTCAACCGACAGAACCGGGTCGAGAAGACCGGCATGGGGCGAGGGATTGTCAGCGTCGCGCACCCGTTCCAGCGTGAAGACGACGTCGTCTGCGGTGAAAGGCCCGTATCCATGGTGCCACTGGACCCCTTCGCGCAGTGTGAAGGTCCACACTTCTCCGCTCTCGTCGACCTCCCACGCCGTGGCCAGCGCGGGCTGCAATTCAGCCGCATCCATGGTTCCTTTTGGAAAGCGGACCATGGCCTCGTAGACAGCGGCGAAGATCGGCCATTCCCCCGTGCCGACAGAGAAATGCGGATCGATGGTGCGAATGTCGTCCACACCGACCCCGATGCGCACCACCTGATTGTCCGCGAGGTCCTGGGCCAAGACCCCAGCAGCCGTGGAAAGGGCGATAATGGATGCCGCCCCCAATCGCAGAATATGTCTCATGTATTTCTCCCTGTTATATCGTTGTGCTGCGGCGTCGTCGCGCGGTTCTTCAGCGGTAGGCGCCAAGGACCTGAAGCTGCGCCTCTCTTTGCTCTATCGCGGCCACGGCCTTTGCCCCATCCGCCGCGGCAATCAGTGCGATGAGCGCCTGCGAGATAGATTGCGCGGCGATGATTGACTGGAAGAGCGCAGGCCCCTCGTTTGCCGCCACGAAAAGATGCGCCGCATGCTCTGCCAAAGGTGAGATGGGGCTGTCGGTGATCGCAAGCACGGCCACGCCAGCCTTGACCGCCTGCTGCGTCAACTCGACCGTTTCGGCGCTGTAGGGCGCGAAGCCGACCGAGACCAACATGTCGCGATGATCCAGGCCGATCAGAGGCGTCGACAGCCCGACACCGTTATCTGACATGAGCTGGCCATTGTCCCTGATCGTGCCGAACGCATAGGCCATCGAGAACGCAACCGGATAGCAGCTGCGTCGGCCAAGGAAGCAGACCCGCCGAGCCGCTCGAAGGGCTGAAACCGCCACCTCTAGCTGCTCCGGCATGATGGCATGCCAGCTGCGCTGGAGATTGCGTTCATCCATGGCCATCGCCTCGCTGATGATCTGTCGCAAGGCCTCGTGGCCAGGCCGCGATGCCAGGCTCCGCGCCCTGGCTGTCAGCGGTCCTTCGTCGCGGTTCCGAACCCGTGCCTGAATTTCATCACGGAGTTCGTTCCAATCGGCGTAGCCGAGCCGGCGAACCAGCCGCAACATCGTCGGGGCCGTCACCTCAGCCTTCACGGACAAGGCGCGCATCGACGACATCGCTATCTCATCGGCGTTGCTCAGCAGATAGCGCAGTGCCCGCACCAGTTGCGGGCTTAGGTCAGACTGATGGCGCTGCGCCCGCTCTTGAAGTTCGCTACTCAAAGGTGCCCCAGTTGAAACATATGTTTCTTTAGATCAAACAACCGAAACAAATGTTTTGATTCGCTGCAAGGTTTTTTTTGGCAACGACATCTGCTTGGGGCCTGATGTGCGGCAGATCGGGACGCTGGAACGCGTGCAGGGTACCGTCGTCCACGACGGCATCGTCCGGACGGCTCCAGGAAGCGCCCGAAGCTGCGGATAGTTGCCGCTGATCTTCAGTCCGGGACCACCAGCCACGCAACTTCGCCCGCCATAGCGTATCGAACGTGCCTTCCTACGGCTGATCGGGGGCAGGAAGGACGCGGCCCTCGGCCTTTCGCAGCAGATTATGAACGCGTGTCGCGGCAATTTCGGCCTGGGCCATTGCGACGCCGATCTGGTTGAGGCCCGTCACCACATCGCCCGCGGCAAGAATGCCGGGAACCGAGGTCTGCTGCCGGGCGTCCGTCAGAATGCGGCGGTCTTCATCGACCCGGACCCCCAGATCCCGCGCCAATCCGCTGTGCGGATCGGAGCCAAGGCCGGAATAGATCGCGGCGAAATGCCGGCCCCTGCCCCCAGGCCCCTGCATCAGAACCCCGTCGTGGTGGAAATCCCAGTCCCAACCCGAAGCCTGCTCGATCCCGATCCCCGCATCGGACAGTGCTGCCCGGTCCCTCGCCGACAGGACAAGAGGCTGGCCAAGCGTCAGCAACGTTATCTCGGGCGAGTAATGGCGCAGGAACAGCGCTTCGCTTGCGGCATGACGGTCGGCGCCGATAACTCCGACGGGTTTGCCGGTCAACTCGAACGCATCGCAGACGGGACATAACCGGAGGCGACCCGAAGTGATAGCCTCAGTCGCCCCCGCAATCGACGGAAGCCGGTCAGTGACCCCTGTGGCAAGGATCACCTGCCGCGCGGGGATCGGCGCCCTGCCCATAACCTCAAACCCCTGCCCCGGCAGATGCGCAACGCGGATGACCTTTTCCTGCAGAACGCTGACACCAAGGTCGGTCAGCTGGCGGCGCATCCGGTCAAGCAGTTCCTCTCCGGGAATTCCCGCTGGAAAGCCGGGATGGTTATGCGATCTCGGGATCAGCGCCGCGCGACTGCCCCCCGCGTCGATGACCAGAACGCGCCTGCGGAACCGCGCCAGATAGATGGCCGCAGTCAGACCCGCAGGGCCGCCGCCGATGACGATGCAGTCAAGCATCGCCGAGGTTCGCCCGGCAGGATGGGAGGAAGACCGTGCGCTCATGTGCCCTGGTTGCCTCCTGCAAGGGGATCGGGATGATCGGCCGGTCGAACATCATGCTGCCCGCGCCGGTCAGGTCATGGGCGCGGCGCCACCAGCCGGGGACGTTGCATCTTGCTGTGGGCCGGACGGGGCCTCGGGTTTCGAGGGGGCGTTTCAGGTAGCGTTCTTCCGTTGGCGGAGTGGCCTGTCACGCGACGTCGAGCCTTGCTGCATGGTATCGCGAATGCGGGCGATCTGAAGGTCGGTAACCGCGAATGGGGCGCAATGTTCCGGCGCCTTCAGAATAACGGCGGCGGCGCGGGAATGCTGGAACAAGGGCGGCGCCTGCCTGTTCTGCTCCCCATGGCATGCGCGTCCTGACGAAGACGGCGCCGTCGCGTGCGCCGATCAGAACGGGCAGGAGGAGGTCGGGACCAATCAGGCTGAAGCGCGGAAGACGGCCAACGCCAAGATGCGGGCCAGGCCGGCCGGAGGACCCCCGGCACACCGGACAAACAAGCGACAAGGAGACGCAACATGCTCGCAGCCGACTATCGGGGACCGTACCGTATACGCGTCTCCCACAAGCCCGAGCCGGAGATACTTCATCCACGGGACGCAATCGTCCGGGTCACGCGGTCCTGTGTCTGCGGATCTGACCTGCATCTCTACCATGGGCTGGTGCCGGACACCCGCGTCGGCATGACCTTCGGCCACGAGTTCTGCGGCATCGTCGAGGAAATCGGCAGCGAGGTCGAAAGCATCAAGCCCGGCGATCATGTGCTGGTGCCGTTCAACATCGCCTGCGGCCAATGCCACTTCTGCAAGCAGGGACTTTTCGGCAACTGCCACGAGGCGAATGCCCAGGCCACGGCTGTGGGCGGCATCTATGGCTACTCGCATACGGCGGGCGGCTATGACGGCGGGCAGGCACAGTATGTGCGCGTACCTTATGCCGACGTCGGTCCGACGCTGATCCCCGACTGGATGGACCCGGACGATGCCGTGATGCTGACCGATGTCGTGCCGACCGGCTACCAGGCGGCCGAGATGGGCGGCATTGCGCGCGGCGACACCGTGGTCGTCTTTGGCGCCGGTCCCGTCGGGATCATGGCCGCCCGCTGCGCCTGGCTCTTCGGCGCCGGGCGGGTCATCGTCATCGACCGGGAACCCTATCGGCTGGACTTCGCCCGCAGCTACTGCCCCGCCGAGGTCTATGACTTCCGCGAGATCCCCGACATGGCGGTGTTCATCAAGAAGCAGACGGATTCCCTTGGCGCGGATGTCTGCATCGACGCCGTTGGTGGCGACGCTGCCGGGAATGCGCTGCACACCCTCTTTGGCGCAAAGCTGAAGTGGCAAGCCGGTTCGGCCATCCCCCTGCACTGGGCGATCAACTCGGTCAGGAAGGGCGGGATCGTGTCGATCGTCGGTGTCTATGGGCCGACCGGAAACATGGTGCCGATCGGCAATGTCGTGAACAAGGGCATAACGATCCGGGCCAATCAGGCGTCGGTCAAGCGGCTGCTGCCCCGGCTGATCGAGCATGTGCGCAACGGGCTGATAGACCCGAAGGCGCTGATCACGCACCGCCTGTCGCTTGAAGATGTGCCCGATGCCTATCGCCTGTTCTCCGGCAAGCTGGATGGCTGCATCAAGCCGGTGCTCTATCCCAACGGATCGTAAGGAGGTCGTCATGGCTGATACCCAACCGCAAGAGCATCGTGTCGATCCCGCCGGCGTCCCGGGCTGGGGCGTCGACAGCGATCCCCGGAACGATCCGACCTATCCGTACCGGCTGCGGACCGAGGAGGGCGGACGAACCATGGACTGGACCCGACCCCCGTTGCAGCCGCGCTCGGTCGAGATCCTTCGCTCGATCGAGCACAACCGCCTGCCTGCCGTGACAGGAACCTCGTCCCCTCCGCGCGGGCTCAGCGGCGTCCTCCGGAGGGCGGCCTTCGCCTATAGCGAGTCCGACTGGCGGCACTGGCTTATCCTGCTGGGGGCGGACAGGCTGAACATGGCCGAGGGCGTCGTCGATGACCTGTCGCGCGGCAGCATTCCAAACGTCCCGCGCGAAATGGGCCTGCGCGCGGACTGGCAGTTCAACAGGACGAACCTGCTCCGGAAGGTGGCGGTTGCAGCTTCCATATCCGCTGCGGCCTGGCTGCTCTGCAAACGGAGGGACGGAACCCGGCAGGCCGGCCGTGCGCGTCGCTCGGCCGGGGCGCATCGCTGATCGCGTCCCGTGGCGTTCGGAGGCTCGGATCAGACGGATACCGGCCCCATGATGGCTCCGGCTCCGGCTCCGAAGATGTGAACAAACTGGCCACGGCGGACAGTGTCATCCGCTGGCTGATCCTGCGGTCGCCGGTTTTCATCGGCACCGCCTAACGGTTTTTTGCCGGGCGCGGCAAACATGGGGTCAGGTTGTTCGACGCCTAGGGGGAACCGGACCGGTTGTCGGGCTGAACATGATGCTACTGAAGGATGAGATCACGCAGCAGGAGAACCCCATGATCTTCCGGCCCTCTGAAGGGTAGCGCGCCGGTGTTTCGGCCGTTGGACACCGCGCCTCGTCAGCTCCTCGAACTCAAGATGGCGAGGAATTCTCCGGTGCGGAACGCTGTGCGCCCCATGCGGAAAGACCTCGATGGCGGCGAACAGTCATTCGGCCCGTTCCTCCCGTCTGGTCAACAGCGGCACGACGATCTCCAGCAACCCCACCAGAAGGTGCGGCCACCAGATCACAGGCGCAAAGCCGAAGAGCCAGGGCGAGACAGCCAGCAGCGCCCCACTCCCCATGTCCACGGCCAGATGGACCTTCAACGGGATAATCTTGCTCAGGCTGAGTTCGTAGCGGGTGAGCAGGCTCATGACGATGGTCATGGCGCCCAGCACTTGCGGCAGCCATTGCTCGACACCGCCGGTAGCGAAGCCGAACACATAAGGCGCGACGATCAGCACTGCGCCTGTGACGTAATCGAGAATGCCGTGGGTTCTGGTGTCGATCATGGCGGAACTCCCTCTGGGGGCCGACAACCGGCTGGCGCGCCGGGAGTTCCTGTAAAAGTTCTTGCTGCCAGCGCATCCCGCAAACCGAACTGAGCCCCGCTTGCGCCCGCCGCGGAAGGCGGGCCGCTCGATGCGCAGGAACAGTCCCCGATCGCCGACCGGCGGAACCTCCAATGTAGTCCCCATGGAGAAGATCCATTCCGATAATCACCATGGTCCAATGAGCCGATTGGCCTCGGCCGCATCCGAAGTTAAAAAACCGGTATGGGCAAAGGCAAGCCGGTCAAGCTGCGCGTGCAGCGCCGCGCGCACATGCGGGTCAGAATGGTCAAGGCAGGAAACCGCCGCCCCGCCCGATCCGTCAAGAGCGCCTTCCCGACGCATCGATGATAGAGCAACCTTCGCCGCTATCGGCGACGGCCAGCGTAGCGGCCGTCGTTCTGCCAAAGACATGTCTGCCATGGTTCTTTCCTCCGCGCGGCGCTTACCAGATCTGGGCCGGCCCCCTGTAGGTCTGATGGTCGAGGTTTAGCTTGCCGCCGACCCGCAGCATGGCTTCGAGGCCACGCAACAGATGACCTGCCTCGTCCAGCGTCATGAGCAGGCACGCGCGGACGTGTTGATCCAGTAGCCGCGTCGCCAGCCGACCTTCACCTGCATCAATCAGCACTTCGGCAGAACGCAGGACATCGGCAAGCTCGGCGGCAAAGCGCGCTTCATGTCCGCGCCAGTGCTTCTGGACGATGGGAAGCATCGTTTCGTGATCCTGGAACACTGCGTGCATCAGATGCTTGAATATCTGCATCGCCGAGCGGGTGATCTCGGCCCCTTGCGGAACGCTCGAGACCGAGTTGGGCCGCGCGATTACCTTGCGACGGTCATGAAACCGCGCTGCCTCTCCAGTGGTCAAATAGCGATGGGGCCCATATTCGGGGGGAACTTCAGTCATGCCCATGAACACTGGCACATGCGGCGCGGTGACCGGACCGATTGGGGCATGCCACATCACTCGCAAGGCATCGTGCCGCGGGTGGACCAATGGCACAACCTGTCCATAGCCCGCCGTATCGCCGGTCAGCCTTTCTGTCGCAATGGCCCAAACAACATCGTCAAACGCGATCTTTTCGGGTCGCGCGGCGCGGGCGCGCAACTCATCCTCGATCCAGGCGACCCCGTCCCAACGGCCCTTGCCGTCACCGTAAACCGCGTTGGGGTTGAATTGCCCTTGTGCGGGATCATACCAACCCAGCTGGATCGCGGTCGCGATGAAATGATCTGGAAACTGGAAATCCGCATTGGGCTGGGCGGGAATAGCGGTGATATAGCCGGGGCGCGAGGCGCGGATACTGTCGGGGCCCAGCCGTTCGGCCACCCACAGTCGCAAGCCGCCGGGGTATTGTAGAACCACCCAAGCCTCATCTGGATCGGCGATGATGTGCGAGTTGCCGCCATAGCAGGAATAGCCATGTTCCGCGATCAGCGCGCCGATCAGGTCCACGCCCTCGCGGGCGGTGCGGGCGCGTTCCAGCACAAGGCGCGCCAGATCGGAATAGGTCGGGCCGGTCTGATCTGTCGGGGTCATGGCGATCAGTTCCGGTCTGCCTGGGGACCAGATATCTCGAACCGCTACTCCGTGTTCGTTCAGCCCGCCATTGGTAATCGGCGCGGGTACACCAAGAAAATAGCTGTAGCTGACGCGCAGGTGTCTCGACGTCTCAGGCACTTGTGGAATATCGGTCCGGTGACCGGGCATTTCGGCCGTGGCATCCACCCCAACCGTCACCGTCGACCCGGTTGGATGACTGGCGCGCGGGACAACTTCCAGCCAATGGCTCGACGGCTCATCGCCATAGCCTGCCAGCCAGCCGTGGCCGGCCGCTGCATGATTCTTGCCGATGTAGATGCCGTAACTCATGGCCGTGATCCGTTGTCATTCTGCAGTGGAAAATGGCAGGCGGCGTGGGTGCTGCCTGCTGATGGTACCAGTAAGGGCGCGCGCTGCGCACATTCCGGGCGTGCATGGCTGCACCGGGGATGAAACTCGCATCCTGAGGGGCGGTCGCGCAGGCCAGGCGTTTCGCCGCGCAACCTGATCCGGGCGCGGCGTGCCCGCGGATCAAGTTCGGGGTTAGCTGACAGCAGAGCCGCAGTATAGGGATGTGCCGGAGCAGCGAGTACGGCTTCGATCGGGCCGATTTCCACGATGCGCCCCAAATACATCACTGCCACCCGGTCCGCGACATGACGCAGGATGTTCAGGTTGTGGGTGATGATCAGGGTGGCCAGCCCGTCCCGAACACGGTTCCGGTTCAGGAGATTGAGGATCTCTCCCTGGATCGAGACATCAAGCCCGGCTGTAGGCTCGTCCGCAAGGATCAGCGCAGGGTTTAACGACAGCGCCCTCGCCACGCCGACCCGGCGGGCCTGCCCACCCGACAATTCATGCGGATAGCGCGCCAGAAACTGCGGCCCCAAGCCAGCCATCGCCAAAACCTGCGTTGCCGTTTCTGTCGCGTTCTCAAGTGGCAGGCCGTGAATGATGCGCGGCTCCAGCACCAGATCGCGCACGCTCTTGCGCGGTGAAAGTGATCCGACCGGGTCCTGGAACATCATCGCCATCTCGCGGCGGACAGCTGTCCAGTCCGGACCATTGTGCAGCGGATTGCCCCGGAACCACGCTTCTCCTGATGCAATTGGCAGCAGACCATTGATCGCGCGCGCCAGTGTGGTCTTGCCGGACCCGCTTTCCCCCACGATGGCCAAGGTCTCGCCGCGCATCACATCCAGCGTGACACCGGCAACAGCCTGGACACTGCGCTGATCCTTCGGCGCGAATAATCCGACAATACCTTGGGCCACTGGAAAGCGTACGACAACGTCGCGCAGACGCAAGACGGGCTCCGTCATGACTGGCTCCGCTCTGTATGATGGCAAAGGGCCCAGTGTCTCACCCCCGCCCACGCCCGTGGCGGCTCTACCGCACAACCGGCGTCCGCCCGCCCGCAGCGAGCGCGGAAGATGCACCCCGGCGCCAGATCGATCAGCGATGGCAATGTGCCCGGGATCGACGGCAGTTCTGCCACGCGGGTTTTCAGCCGTCCCGGATCGCATTCGATCAGCATGGCCGTGTAAGGATGTGCGGGGGTTGCAAACACCTGATCCACCGGCCCTTCCTCGACCGATTGACCGGCATACATCACGACCGCCCGATCACAGAGTTCCGAAATGACCGCGAGGTGATGACTTACGAACAGGATTGCGCAGCCGATTTCCTTTTGCAACTCGCGCAGCAACTCGATGATCTGCACCTCAAGTGTCGCATCCAGCGCCGTTGTCGCCTCGTCCGCGATCAGGAGCCGGGGTTGCATCAGCGCAGCCATCGCGATGGCAACCCGCTGACGCATACCGCCTGACAATTCGTGCGGATAGTTCTGCAGCCGCGCTTGCGGGTCCGGCAAGCCAACTCGGCCCAGCATGGCAGCGGACCTTTGGTCTTTTTCAGCCCGGCTGATGGGCTGGCGATACTGGATGTCGCGCATCTGGCGCCCGATGGTCAGCACCGGGTTGAGCGCGGTCATCGGATCTTGAAACACAACCGCGATGTCCTGCCCGCGCAAAGCCCGCAGCCGCGCGGCCGATGCGCCCATCAGTTCCTCGCCAGCAAATTGAATGCTGCCCCCGGTCACCGATGCGTTCGCCGGCAAAAGGTGCAGCAGCGCCGAAATCAGAGTGGATTTTCCACAGCCTGACTCGCCCGCTACTCCGACGATTTCCCCCTCATTGACCTGCAAGGACACTTCGCGCAATGCTTTGAGCATACCATGATCGGTCTTATAGGCGATGCTGAGATCCTGAATGTCCAACAAGACTGTCACGATGTTTTCCGAAGTTTGGGGTCCAGCTGGTCACGCAGCGCCTCGCCCAGGAAGGTGAATGCCAGCGTGACAAGGATAAGCGGGATGCCCCCTGCGATGATGATCCAGGGCGTAGATCGGATGAAATCAAACCCGTCCTTCAAAGTTGCGCCCCAGCTTGGCGTCCCGGGCGGAACACCAACACCCAGAAAGCTCATGCCAGCTTCGATGGTAATGACAACCGGCAGATTGATAGCTGCAAGAATGAAGAACGGCCCCATCGTGTTTGGCAGGATGTGATGCAGGATGATCCGGGCCGAAGACGCACCCATCGACCGCTCGGCCAGGATGAATTCGGCATTGCGCAGGGTCAGGGTCTGGGTGCGTACGACACGCGCATATTCAGAGAACGAGGTCAGCACCACGACAATGATCACGGTCCCGATGCCGCGTGGCATCAAGGCGGCAAGCGCTAGGGCCAGGATGATGGTCGGATAGGCGCGCAGTGTGTCAAACATGAACAGAAGCGCATTGTCGAGCCAGCGCGGGCCAAAGCCTGCAATCATTCCCAGGACCAGTCCGATCAGGCCAGAAATGCCGACAGCGACGATCCCGACCGTCAGCGCAATGCGCCCGCCTTGCAGCAGACGCGAAAAGGTATCACGGCCGAGATTGTCAGTCCCCAACCAGTAGGTCGCCGAGGGTGGCGCAAAGCGATCGGCCATGTGCATGGCTGCGTAGTCATACGGTGCAATCCAGTCGGCAAGCAGCGCCATCGTCACCATCATCACAATGATGATCATGGCGATCAATGCCAGTGGGTCGGACGCAAGCCGAGTAAGGAGGTTTCGTGGCGGGCGGATCATCTGCCGGCCCTCTGGCGGGGGTCAAGCACAATGTTCACCAGATCAGCCAGCAATGTGCAGGCAACAAAGAAACCGATGGCCACAAACATAGCGCCCATCACCACCGGATAATTGCGTCCGGAGACGGATTCGAAGATCAGGCTGCCCAGTCCTGGCCGCGAGAACACAATTTCGGCAAAGACCGCGCTGGACAACATGCCGCCAATCCCGACGCCCAAAACCTGAACGGCCGGCAAGATCGCCACACGCAGGGCATATTTGTAAATCACCACGCGGCGCGGCAGGCCAAAGGAGCGCGCTGTCCGGATATAGCTTTCACCCAAGGTCTCCAGCATGGAGGCCCGCACGATCCGCGCGATATACCCCACCCAGGAAATGCCGATGGCGAAAGATGGCAGGACCAGATGCCAGATACGGCTGCCAAGATCGCCTGTCTCGCCCGCCCCGATGGTAGGGAACCAGCGCAACATGACGCCGAAGATTAACAGGCTATACAGTGCCACGACAAAGGACGGTGCAGCCAGCAATGCCACGGACACGACCCCCGTAATGCGGTCCAGCCATCCTCCCCGCCGGTCTGCCGAAAACGCACCAAGCACAATGCCGAGCGTTGCCGCCCAAGAAATTGCGCAAAAAATCAGCGCAACCGTATGCGGCAATGCCGAGAAAATCGCCGACGCAACGGAACGGTTGCGGGCATAGTCGGTCCCCAGTTCGCCGGTTAACAAACGCCCCCAAAGCTGCACGATCTGAACGACAAGTGGATCATCCAGCCCCATCTGCGCGCGAAAATCCGCCCGCATCTCGGGTGTCGAACGCGGCCCCAACAAGATTGTCGTCGGATCGCCAGGGAGTGAGACCATTATTGCGTAGAGCCCGCTGGTCGCGACCAGCATGATGCAAATGGCCAGAACAACCCTCTGGGCTATGTACTTCAGCATCGCACGTCGCCTTTGCAGTCAAAGCTGGTTTTTTCGGATCACGACATGGTCAGCCGGGCGCGATAGCCCGGCTGACTGCGCCGATCAGGCTGAACGGAAAAGATGCACCAGCGGTGTTCCATCAGGTCGCGTCGCCGGAATGATCGACACGTCATAAAGATTTGGCGTCACACCATGTGTGATGAACCGGTAGCCGCCCGATTCCTCCATCAGGTCCTGCATGCGCTGATACATCGTGTCGCGCTTTGCGGGGTCTGTCTCGATCATTGCAGCCTCGTGCAGAGCATCGAACTCAGCGTTGGAAAACTGTTCCCAGTTTCAGTTGCCAATCTCGGCGGTCGTGAACCATGCGGTCGCATAGAACGGATCAGGCGTCATCGAGAACCGCTTCATCACGAGCTCCACCGTCTCCCAGCGGTCGCCGTCCGAGGCAACGCCCAGGGTCCAGAATGACCCGGATTCATGCACCTCGATCACCACGTCGATTCCTGCCTGCGCCATCGTCGCCTGAAGCACCTGTGCAGCCGTCGTGAAAATCACATTGTTGAGCACGTTCAGCGTGATTTCAAGCCGGTCGATCCCCGCCTCGGTCAAGAGTTCCCGCGCTTTGGCATAGTCGGCCTGCGGCGGGATGAGGCTTGCCGCGCGATGCCCGATCAGCCCCGGCGCAATGATGCCGGTCGATGGATCGGCGACGTTGTAATAGGATGCTTCCATGATACTCGGCACGTCGATTGCGTGCTGAATTGCCATGCGCACCCTCTCGTCGGCGAATTTGGGATGCGCAAGGTTCAGACCGATCCACACATAGGCCAATGCAGGATGTACCTTCAATTCGGTGCCTGCGGGTGGATTAGCCTGCACCCGTGCAACCGAGCCCGGCCCGATAGAAGTAAAGTTGAGATCTCCGGCCTCCTTTGCGATCTCGGCCGAGGCTTCGTCGACGACGAGGATCAGATCGACCCGCTCGAAATCCGCAGGTGTCCCGCCAAAATCGGGGTTGCGCTCCAGAACCCACCGTTCGCCCGGACGGTGCTCCTTCACCCGGTAGGGCCCACTCACAGTGGGCGGAATGGCGGTCACGATACGTCCACCTGCAGCCTCAACGGCCTTTTTGCAGACAATGTTTCCGGTGATATATGGCAACGCAATGGTCCACAGCGGAGCAAAGGGCTTCTCCAGGTGGATGAACCCGCTGTGCGTACCCGTCACCTCCACATGGCTGAACGATCCCAGGTCTGCCAGGTTACGGGCCTTCATTTCGGGGTCCTTGGTGCGCTCCAAGGAAAACTGGACATCCTCAGCTGTAATCTCACCGAAACCGTCCGACCACATCTGCCCTGTCTTGAGGGTAAATGCGATCTTCAGCGGATCAACCTGTTCAATGGTGTCCGCGAGGTCGAGATCATAGCCCCATTCGGCACCCGGCTTGTATTGGATAAGCTTGCGATAGAGGCAATTATACAGCATCTCATCGGGCAATCCCGAAGCATCGATCGGGTCAAAATCATCGGCCTCGACGTAAAGCCGCACGTTCAATTGCTTTCCACCTTCGCTGGCCCAAACGGTAACGGGCGCAAGCTGCGCGGCAGATAACGCGGCCAATCCGCCCAAAAGCTGACGGCGGCTGAGATTGGGCAGATGGTGTCTGATGTCGCGTGTCATCGCGGCTACTCCCTGTGGGTGATTATTTTTTACCAAGCTGAGGCGAGGACCGGATTTCGATCAATTGCGCAAGCTATTGCAATTTGCCGCGAGATAACGCCGAAGTCGCGTCACTTTGCGTCAGATCGGAAGCTCTGTGGCTGTCAGCAACTGCGGCACATCAGATCCGGCCATCAAGGTGCGCACAATACGGGTCGGGATCTCCGGGCTGGAGGGCAGGTGAATCCCCGTGCGACGCAACGCAGCAGACGGTTTGCAGTTCGGCAATCGTTCCAGAAAAACAGGCGATGCAAAGGGCGCACGGGCTGTGCGGCCTTGCACGCCCAGGGTCATGCCCGACAGGAAGCGCACCTCGGGGGTCGGGGACGGAAACAGGATGGTTTGGGAAATCGATCTCAGCTCTTTGGCGTTGTGGTCGATGATGAATATCCGCCCGGCAAGCGACAGCGCCACCCCCGAATAACGCACGAAATGAGACCTGCCCAGTGGACTCTCTTCGGGCTGGATCCTTTCAACAAGGCGCGTGAAGTAGACGTCCTTACGTTCCGAGATACGCAGAAGCGAACAACGAATCATACCCGGCCGACTGGGCGTGAAATAGTAGTAAAGATAATATCCGCAGTAAGGTCTCAGCAGGTCCACCGACGTCGTGAACATGCGATCCAGCGTCGCGGCTGCTGGCCCCAATGCGCGCATCAGATGCTGTGCCCGCGGGCGAAGAACTACCATATCCGCAAATCGGGACGGCGGAGCGAGCAGTTCATCCTCATCCACGCCAAAATGGTCGCAGATCAGCCGCATGTTGCGAGGCGATGGGTGCGATGTGCCACTCAGATATTTGGTGAACTGCTGCCGATTGATCCCCATGTCCCGACAGGCGTCAGAGATCGACGGAGCGTAGCTGCACAAGAGCTTCAGATTATGGACAAGATTCGTTCGCGTCATCTTGCGACAAATACACGGCCTTCATGCATAAGTCTCGCTGCCAGGGATTCCGAACAGCGTCAAATCGCTCCAGATCGACGTCAGCCGTTCACAACCGCTTGCACCCCATCCCGTCCGTTTCTCAAAATGGACGGCGAGTGACCCGTGACGGCATCCCATCCTTGTTCAAGGTCGATGGGTAGCCGCGTGTCGCGCTGTCCCTAAATCTGGCACATGGCGAGTTGGTCAGCGTTGGTTGCTCTTAAATGCGATATTTAGATGCCAGTATGTCGGCGCCTTTCGTCAGTTCGCAGAACAATCCGGTCAACTGCGGCAAGAAGACGAGGCTCCTTTTCAAACGCACGAAGCACGGCAACTCCTGCATACCCGTCGATGCCGACGCTGAACATTGCCGCTTGAACAGAGGCCGTGATTGAGCCGCGTCGAGTGCGGCAGGGCAGAAAAGTCTCACGTCGGGCCTGGGGCTTTGAAGGGCGAAGGCCACATCCGCGCGAACAGATCAGAGCCCTTGGCATACGTGACCACCAGCATGGCGCGCGGAAATCTGTTGGTTCAGTTGGATCTCACAGCGCTTTCAAGCAACACTGTCCCGCTTCGGCGCGACGCGCCAGCTTTTCGGGTGTTTGGTCGCCATCAGGCTTGACGACGATCGAAAGGAGCCGGTTGCCGCAATCTGGCAATCAAACGCCCATGCTTGCTGCCATTGCTTCACGTTATGGCGCGTAGTGAGCTGGGGCACGACTGGGACCTGCGCGTCATCAGGGCGTCGGTTTGCCCAAAGGTAAGAGATTGAACGAAACCGGTGGTCCCGCCCCACGTTGCGGCTGATGGCTTCGGCTGCCAGATGATACCCGTCTCATGGTGGGGGTGCCCTTCGCAATGTGTCGCGACTAATTCGTTTCTCAGATCGTTGGGCGTCGAGATCTACGCGTCCGGTCATCGGCGATGGACTGAGGCCGCAAGGCGCGGGCAGTGGCTGATACGCTGGAGCCCAGTGCCACGGTGAATGCGGTCGCCGATCGATATGACATCCGGCCCAACCAACTCTCCGCCTGGCGACGGCTGCCGAAGCAGCGCAAGCTCGTGCTGCCTGCGGTCAAGGTCGAAGAGCCTGTATTTGCGCCGCTCGTCGTCCGCGATGAGGCCCAGAACACCGCGGGTCCGAAGGTGCCGATGGACGTGGCGCCGATCTTGATCATTCGAGGCACGGTTGTGATCGAGCTCGCGCATGATGCTCCGGCCATCTCGTGGCCGAGCTGAACCATGCCGTCCATGGAAAGCGATCCGAGAAACTGGGCGAGGATGAGCGGCAACTGGTCTTCGAGGACCTGGAAACGGCCATTGCCGAGGTCGAGAGCCGGGAGGATCAGGCTGCACCCTCCACGGCAACACCGCGCCGGTCACGTCATCGCAACCTCGGCCATCTGCCCGAGGACCTGCCGAGGATCGAGCGTGTCATCGAACCAGAAAACCTCGACTGCCCCTGTGGCTGTGGCCGGATGCACCGGATCGGTGAGGACCGAGCTGAGCGGCTGGACATCGTGCCGGCGCAGATCGGGGTGCTGGTCGACATCCGACCGAACTATGCTTGCCGCACCTGCTCGGACGGCGCCACTCAAGCCCTCGCCGCGCCGCGACTGA
The DNA here is from genome assembly GCF_042681825.1 of Halodurantibacterium flavum. Taxonomy (NCBI): domain Bacteria; kingdom Pseudomonadati; phylum Pseudomonadota; class Alphaproteobacteria; order Rhodobacterales; family Paracoccaceae; genus Halodurantibacterium; species Halodurantibacterium flavum. The sequence goes on from NZ_JBHUGH010000001.1 coordinate 39,655, forward strand.
TCGAGGGCGGGCCCTCCCGGATGCGCTGCGGCCTCTTCAACAGCTGGAAGCGGCCAATGTTCGTGCACGACCAGATCATCGTCTTTCTAGTGGCTCATCCACGATGTTCTTTTCGTAAGCTGCGAGAGCACCAGCCGCTGGAGGTTTGCAGCTGCTCGTCGCCAAGCACGTTCGGACCCAACTGCCTCGGCAGCCGTTGGGAAAGGAGATAAAACAGAACTGCAAGGTCCCACCGATGTTACAGCACTTGCCAATCGAGGACGTCATCATCCAGTTCACCGTGGTGATCCTCGCTTCGCTCGTGGTGCGCATCGGGTTCGAACGGACGCAGGTGCCCGGCCTCATCGGGCTGATCCTGCTGGGCATGATCATTGGTCCCGGCGGGTTGCAAGTTCTGCCACAGGAGCCCGTGGTCGAGCTCTTCGGCTCGATCGGCTTACTCTACATCATGTTCATTGCCGGTGCAGAGATCGACCTGGACCTCGTCCAGGAGCGGAAGCAGGAGGCAATGTCGTTCGGCGCGATGGCCTTTGCCTTCACGTTCGCGCCCACCTTCGGTGTCGGGCTCCTCTTCGGGCTAGAGACGGCGGGTGCGCTGCTTCTGGCGGCGGCGCTCTCGTCACATACGCTTGTTGCCTACCCCATCATCGGCCGCTTCGGACTGGCGGACCGGCGGCCCATCGTGGCGGCGACCGGAGGGACGCTGCTGACCGACACGGCGTCGCTTTTGGTGTTGGTCATCGTAATACGCTCAGTGGGCGGTGAAGGCGGCGGGTCGTGGGTCGTCCCCATTGCCTCCCTGGTGGCAATGTCCGTGGTGGCGCTGCTCGTCGTGCCCCCAATCTCGCGCTTCGTTCTGGGATCCGAACTGAACACGCAGGCCGAAAAGGCACTGTTTCTTCTCGCGATGCTGCTGGTCCTGTCGGTTCTTGCGGAAGCCATCGGCACCGAGGACATCCTGGGCGCCTTTCTGGCGGGACTCTGCCTGAACCGCGCCATGCACCGGCGCCACGATCTGAAACAGCATCTCGAATTCGTAGGCCAGATGCTGTTCATCCCGTTCTTCTTCGTTGACACCGGGATGCGCCTGCGGCTCGACGCCTTGCAGGACCTGGTCACGTGGCTGCTGGCTCTGGGACTGGTGACGGTTGTTCTTGTTGCAAAGGGAGGGGCGGCGATGGCGGCAACACGCTTCTTTGGGTACTCCCGAGCCGAGGGCTTCGCTGTTGCCAGCCTGTCCTTTCCGCAAGCCGCGGCGACCCTGGCCGTGATCGTCATCGGTCTTGAGCTTGAGCTCTTCGACGCCGATACGGCCGATGCCGTCATCATCGTGATCTTTCTGACCTGCCTGATCGGCCCTCTCCTGACCCGACACGCGGCCAAACGCATGGCCGACGATGCGTCAGCAGATCGCTAACGCACGCGAGCCGCCCAGGATCTCCGCTTGGTCCGCCGCCTGTGTCCACTCCGAGATGATCGTGGAAAGAACCTCTTCGGTGACAGATGCGCCCGATCCGCCCGGCAATTATCATCGCGCTCTGGCACATCACCTCGGCCGGACCGCTTTCGAACTGAAGCTTGTCTCCTCCGTTGCACTGGCCCGGACGCGGGAGGCCCTGCACAACAGCTGGGACAAGATGATCCGAAGGACGCCCAAGTCATCCCTTACATGCTGGAGATCGTCGCGAACGGTTGGTTCCTGGCTTTCCTGGAGAAGTATCCCCGTCGCGCATGATCACCGTCATGGGTCGGGACACGTTCATCGCTAATGCATGTGGAGCTTGTTGGCCGCAAGGCGTCCAAGAGCACTTGCTTTCGGATATTTACGCAACAGCCGTCGGATCGGTTGGACTTCCGATTCCCGGATTCCGACGCTGTCCGTATGTTCCGCCTCGGAGCCGTGGAGGCAGCTCACTGACTTCGTAGATGATGTTCGGGCCTTTTGCTTGGAATTTGGGATCTCGTATTGAGGACGGTGAGGGCCGCCAGCGCGCGTTGCTATGGAAGAGATCAATTCTTGATGGCAGAGCCCGTCTGGGCAACCGTATCAGGGCATCCGGCGCACCGGATGCCCCAGGATCTGCTGACCTAAGGAGCCAGAATTGCCCGACATAGGACGTTGTCGACATGGATGCCGCGCGGTTCGCCCCGAGCGGGCCACAGTACAGCACATTCGGGGTCAGCCAGCAGTTCTGCCTTGGGAGCCGCAGCACGCGTGAGGCACAAGGCCACGGACAGGCGAAACGGCGCCTCGAAGCTGACGTGGTATCCCGTCACCATGCGCGTGGCGCTCCCGCCGCAAGTAGTATCGCATCAGGTGATCTACGATGATGGCTACAACCTCGTCAGGCATCATGGCGGTTTCCGCCGGTCGACTACGTTTTCCGAGGAACAATAGCACTGGTCCGGCCGCCTCCTTCGGCAAGCCGCCGGACCCACCGCCAGACCGTCGCCCGGCTTACGCCGGCGCCCAGATTGCATCAGGGATCCCGCTCTCAAGGCTGCCGGACCCGGATAGATAGACCTGAACCAAGGGCCGCAAGACCGACGCCCGGCGCCGATCCTTTGCGCCGATACCTCCGACTTCTTCGCTATCGGCTTGCATCGCCACCGATAGATAGACCAGCCCTGTGAACCCTGTGCCGCAGTATAGGGATGTGCCGGAGCTGCGAGTACGGCCTCGATCGGGACGATTTCCAACAAGCGTCCCGGACGATGGCTCTGCCGCGACGCCGATCCGAACACGCTTTCCCAGCAGGAGCTCCGTCAACTCTGCCCGGGCCTCGATGCCACGCCGCGCAAATCGCCCGGCTTCCGGACGCGTGCGGCGGTGTTCAAGGCCGAACTGCCGGGACGCGGCGACAGACCGGAGAAACTCTCCCCGGCAACCGGTGTCGCATTCGGGCTAGCGCAACCTCCTGCCCCCTATTCCAGCCGCGCGAGCCCCGCCGCCGCCGCATCCACCACGGCACCCGGCGGCTGGTCGATATCCACCCGCACCACCGCCTCGTCCCCGCCCGGGGGTTCCAGCGTCGCGAACTGGTCGCGCAGCATCGCCTCGCCGGTAAAGAAATGGCCCTTGCGCTGCCCCAGCCGCCCGGCCAGCAGCTCATACGAGCCGTCCAGATGCACGAAGACGAGGTCCGGCGCCCCCTGCCGCAGCCGGTCGCGATAGCGCCGCCGCAGGGCCGAACAGGCCAGCACCACCGGCCCACGTTCCGCCAGCAGACCGGCCAGCACCGAAAGCCAGCCCGCCCGGTCATCGTCGTTCAGCGGCTGGCCCGAGCACATCTTCTCGATGTTTCCGGCCGGGTGGTAATCGTCGCCATCGACAAAGGGAATGCCAAGCCGCGCCGCCAGATCCTGCCCGATCCGGCTCTTGCCGCAGCCCGAAACCCCCATGACCACGATCGACCGCATCCCTGCCCCCTGTTCCGCCCTTTTCCTGCCGCGCATCCTTGCCCGGCCGACGCCCGACGGCAAGCCTCCGCCGGCCCGGCCGGCGCCGTTTTGACCCCTTTCCCGGGGGCGCTATACCGTCGGGTCCGGGGGTACGGGCGCGCGCCCCGCGCAACGCGCCCGCCCTACACCAGAACAGGAAGACCAGATGTCTCGCACCTTTCTCCGCCCGCTCTCGCTTGCGACGCTTCTGATGCTGCCGCTTCCCCTCGCTGCTCAGGAGACGGGTGCTCAAGAGACGGGTGCGCAGGGAACGGGTGCAGAGGACGCCGCCTGCGCCAATGCCACGACGCAGGCCGATCTGACCGCCTGCGCGGGCGCGCGCCGCGACCGGGCCGATGCGCTTCTGAACGATGCCTATGCGCAGGCCGTCGCCGCAATGCGGGACCTCGATGCCGATCCCGTGCAGCCGGGCGCCCAGCCCCTCGCCGCCGAAGAGACCCTGCGCGCCGCCCAACGCGCCTGGATCGCCTATCGCGACGCCGCCTGCGAGGCCGAGGGGCTGCGCCATGCGGGGGGCTCGATCCGCTCCATGATGATCCTCGATTGCCACACCCGCCTGACCGAGGCCCGCACCGCCGACCTGCGCTTCCTGCTTTCGCCCGATCAGGGCGGCGGGATGGAGGGGCCGGCGCTCAACCGCAGCCCGGGCGTCACGCCCGGCTGATCCGGTCCCGGCCCCCTCCCCGCACCTGACTCCCCCCGCCTGATCCCTTTGTGAACGGGCGCCGGGCGCGCGGCGGGCCGGTTTGGCTTTTGATCCACCCGCCCCGCGCGCTAGACTGTCACCTGCAGAGAAGAACAGCAGACAAGACCAAAGGGACAGGCCATGCAGGATCAACCGTTTTCCATTCCCCCGCGCCGTGCGGGCGCGCTGTCGCGCCGGACGGTCGGGCTCGGGCTTCTGGCGACCGCGCTTTCCGCCTGCGCCGGCGGGGTCCTTCCGGGGGCGGGCAGCAGCCCCCGCGCGCCCGAGATGCAGTTCCGCCCCGCCCCGAACCCCGGCTGGGACCGCTGGGTCGCATCCTTCCGCAGCCGCGCCGCCGCGCAGGGGATCAGCACCGCGACGCTCGACCGGGCGTTTCAGGGCGCGGGCTTTCTGCCCGATGTGGTGGACCGCGACCGCAACCAGACCGAGTTCACCCGCAGCCTCGAGGATTACCTCGCCATCGCCGCCTCGGACGAACGCGTCGCCAATGGCCGGGCCGAGTTGCAGCGCCACCGCGCCACCCTTGCCGCGATCGAGGCCCGCTATGGCGTCGAGGCCCATGTCGTCACCGCGATCTGGGGGATGGAAAGCTCCTACGGCACGCGGCGCGGCACTGTCCCGGTGATTTCGGCGCTTTCGACGCTCGCCTATGACGGGCGGCGGGGCGCGTTCTTTGAACAGCAGCTGGTGGCGGCGCTGCGCATCCTGCAATCGGGCGATATCGCCCCGGAACGGATGACCGGCAGCTGGGCCGGCGCGATGGGCCACACGCAGTTCATCCCCACCTCTTACCTGCAATATGCGGTGGATTTCACCGGCGACGGGCGGCGCGACATCTGGTCGGACGATCCGACCGACGCACTGGCCTCGGCGGCGGCCTATCTCTCGCGCTCGGGCTGGCGGCGGGGCGAGCCCTGGGGGGTCGAGGTGCGCCTGCCGCAGGGCTTCAACGCCGGCCTTGCGGGGCGGCGCAGCACCCGCAGCGTGGCCGACTGGACGGCGCAGGGCGTGCGCGACATGGACGGGCGCCCCGCGGGCGATTACGGCCCGGCCTCGGTCATCATCCCGCAGGGGCTCGCGGGCCCGGCCTTCATGACCTTCCGCAACTTCACCGTCATCACCCGCTACAACAATGCCGAGAATTACGTCATCGGCGTCGGCCACCTCTCGGACAGGCTGCGGGGCGGCCCGCCGATCCGGGGCAGCTTTCCGCCCGATGCGGCCGGCATGACCCGCGCAGACCGGCAAGAGCTTCAGCGCCGGCTGACAGCGGCGGGCTTCGACACGCAAGGAACCGATGGCGTGATCGGCCCGAACACCCGCAGCGCGATCCGCGCCTATCAGGCCCGCAGCGGCCTGCCGCAAACGGGCGAGCCGTCGCGCGAATTGCTGGCCCGTCTCCGGTAAAACCCTGCCCCGGATGGGAAAAGGGGGCGGCCCGCGCCGCCCCCTCCTTCCGCGGATGCGAAGCCTTGCTTCACCGCTGCTTCCGCGCAAGCTGATCCCCTCGCCCGGGCCGCCCGCCCCCTACTGGGTTTCCGGCTCAGGCGGCGGATCCGGCATCGCCTCGGGCTCCTCGCCGCGCAGATCGGCCACGTCCTCCGCGCTGACCGCATCGGCCCGGTTCGACCAGGCGGTCCGCAGCCATGTGGCAAGCTCGGCCACCTCCTCGTCGCTCAACCTGTGGGCAAAGCCCGGCATCCGGATCCGTTTCGGCCGCGCCTCGGTCGAGGGCAGCGCATCCCCGTAAAGGATCATGTGGACCAGCCCCGCCGGTTCAGGCGCCGTCACCAGATGGTTGCCGTCCAGTTCGGGAAAGACCTCATCCGCGCCGCGCCCGTCGACGAAATGGCAGGCGTTGCAATTGTCGAGATAGAGCCGCGCCCCAAGGCTCATCCCCGGATCGGCCGAGGTCAGCATGACCGAGGTCTCGTTCTCCGCCAGCCGCTCGAAGGCGGTGACATCGGGCTCCTGCAGCGGGGCGGGTTCGCCCGCCGCCGGTCCCCCCGACCCGATATGGCGCAGATAGGTCGCAATCGCCGTGATATCGTCCCCGGTCAGGTGCTGGAGCGAATCCTCGACCACCAGCGCCATCTCGCCCACCATGCTCGCATGGGCATTGCGCCCCGTGGACAGGATCAGTTCCAGCTGCTCCTGCGACCAGCGTTGCGGCGGGCTGTCGGGCGCGCGCAGGTTCGGGGCGGTCCAGCCCTCGATCATGCCGCCGGTCAGGAAATTGTCGTCCCGCGCGGTGGTGCCGTCCTGCGCATACCAGGCGGTGCGCGGGCTGTGGCAGGCGCCGCAATGGCCCGGCCCCTCGACGATATAGGCGCCGCGGTTAAGCACATCATCCTCAAAGGGCGGCTCCCACCCCGCCTCGGGGAGCGATATCCATTTCCACGCACGGATGCCCCAGCGCTGATCGAACGGAAAGGGCAACTCGTTTTCGGGGATCTCGTTGCGGGTCGCGGGCACCTCTTCCATGAAATACCGGTACATCGCCCGCACATCGGTTTCCGAGATCAGGCGATAATTGTCATAGGGCATCGCGGGATAAAGATGCGCCCCGTCCTGCCGCACCCCATCGTAAAGCGCCGCGCGGAATTCATCGAGGCTGTAGGTCCCGATGCCCGTTTCCGGGTCGGGCGTGATGTTCGATGAATAGATCGTGCCGAACGGGCTTTCGATCGGGCGGCCGCCCGCGAACTGCTCGCCATCCTCGGCGGTGTGGCAGGCCGCGCAATCGCCCAGCCGCATCGCATAATATCCCTCGCCCTCGGCCGGTTCCCAATCGGCGGCCAGCGCCTGTTGCGGCCCGGATGTCTGCGGCGGCACAAGGATGAAGGCCGCAAGGCCCACCAGTCCCAGAACCACCAGCACGCCAAGGATGCGGAGAAACCGTTTCATGCCCGTTCCTCCTTATACCAAGGGCCGCGGGTTCGGCAGGTAATCCCGCCGGATCGCGTCCGCCGACCAATAGGCAAGGCCCCCCACGATGCCCGTCGGGTTATACTGGATGTTCTGCGGAAACGCCCCTGCCCCCATGACAAAGACGTTGTGCACGTCCCAGGATTGCAGATAGCGGTTGATCGCCGATGTGGCCGGGTCGTTCCCCATCACCGCGCCGCCCACGTTATGGGTGGTCTGGTAATCGGTCGTGTCGTAACTCGCGCCCTCCTCGCGGAAACTCGACGTCCAGCTTGTCGGGTTCATGGATTCCACGATCGGCTCGATCTGGCGGCGCATGAACTGGGTCATGGCGATCTCGTTCGGCTTCCAGTCGAAGGTCAGGCGCAGCAGGGGCCGCCCGTGCCGGTCGGTATAGGTCGGGTCGAGGTCCAGATAGGTATCGCGATAGGCCATGTTCGACCCGTGGCTGCCGATCCCCATCGAACGTCCATACCATTCGCCGATGCCCTGCTTCCATTCCGCGCCCCAGGTCTTCGTGCCCTCGGGCAGCGACATCGACCGGATCGGCTGGCCGTTGGTCTGGCTGTTCGAGATATAGCTGCCGCCGATGAACCCCTCGGCCGCAAAATCGATCTGGTTGATGGCGAAATCGTCGATCGCGACGCCATTGCCGCCCGCCCCCACAAAGGGGTTGAACTCGATATCCCGGAAATAGAGCGAGGTGCTCCCCATCATCTGATAGGAATAGTTGCGGCCCGTCACGCCCTCTCCGCTCGCGGGGTCATAGGGCTGGCCGATGCCCGAGATCAGCATCAGATGCACATTGTGAAGCTGATAGGCCGCAAGGATCACCATGTCGGCGGGCTGGAACACCTCTTCCTGCGCCGCCTCGTCGAAATATGTGACGCCCGTCGCCGTCTGCCCGTCGGCGGCCAGTTCCACCCGCAGCACCTCGGCCCCGGTGCGATAGCTGAAATTCGGCCGCCGCTTCAGCGCATCCAGAATGCAGGTCTGCGGCGATGACTTGGAGTAGTTCAGGCAGCCATAGCGTTCGCAGAAGCCGCAGAAATTGCATGGTCCAAGCTGCATCCCGTAGGGGTTCACATAGGCCTGGCTCGCATTCGCCGCCGCCTGCACAAAAGGGTGATGGCCCATCGCCGCCGCGGCCTCGGCGAACATCCGGTTCGACAGCGTCGTGGGCAGGGGCGGCATCGGAAAGGGGTTCGCGCGCGGCGCCTCAAAGGGGTTGCCGCCCGGCTGGATCTCGCCGTTCAGGTTGCCCGCCTGCCCGGCGATGCCGCAGACCTTCTCGAACCGGTCCAGATAGGGCTCCAGTTCCTCATAGGTCACGCCCCAGTCCTGCAACTGCATGTCCTCGGGGATGATGTCGGCGCCGAACGTCTCCTCCACATAACTCCGCAGGCGCAGTTCCTCGGCCATCGGGCGCCAGTGCACGCCGTTCCAGTGGATGCCCGCGCCCCCTACCCCATCGCCCAGAAGGAACGAGCCCTGCCGCCGATAGGGCAGCGCCACCCCTTGCGTGTTGTGCCGGATCGTCAGCGTCGATTGCCGCGTCTTCTGCATGAAGCCGAAGCGGATGCCGTATTTCAGTTCGTCCGCCACGTCGGGATAGCGGAATTCCGGCACGGTGTCGCGGTCGGGCCCGCGTTCGAGCGCCAGCACCTCCAGCCCCTCCTCGCACAATTCCATCCCCATGATCGACCCGGTCCAGCCGAGCCCCACGATCACCACGTCCTTTCTCGGGTCCTGACGCGCCATCGCTCAGGCCCTCTCGCCGGAAATCGAGACCGGCCCCAGCGGGTAGGGGATGTTGTCCTTGTCGACCCATTCGAGGAAACTCGCCCGCGCGCCCGGAAACCCGATATAGACCCATGATGCCATCTGGTGGTTTCCTCCGTATTGCGGATCGGCGAAATAGCCTTCCTTGGTGTTCTGAATCAGCATCGCAAAGAACTCGCGCAGCTCATTGGGCATGATCCGGGGGGCGGGCGGCGCGGCCTCCTCCTCGCCCTCCCCTGCCCCGGCTTCTCCTTCCCCGGCGTCCGTGGTCCCGGCTTCACCCTCCTCGCCCGCTTCGCCACCCTCGCCGCCATTGTCATCACCGCCCTCGGCCCCTTCGCCGCCCTGCCCCTCGGGCGAGGCCGCGGTTTCCCCCGTCGCCTCCTCGCCCTCACCGGCAGCGGGGCCGAGCGCCTCTTCCGCGCGTTCCGCATCGGCCTCCAGCGCCTCCAGCGCCGCGTCCTGCAGCTCGGGCGTAAGTTCCGCGAACCCCGCGCCATATTCCGCCACGCACCATTCATCGAACCGCGCGATGCCCGCGCGATAGATCTCGGCCGGGGTCAGGGGCGTCTGATACCCGAAGTCGGGATCGGCGTCCGGGTCATGCGGGCCTTCCATATACCATTCGGCGGCCTGCCCGAACGGCCCGGCCAGCTGCCGGTCGATGAAGACGGGCACCCGTGCCTCGATCGCGCCCGGCCCCTCGCCCTCGGACGGGATGATCCGCGCCACCGCCGCCAGCACGAAGGCCCATTCGGGCGCGGTCAGGAATTCCGGCTCATACTGCTCCAGCGGCGGGACATCCGCCTGCGCCCAGAGCGGCGCGGGCAGCGCCCCAAGCGCCATGCCCGCCGCACCCGCGCCCAGGAAACCGCGCCGCGTGGTCGAGATGGGGCCGGAATGCCCTGTCGTCGTCTGCCCTGTCATCGGGGATTTTTGTACATGATCTTCGGGGGTCATCCGTGTCCTCCGGTTGGCGAAATGGCTGCCGGGGACCGTGGGCGTGCAACCGCCGGCTGTTACGGTCCTTTGGCCCAACCCCTTCTTCCGCCAAGGGTTCCCCGAAAACTCCCGAAACCGTGAGGCCCCGCAGCCTTTCCCCGGGCCGCGCCTCATGCCGCAGCGCAGCATCTGCACTGGGCGCATGGCGGGCCTTCCCCGGCGTCATTTGTTCTGCGGTGCAGAAAAACCTATCATCGCGCCAAGCCGAGCTTGAATTTTCGCAAAAGGATTATCGCCATGGCCACGTTTGCCGCCCACCGCACGGATGACCTCCCCGCCCCGGTTTCCGGATTTCTGCGCGCGACCTTCCACCTTCTCTCGGCCTCCATCGCCGCCGCGCATGAGGCCGAGGAACTGATCGCTTCCAGCGACCGCACCCTGGCCCAACGTGGCCTCGACCGCAGCGCGATCGGCCCCTACCTGGTCCGCAAGCACTTCGCCTGAACGTTCCCGGCGGGACCTGCGGCATTGCGCAGCCTGAACCCGCGGCCGGAACAACCGCCGTGGTTCAGGGCCATATATCACGGCGCCAACTCCCTTCGATGCACCTTCCTCAGGTGCGGCCTTTTCCCATAACAGCCGTCTCGTGCTGCCGGTGGTCCGGACCGTCGCAGCAGCCATCCCCGGCGATCTTCCAGATGGCCGGCCCGGTTCCGCCACGGGATAGCCCCCGGGCGCAGATCAGGGGCAGACGCTCAGCCGTCTTATCGTCCCGTCCTCGCGCTGCACCGCGGTCAGCAGCCGCGTCAGATGGTGGGTGGTCACGAAACTCGCGTGAAAGCGCGACGGCGCCTGCAGCACCAGATGCCCGCCCTCGGCCGGCCCCTCGGGCACCAGCGCGCGGAACCATGTCCGGGCCAGCGCCGGATCTTCCCCAGACAGCTGCCGCAGCGCCCGGTCCCAGACGCCCACCGGCCCGTCCGCGGTCTCCCCTTCGCCGGTATCCTCCGCCCCGGCCCCTGCGCCGACATCCGTGTGGCGCGGCTCGAAACGGACCACATTCGCCCCCTGCCCCGCCGCCGTGTCTCCGGCCGGTTCGCTCATCCGCGTGACATAATCCGGCCCGACCGCCGCCCAGTCGTCCCGCGTTCCCGCCAGGATCGCCGCGAGGTCGAGCCCATGCACCGCGACCCGGCCCCGCTGCGCGGCGCGTTTCTGCACCAGCCAGCCCATGGCCCGCAGCCGCGCCACCTCACGCTTGACGGTGCGTTCATCGACCCCCCACAGCGCCGCCATCTCGCGCTGGCCGACCGCGATCTCGTCGCCCTGCCAGTTGTAGCGGGCGACAATCAGCGTAATCAGCCGCAGGGCCAGACGCTGCCGGTGCTTGTCGCCGTGACAGCCATGCACCCCAAGCGCGGTGATCAGGTCGTATTTGCGTGCGGCAGCCTGCCGTCCCACGGGCCGTACGCCCGTCACGGTCGGGGGCATCATGCCTGATCCGGCCACCTTCATCCCATCGCTCCTGTCCCGCGGCGCAGTCCCGTTTGCCGGGCTCGGGCCGTCATCGCTCTGCCTCGGGCGGGGTCATGTCCCGGACGTTCCGGGCGGGGTGTCCTGCAAATCCGCATCCACCCCGCCCGGTCTGCCCGTAGAAAGCCGTGCGGAGCGTCGGGTCGCTGACCCTTCCCCGAACCGGCCACCGGTGTTTCCCGGCGTTTTTCCCGCTCTCTGGCTGATTAGCGTCCAGATACACGATTCTGTCAACCCCGAGGCATCAGCGGGGCTTTGGGCAGGTGCTCGCGGCCCCTTCCCGATACCTTTTTTCAGATCGAAAAATGGGTTCTCAGGTATTGGGGGACATATTGAGTGTCACCCGAAAGGGCCTTGATGTCCCCCCAAGCAGATGCGGGCCGGCGCGTCTGTCCCCCCAAGATATCGCGGCTCGCCGCGGGGACCTGCCCGAATCGCCCCCGGGCCGTCGCTTCCCCGGACCTCTCGATTTCCCCGCGGGGAAATCCCTGTTTCCCTTGGGCGCAACGCGATCCGATTTCCCCGCGGGGAAATCAGAACCAAGAATATCGCGGATTGCGCCAAACGCAAGTTCGGCGTATTTTCGGTTTCAACGCTGAATAACGATGAGGCAGTGAATGTATTCCCACCGCGACCTGCAGACGCTGCGGGACACCTCGCTCAAGATGCAGGGCTGGATCCGCAAGCAGACCTTCTCGCCGCAGATGGAAAAGACCCTGCGGCGCTTTTCCTCGTGGGAGGTGGCCGAGCTCATCTTCCGCGTCAACCAGTCCACCTTTCGCGGGCGGCTGATGGCGGACCCGTCCCTTCCCGATGGCGAGGTCGAGGAGGACGGCCGCCAGCGCTGGTTCAGCCTCGAAGAGATCAACGAGATGCGCCGCAAGATGAAGGTGAACCGCAAGGGTCTCCTGCCGCACCGCCCGGCGGGCAAGCGGGCGATCCGGGCGGCCATCGCCAACTTCAAGGGCGGCGCGGGCAAGTCGACCGTCGCGCTCCACTTTGCCCATGCGGCGGCGCTCGACGGCTACCGGGTGCTCTGCATCGACTTCGACCCACAGGCGACGCTCAGCCATTCCATGGGCCTCACGGATGTGAATGAGGAACATACCGTCTGGGGCATCATGGCCCGCGACCTCGTGCGCGAGACCGACCGCATGAACCGCGCGGCGCAAGGCGCGGAAAGCGGAGCCGCCCTGCCCCGCCGCAAGCTGCCGGCCCAGATCACCGATATGGGGCTTGGCGACCTGCGCGCGATGGACTTCATCAAGCCGACCTGCTGGCCCACCATCGATCTCGTGCCAAGCTGCGCCAATGCGGCCTTTGTCGAATTCGCCTCGGCCCAGTATCGCCATATCAACCCGGACTGGTCGTTCTTTGCCGCCGTGTCGCGCTGGCTCGACCAGCTGCCCGACGACGCCTATGACATCATCCTCTTCGACTGCCCGCCCGCGATCGGCTATCAGTCGATGAATGCGGTCTTTGCGGCGGATGTGCTCTATATCCCCTCGGGGCCCGGCTACTGGGAATATGACAGCACCACCTCCTTCATCGGCCAGCTGGCCGAAGCGCTCGAAGATCTCGGCGCCGGGTTCGAGGGGACTTTCCCCGCGGGGAAGATGCGCCTGCCCAAGGCCTTTCTCGACATCCGCTTCCTGCTGACCCGGTATGAACCCGGCAACGACCTGCACCGCGCGATGTTCGACGCCTTCCGCAAGGTCTTCGGCGACCGGGTGACCGACAACCCGATCGAGCATACCCGCGCGGTCGAACAGTCGGGCCGGTTCCTGAGCTCGGTCTACGAGATCGACTATCGCGACATGACGCGCGAGACCTGGCGCCGCGCGCGCACCACATTCGACAATGCCTATGGCGAGTTCCGCACCAATCTCTGCGCCGCCTGGGACCGGCTTGAGGAGACCGAGGCATGAGCAAGAAACGCCGCATTTTCGACATTGAGCTGCCGGACGATCTGCCCGAAGACCTGCCGGTGGATCCGCCCGAGGAAGGGCCGGCGTCCGCGGCCGCCGAGGATGAGATGCCGCCGCTGGAGACCAAATCGGCCTTTGGGCGGCGCGGCCCCATGGCGACCGCCATCGGCGAGAATGCCGATGCCCTGCGCCGGCGCCGGTTGCAGGAATCCGCGATCCGCGAGGAGAACGACGCGCTCGCCCATGAATTCGTCCGGCTCAAGAAACTCGGCCTTATTACCGACCTGATCCCGATCGACGCTGTGCAGACGAACAAGCTGATCCGTGACCGTTCGCGCCGGCTTGATCTGGAACTGGATGACCTCAAGGCCTCGATCCTGGCGGTCGGCCTCTCGAACCCGATCCGGGTCGAGCAGGTGGCGCCGGGGGTCTATGAGCTTGTGCAGGGCTGGCGCCGGCTGAACGCCTATCGCGAATTGCTGGTGGAGACGAAAGACCCGCGCTTTGCCCATATTCCCGCCGGCCTGATGCCCAAGGGCGAGGCGCTCGACGATCTCTATCGCCGGATGGTCGATGAGAACATGGTCCGCAAGGATATCTCCTGGGCGGAGATGGCGAACCTTGCCCGCGCCTATGCGGGGGATGAGGCGACGGGCTGCCCTGATCTCGACACGGCGGTGAACCTGCTGTTCGCGACCGCCTCGCCGCAGAAGCGGAGCTATATCCGCCGGTTCGCCTTTCTGATGCAGCAGCTGGAAAAGGTGCTGGAACACCCCGAGCAGATCCCGCGCGCCCTGGGGCTGGAGGTCGCGCACCGGCTGGAAAGCGAACCCGGGACGACGCGGGACCTTGTGAACGCGCTGCAGGCGGCGGGCCGTCACAGTGCCGAGGAAGAGGTCGCGATCCTGCGCGAGTTCGTCAAGTCGCCCGCGGCGATTTCCCCGCGGGGAAATCGGGGCAGGGGGCGTCCGGCCAAACGGGGCAAGACGACGCTGCGCCTGCCGGTCGCGCTTGGCGAGGTGAAATGCACCGCCTCGGACGGCAAGGTCGAGTTGCAATATGCGCGCGACTTTTCGTCGATCGAGCGGGAGCGGCTGGAAGCGGCCATTGAGGCCTTCTTTGCCGCCCTGGAAGGCAAGGGCGCGTGAGCCCCCGATTTCCCCGCGGGGAAATCGCGTTGGGGTGGGCATTTCCCCGCGGGGAAATCCGGGGCGTGGCATGCCGTTTTCCCGGTGGGGAAATGCGGGTGCATGCCGGCGATTGATGTAAAATGCACTCCCCGGGCCGGGGGCTGAGTTCCGCTAGTATTGGGCTCCCTAGGTGCTGCGCAAAATGGCCTCATTTTGCGCATAACGTGTGCCGGGAGCAAGCTTTATGCGAGGTCCGATGCGGGCCAATGTCTGCCGCTGCCGTCGCAGGTCCCGGGTCCCGGGGCTGGGGGCGGTGCAGGCCATGGGCATGGCGGCCCCATCGCGCTATGGTCCGCGAACCGGTCCCCGGTGGCGCGACATTCGGGGGCGGACCCAATGATGAGAGGTGCCTCAATGACCCCCGGAACCCCAACGATCCTGCTGCTGGCCGGCGCGCTTGCCGGAATGCTTGGCGCATGTGCGGCACCGCCGATGGCCCCGACAGGTGCGTCCACCGGGGCGCCGACAGAAGCGCCGACCGACGTGGGGCGGGATCCCGATGCACGCCCGCAGGACGAGGTGCCCGAACAGCGGCGGTTGCCGGATGGCGGCCGGGAATACCGTTTCTCCAATGGCTGCGTCGTCGTGCTGGAACCCGAGCGGGCCGTGCTGCGAGACGAAGCTGCGGTGTGCGAACTTTACCAGCGGGATATCGCGCTGCTCTATGCCTCGGCCGATTGAGGGCAGAAGGGCAGGGGGGAGGAGGCGGGGCAGGGGCCGTCCGCCGGTGCGGGTCATTCGCCTCTCGTCGGGCGGGGCGGACCATCGCCCGAGTGCTTTCGGAACCTTCAACAGCCGGTTTGTCGCCGTGCCGTCCGGACCGGATCAGACGTCACCGCACGCCCGGTTGGGCCCGGTGCCGGGAAAGCCGGTGAGCGGGCGGGCCACGCCGATCACGATCCTCTCCCGGGATCTGATGCGCCGTGACCCGATCATTCACAGACCTGAGGCCGAGATCCCGGTCGCCGACATCGCCACGGTCAGGGCATGGCGATGTCGGCGGGGCTGCACCCGGTTTATTGCGTGCCGCCGATGCTGAAATGCGGAAGAACGTCGCGCCCGACCTCGTCAAGGACATCGGCCACCGGCCTCTGGCTGAACTTGAGGTTCAGGGCGACATGGTTGATGCCCTGGGCACGCAATTCGTCAAGCAGATCGGCCAACCGCCGGCGGCCGAGCCGATATCCGAGGTGAATGGGGCGGGGCGCCGCATCCGGGTCCTCGGTCAGATCGAGGTACAGAGACTGCGCAAGCGGCTTGAACCCGGCATCGACACGATCAAGCGTTTCGCGCCACTGCGCCGCGACCAGTGCCTGTTTGCGCAGGTCGCGCGGATAGGTGATCCAGCCGTCGCTACGCTGTGCGATCCAGTCCAGCGCCTGCTGGCTCCGGCCGGTGACCAGGACGGGCAGGCGGGACGCGAGAGGCTTGGGCACCAGATCGCCGCCGCCCGTGAGCTGGCCGTAATGCGCCGAAGCGTGGACCGGAAACCGTTCCGTGAGCAGTGCCTCGACATAATCGAACGCGTCGCGGAAGAGCTCGCCGCGCTGGCCCGCCTCGCGTCCGTAGGCGGGATACTCGACCGGCCGGTCGCCCGACGCGACACCGAACACGAAACGCCCGCCGGACAGATGGTCGAGCGATGCTGCTGCCTTGGCGGTGTCAATCGGGTGGTGGAGCGGCAGGATGACCGCGCCCGTGGCGAGCGCGATGGTATTCGTGCGCGCCGCAATCGTCGCGAGCCAGACGAAGGGATCATAGATCTGTCCCAGATCGCCGAAATTCGGATCGTTCAACGGCACGTCACGCGCCCATAGCGCGGCGAAGCCAAGACGCTCCGCCTGCTGAGCGAGCTCTACCTGATGGAGCATCGACGGCGCGGGCCCGGAGAAGGACTCGATCGGGAAATAGACGCCGACCGTCAACTTTTCGGGTGCGAACATCGAGGCGTAACCGGGACCGAACGGAGTCGGACGGACATTTCCGGTCTGCGAGGGGGCGGCGATCATATTTCTCTCCTTTGTTTTTGAGGCGAACGGCCGTGGTGGCGACCCGTCCGTTCGCGCGCGGTGTGTCAGGGCCGCGGCAAGGCCACCGCCTCGCCGGACACGTCGATCGCGACCTTGCCGCGAAGTCCGTGTGCGGAGCCGTTCTCGAGCAGGTCATGCGCTTCGGCCATGCGGTCGAGCGGCAGCGTGGCGCCGATCACAGGCTTGACCTGGCCGCGTTCGACAAGGTTCGTCAGTGCGTCGAGCTTGCCGCGGTTCTGCCGGGTGAACACGAAATGATAGGCGGCATTCTTGCCCCAGGCCTCGATCAGGTTCTGCGGCTGCGCGATGTCGACGATGCTGACCACCCGTCCGGCATCCGCCAGGACGAGCGGGCTTTTGGCCAGCGTGTCGCCGCCGATGGTATCAAGGACGACATTCACCCCCTGGCCCTGCGTCAGATCTGCCACGGCCGAGACATAGTCGTTGGCGGTGTAGTCGATCACCTCATCCGCGCCGAGCGAACGGACGAACGGGTCGTTGACCGACCGCGCCGTGGTGATCACCCGTGCGCCCGTCGCCTTTGCGACCTGGATCGCGATCGTGCCGACGCCGCCCGCGCCTCCGTGGATGAGGACCGTCTCGCCGATACTCAGCTGCGCCCGCTGGACGAACGCCTCCCACACCGTGCCGCCAACGAGCGTCAGGCTCGCCGCTTCCAGATGCGAAATGTTCCGGGGCTTGCGGCCCACGAGATCGACGTCGGCGACGTGCTGCTCGGCATAGGAGCCGGCATCGCCGAAGATCTGCGGTGTGTAATAGACTTCGTCGCCGACCGCGAATTCATGAACGTCCGAGCCCAGCTCCTCGATAACGCCCGAGACGTCGTGGCCGGTGATCGCAGGCAGCGGCACATAATCGGCATAGTCGCCGCGGCGGATCTGGTAGTCGAGCGGATTGAGAGCGGTCGCGTGCACCCGCACCCGCACTTGGCGCGCGCCGACCTGCGGCACCGGCACGTCGCGCAGCTCGAATGAATCGGGGCCACCAAAGCGGGTGAGGACGGCGGCTTTCATGGTCCTGGTCATGACCTTATCCTTTATGAGAGGGGCATCGCTGGCTTGATGAGCCTTGGCCCGTTGCGGTGATGCCTATCTGATTTGTCGCAATTGCCTTCGGTAGACGGGTTGTTTTAGGATCATTTTCAACGAATTCTTGAAGGTGGTGCCATGGACCTCGGCGACTTGAACCTTTTTCTCCGCATTGCCCGCCTCGGAAGCATCAGCGCCGCGGCCCGCGATCTGGGCCTTACGCCGGCGGGGGCGAGCGCGAGACTGGCGGCGTTCGAGCGAAAGCTCGGCGCCAGGCTTCTTCACCGGACGACACGGCAGGCGACCTTGACAGAGGACGGCATTGCGTTCCTGCCCCATGCAGAACATGTCATACTCGCAGCAGAGGCCGCGCGGGCGGCTTTGGGGCGGGAACAGGCCACGCCGCGCGGAACGCTGCGGGTTGCGGCTCCGGCCTCGTTCGCGCGCATGCATATCGTGCCGGGTCTTGCCGCGTTCTGCCGGCGATATCCCGAACTTTCCCTGGACCTGCGTATCTCGGACAGCATTGTGGATCTCGTGGAAGGCGCATTCGATGTGGCGGTGCGGTATGCCGAGCTCCGTGACACGTCCTTCGTTGCGCGGCGGCTTGCGCCGGACAGGCGGGTGCTGGTCGCGTCACCCGAGTATATCGAGCGGCGCGGGCGGCCGAGGACGCCGGACGACCTTGCGGAACATACCTGCCTCGTCGTCGGTACGCTCGATCTCTGGACGTTCCGGGGCAAGGACGGCGCGCAGATCGAGAGGCGCATCACCCCAGGCCTGCGGATCAATGATGGCAGCGCGGTACGGGATGCAGCCTGTTCGGGGCTCGGCGTCGCCCTGATGGCGACGTGGTGCGCCGCGGACGAGCTCCGGTCCGGCGCCCTCGTCCCCGCCCTTCCGGAATACCCGCTCGTCTCGACACAGACGCTCTGGGCGCTTTATCCCAGTTCGCGCGAACTGGCACCGAAGGTGAGGGTCTTCATCGACTGGCTCGTCGAGCGCTTTGGCGGGCAGCCCTATTGGGATCGAGGTCTGGAGAGCATGCTGGAAAACAGCCCATGACGGGTGCCCGCAAGGTCTGACCGGCTGAACCGGACCATCGGCCCGCGCCGCTGGTCTGATCGTCGCCTCCGGCGCCCGGTCCGTATGACGGAAGGGCGTCACAGTCCCGCCACGATAAAGCCGCGATAGCGCGCGCCCTGGAAACGATGCTGTGCGGTCGCCTGGTATGCGGGGCTGCGATACCAGGCCCGCGCCGCGTCCATATCCGGAAACTGGAGGATGACCGCACCTTCGATCTCGTCGCCCTCCAGCGTTTCGAGGTCGCCGTAATCGGCGAGGGGGGTCATCTCGTGCCCCTCGAAGCTCGCATCCACCTTGTTGGAATATTCCTGGAACTCGACAGGATCGAGTGTCTCATCCCGCATGAAAACGACATATGCCGGCATGGTGATTAATCCTTCTGTTCAAAATGTCTGGCGGATCGTTCGCCCGCCGGTTCAGAAGCCTTCGAGGACGATCTTGCCGCGCGCCTTGCCGCTTTCCAGCAGCGCATGAACATGCCTGAGGTTGGCGGCATTGATCGGCGACAGACGGTCGGTCAGCGTGGTGCGCAGCTTGCCCGCATCGACCATTGCGCTTGCCTCGTTCAGGATCCGGCCCTGTTCGGCCATGTCGGGCGTGCCGTAGATCGACCGGGTGAACATCAGCTCATGGTGGATCGACACGGCCTTGCGCTTGAACGCCATGACGTCAAAGCCCGCCGGATCGTCGATCAGGCAAAAGCGGCCCTGTGGCGCGATCAGTTCGACGATGTCGGGGATATGGTCGCCCGTGTGGGTCGTCGAGAACACGAATGCCGGCGCCCCGATGCCGAGCGCCTCGATCTGGGGGACGAGGGGTTTCGAATGATCGAGGACGTGATGTGCGCCGAGCGTCTTTACCCAATCCTGCGTTTCGGAGCGCGAGGCCGTCGCGATCACGGTCAGATCGGTGCGCTGGCGGGCGATCTGGACGGCGACCGAGCCGACGCCACCAGCACCGCCGATAATGAGGACAGCGGCTGCCGCGCCCGGAACCGTCTTGTTCACGTCCAGACGATCGAAAAAGGCTTCCCATGCGGTCAGCGTCGTCAATGGCAGCGCGGCGGCCTCGGCCCAGTCCAGCGAGGCGGGCTTGGCGCCGACGATCCGTTCATCGACCAGGTGCAGTTCCGCATTGGTGCCCTGACGGGTGATCGAGCCGGCGTAGAATACATGGTCGCCGGGCTGGAACAGTGTCACCTCCGGCCCGACGGCCCGCACGATGCCGGCGGCATCGTACCCAAGCACCTTCCACGTGCCGTCCTGTGGTGCCGTGCTGCGACGGACCTTGAAATCGACCGGGTTCACGGAAATCGCCTTTACCTCGATCAGAAGGTCGCGGCCTGTCGGCGAGGGCTCCGGAAGGTCGATATCCACCAGCGATGACGCGCCGTCGATCGGTCCGGGAACTTTGTATCCGACGGCCTTCATGTCTGTCTCCAACCTGGTTGTGTCATGCGGGCGCAGCACCGGAATGTGCTGCGCATTGCGGCTGATGGCGCCCGCCACGCCATGAGCCACTGCAATAAAGATCGGCGTAACGCGGGCGGGGTGCCTGATTTGATGTCGAGATTAGCCTGCTACGGCAGCGGACGCGCCGCAGGGCCTGCCGCAATGGTGCAGATATTGCGCTTTCTGCGGGGTCGTGAGCGACGCGCAGGCCGGCATCGGCGCGCGGTCTCCTGCCTCTTTCTGTGGCATCGGCATTCACGGGCGTCTGCCGCCGGGCTGCGTCAGATCAGCTGGCGCAGGACCCTTGCCGCGGCGGCCTCGATCCGGTCGCGGTCGCGGTGACGGCCGTTCTCGACCACGATGGCACCCGCCGCCCGAACCTCGGTCACATGGATGCCATGGCCGAAGATCCAGCGGTCGATCAGGCTTTCGGGGTGGTCGAGCGCGAGCGGATCAGCCAGCGCCACGAGGTCTGCGGGTGCGCCCGGGGTCAGTTCCGGCGGGTGCGCGCCAAGGGCCTTCGCGCCCCCGCCGAGCGCTGCAGTAAAGAGGGCGAGCCCCGTCGCGCCCGCCCGGGTGCATATGTTGCGCCCGCGATGGGTCAGGCGCTGGGAATATTCGAGCATCCGCAGCTCCTGCGCGACGGAAATCGCCACGTTGCTGTCGGTGCCGATGCCAAAGGCTCCGCCGGCTGCCAGGAAGGCCGGGGCGGCAAAGACGCCATCGCCCAGATTGGCCTCTGTCACCGGGCAGAGGCCGGCCACCGCCCCGGTCCCGGCGATGCCCGCGATTTCGGCGTCGCTGAGATGGGTCGCGTGGATCAGGCACCAGTCCGGCCCGACAGGCGCCTGATCGAGCAGCCATTCGACGGGGCGCGCGCCGCTATGCGCCAGACACTCCTCAACCTCGCGGGCCTGTTCGGCGACGTGAATGTGAAACGGCCGGTCAGGCCAGCGCGCTGCAAGATGCCGGATTTCCCCGGGCGTCGCCGCGCGCAGCGAATGTGGCGCAAGGCCGAGCCGGTCCTGCGGCCGCGCGATCCGCGTTGCGCAGGCTTCCATCAGCCGGTCGAACGCATCCGGGTCGTGCAGGAAACGGCGCTGGCCCGGATCGGCCGGCGCGCCGCCAAAACCGCCATGGGCGTAGAAGACCGGCAGATGGGTCAGCGCGATTCCCGTTGCTTCGGCGGCGGCGAAGATGCGCAGCGACAGTTCCGCCGGATCGGCATAGGGCCGTCCGTCCGGATCGTGGTGAAGATAGTGGAATTCCCCCACGCGGGTGAACCCGGCCTCCAGCATCTCGGCAAAGGCGAGGGCGGCAATGGCCTCGACCCCCTCGGGGCCGAGCTGCAGGGCAAAGCGGTACATGATCTCGCGCCAGGTCCAGAAACTGTCCTGTCCGGGGCCACGGCGTTCCGCGAGCCCGGAAAAGCCGCGCTGAAAGGCGTGGCTGTGCAGGTTGGGCATGCCGGGGATGACGGCCTCAAGCCGGTGATCGCCCGGGGCAGGGGGCACATCCGGTGTCACCGCCTTAATCTGCCCGCCGGCAAGGTCGAGCCGGACATCGCGGGCCCAGCCCCCGGGCAGAAGCGCTGCCGCCGCGTGAATGCGCATGGTCGAATCCCCCGTCCGGCGATGGTTCCCGGGGCGAGGATGGGCGAGACAGGACGATATGTATATACTTGATTTTCGGATGGCGCGGGTGCAGCCTTGGTCGTGCCGGACCGCTTGCCCGCGGCGGCCCGGGTCCCGGGCAGGCAGGGGGCGGCCTGACGGCGGGGCCGGCGATGGCGCAGGAAAGGACTGGGGCGATGACACGGACACTCTGGACCCGGGCGCGCATCGAAGGGGCGGCAGGTGACGCCGATGAACTTCTGGCCGAGGGCGGGCGTATCCTTGCGGTGGGCCGGGACCTGCCGCGGCAGGGCGCGCGGATCGTGGACTGTGACGGACGGCTGATGACGGCGGCGCCGGTCGATTGTCACACGCATCTGGTCTTCGGTGGCGACCGCGCCGGGGAATTCGAGCAGCGCCTGGACGGTGCGACCTATGAAGAGATCGCGCAGGCAGGCGGCGGCATCCGCGCGTCGGTGCGGGCGGTGCGGTCGATGACGGTCGAGGAACTTGTGGCGGAAAGCCTGCCGCGCCTGGACCATCTGCTGTCCGAGGGCGTTTCGACCGTGGAGGTCAAGTCGGGCTATGGCCTGTCGGTCGAAGCAGAGATGAACATGCTGCGGGCCGCACGGGCGCTTGCCACGCGGCGAAAGGTCCGCATCCGCACCAGTTGGCTTGCCGCCCATGCCTTGCCGCCCGAATATGCCGGACGGGCCACGGACTACATCCGGGAGGTGGCGATCGCCGGGCTGGACGCGGCCCATGCCGAGGGGCTGGTCGATGCGGTCGACGGGTTTTGCGAGCGGATCGCCTTTTCGACCGAGGAACTCGCGCCGCTTTTCGACCGGGCCCGGGCGTTGGGGCTGCCGGTCAGGCTGCATGCCGAGCAGTTGTCGCATTCGGGCGGCACGGCCTTTGCGGCGCGCCACGGCGCCCTGTCGGCCGACCATCTGGAACACGCGACCGAGGCCGACGCGGCCCTGTTGGCCGCGGCCGGGAGTGTCGCGGTTCTGCTGCCCGGCGCCTTTTACATGCTGCGGGAAACCGTGCGGCCCCCGGTTGCGGCCTTCAGGGCGGCCGGGGTCCCGATGGCGCTGGCGACCGACTGCAATCCCGGCACATCGCCCATGACCTCGATCCTGATGACGATGAACATGGGGGCCACGCTGTTCCGGATGACCGTGCCGGAATGTCTGGCCGGGGTTACCGCCCATGCCGCCCGCGCATTGGGGCTGGCCACCGAGACCGGCCGCATTGCCCCCGGCCTTTCGGCCGATCTAGCGCTTTGGGATGTGGAACGGCCCGCGCAACTGGTGGCCCGTATCGGGTTCAACCCGCTTCATGCCCGCATCTTTCAGGGAGAAACCGCCTGATGACCGCCACCCTTGTTCCCGGCTCTGTTCCGCTGTCGCAGTTGCGCCGGATCTACTGGCAGGGCGAGACGCCCGCGCTCGACCCTTCGGCCGCAGAGGGGATCGCACGGTCCGCCGGCCGCATCGCCGGGGTCGCGGCCGGAGAGGCGGCGGTTTACGGGGTGAACACGGGCTTTGGCAAACTCGCCTCGATCCGGATCCCTGCGGGCGATGTCGCGACGTTGCAACGTAACCTGGTCCTGTCGCATTGCTGCGGGGTGGGCGCGCCGCTTGATCCAGAGGTGGTGCGGTTGGTGATGACGCTCAAGCTTTTGTCGCTCGGGCGGGGCGCGTCGGGGGTGCGGCCCGAACTTGTGGCGTTGCTGGGGGCGATGCTGGCGCGGGGCGTGCTGCCGGTGATCCCGGAAAAGGGCTCGGTGGGGGCGTCGGGCGATCTGGCGCCGCTTGCGCATATGGCGGCGGTGATGATCGGCGAGGGCGAGGCGATGCTGGACGGCGAGCGCCTGGCCGGGGCGGCGGCGCTGGCGCGCGCGGGCCTTTCGCCGCTGACGCTGGCCGCGAAAGAGGGGCTGGCGCTTATCAACGGAACACAGGTCTCGACCGCGCTGGCGCTGGCGGGGCTGTTCCGCGCTGAACGGGCGCTGCGCGCGTCGATCGTCACCGGGGCCTTGTCGACCGATGCCGCGATGGGATCGACCGCACCGTTCCTTGACGAAATCCACAGCCTGCGGGGCCATGCCGGTCAGATCGAGGTGGCCCGCGCCCTGCGCGCCCTGCTGGAGCAGAGCCAGATCCGCGAAAGCCATGTCAGCGGTGACGAACGGGTGCAGGACCCCTATTGCATCCGCTGTCATCCACAGGTGGCGGGGGCGGCGCTCGATATCCTGCGGCAGGCGGCGGCGACGCTGCGGATCGAGGCAAATGCCGCGACCGACAACCCGCTTGTCCTGTCGGATGGCGCGGTCGTGTCGGGGGGAAATTTCCATGCCGAGCCGGTGGCCTTTGCCGCCGATATCATCGCGCTTGCCGTGGCCGAGATCGGCGCCATCGCGCAGCGCCGCGTTGCGCTTCTGGTCGATCCGGCCCTGTCCTACGGATTGCCGGGCTTTCTGACGCCGCGCCCGGGGCTCAATTCCGGCATGATGATCGCCGAGGTCACGACCGCCGCCCTGATGAGCGAGAACAAGCAGATGGCCCATCCCGCCTCGGTGGACAGCACGCCGACCTCGGCCAATCAGGAGGATCACGTGTCCATGGCCTGCCACGGCGCGCGCCGCTTGCTGCCGATGACGCAGAACCTGTGGTGGATCATCGGGGTCGAGGCGATGATCGCGGCGCAGGGCATCCATCTGCGCGCCCCGCTTCGATCTTCGCCCCGGCTGGAAATGGCGATCGCCGCGATCCGCCGCGCCATCCCGGTGCTGGAGGCCGACCGTTTCATGGGCACTGACATGGAGGCCGCCGGCGGGCTGGTGGCCCGTGCCGCGCTGGAACCCGCAGGCGAGGAGCTGCTGCCATGGCTGGAATGATCGGGCCGGATGATCTGCCGCCGGTGCGGGTCGCAGAGGGCAGCGGCCCGGTCATCCTGAGCTTTCCGCATGTGGGCACCCGGCTGCCCGGCGCGGTGGCGGCGCGGCTGAATCCGGAGGGCCTGATCCTGCGCGACACCGACTGGCATCTGGAACAGCTCTATGACGGTCTTTTGCCGGGGGTGACGACGGTGACCGCGACCTGGTCGCGCTATGCGATCGATCTCAACCGCGATCCGTCGGGGCAGAGCCTTTATCCCGGCCAGACCACGACCGGGCTGATCCCGCTGACGACGTTTGACAATGTGCCCATCTGGCAGACGGGGTGCGAGCCCGGTCCCGCCGAGATCGCCACGGCGCTGGAACAGATCCACCGTCCCTATCATGCGGCACTGGCGGCCGAGATCGCGCGGGTACGCGCGGTCCATGGCGTGGCGATCCTTTACGACTGCCATTCGATCCGGTCGGAGATCCCGTGGCTCTTTGACGGCGTTCTGCCCGATTTCAACATCGGCACAAATGGCGGCGAAAGCTGCGCCCCAGGGATCGAGGCGGACATCGCCCGCATCTGCGCCGCCGCCCCGGGCTATCGCAGCGTGGTCAATGGCCGGTTTCGCGGGGGTTGGACCACCCGCCACTATGGCCGCCCGGAACAAGGCATCCACGCAGTGCAGATGGAACTGGCGCAGGCCAGCCATCTGCAGGCCGAGACGCCGCCCTTTGCGCTCTGCCCTGAAAAAGCCGCCCGCCTGCGCGAAACGCTGGGCGGGATCCTGACCATGCTGGCCGCGCTTGCGCCGCGCCTTGCCCGTTCCTGAAAGGCCCCTCATGACCGACCCGCGCCACAATATCCGTGACATCTTTGCGCCGACCGGCCCCGAGATTTCCGCGAAGACCTGGCAGACCGAGGCCGCGCTGCGGATGCTGATGAACAACCTGCATCCCGATGTGGCGGAAAACCCGCATGAACTGGTGGTCTATGGCGGCATCGGCCGTGCGGCACGCAGCTGGAGCGATTTCGACCGCATCTGCGACGCGCTGCGCGATCTGGAACCCGACGAGACCCTGCTGGTACAATCGGGCAAGCCCGTGTCCATCATCCGCACCCATGCCGACGCCCCGCGCGTGCTGATCGCCAATTCCAATCTGGTACCGCATTGGGCCACCTGGGACCATTTCAACGAACTGGATCGAAAGGGGTTGATGATGTACGGCCAGATGACCGCCGGGTCCTGGATCTATATCGGCACCCAGGGCATCGTGCAGGGCACCTATGAAACCTTCGCCGAAGCGGGCCGCCAGCACTACGGCGGCGATCTGACGGGGAAATGGGTCCTGACCGGCGGGCTGGGGGGCATGGGCGGCGCGCAGCCGCTGGCCGCAGTGATGGCGGGGGCCTGCTGCCTTGCGGTGGAGGTCGACGAAACCCGGATCGATTTTCGCCTGCGCACCCGCTATGTCGACGCCAAGGCGCGCAGTCTCGATGAGGCGCTGGCGCTGATCGAGGACTGGACCGCCCGCGGAGAGGCGAAATCGGTGGGCCTTCTGGGCAATGCCGCCGAGGTGTTCCCCGAACTGCTGGCGCGGATGCGTGGGGGCGGCCCCCGTCCCGATATCGTCACCGACCAGACCAGCGCCCATGACCCGCTGCATGGCTATTGTCCAGCCGGATGGACGGTTGCCGAATGGCGCGCAAAGCAGGAAACCGATCCGGCCGGGGTAGAGGCCGCCGCCCGCGCCAGCATGCGTGACCATGTGGCCGCGATGGTGGGTTTCTGGGATGCGGGGGTGCCGACGCTCGACTATGGCAACAACATACGGCAGGTCGCCAGGGACGAGGGGCTGATCAATGCCTTTGCCTTTCCCGGCTTTGTACCGGCCTATATCCGGCCGCTTTTCTGCAAGGGGATCGGCCCGTTCCGCTGGGTAGCGCTGTCAGGCGATCCCGAAGATATCGCCAAGACCGATGCCGCGATGAAGGCCCTTTTTCCGGACAACCAGCACCTGCACCGCTGGCTGGACATGGCGGCGGATCGGATCGCCTTTCAGGGCCTGCCCGCCCGCATCTGCTGGATCGGCCTTGGCGAGCGGCATCGCGCGGGGCTGATGTTCAACGACATGGTCGCGCGGGGAGAGTTGAAGGCGCCCATCGTGATCGGGCGCGACCATCTGGATGCGGGCTCGGTCGCCTCGCCGAACCGGGAAACGGAAGGGATGCGCGACGGGTCGGACGCGGTGTCGGACTGGCCGCTGCTCAACGCGATGACGAATGTCGCAAGCGGCGCGACCTGGGTCAGTCTGCATCACGGCGGCGGGGTGGGGATGGGGTTTTCGCAGCATGCGGGCGTGGTGATCGTGGCCGATGGCACGCCCGAAGCGGCCCGGCGGCTGGAGCGGGTGTTGTGGAACGACCCGGCCTCGGGGGTGATGCGTCATGCCGATGCGGGCTATGAGATCGCGTTGGAATGCGCGCGGGACCATGGGCTGCGCCTGCCGGGGATCCTCGGATAGGCGCCGGATCATTCCCGGCACGTCCTGATCCGGATGTGGCACCCTTGCGGGCACCGTCCGGCGATATCCTGCCGGCAGCATTCACCGGTGGCCAAAGCTAGGCATCGTCTGTTCCGGAAACGGCACCTTCGATCAATGAGGCTAACGCATTAACTGCTTCTGTCTCGCTGCAGGTGCCGCGTACCAGCGCCGCCGAGAGGGATTCACCCGCCCCGACGAGACCGATGCAGCGACGATGCAGCTCTGCGGGATCGAGGCCGCTATGGGGCTTGAGCACCGCGGCAAACATCTCGACACTCTGGCCAAGCAGCTCCTGATACACCGCGGCCTTTTCCTCGCTGCCGGCCAATGCGGCTCCTACTGCGTGAAACGCGTCTGTCGTATTGGCGGCACATTGTATATACGCCTCCGCGAGGGATATCGCCGTCTTGCCGACGCTTCGTTCCTGCGCTGCCATGGCATCCCGAAAGGCCGTGACCCGCTTTGTGTCGATGGCCCGGTAAAGCTCGATGAGCAGACCGGCGGGCGTGCCGAAGTGGTCATAGGCGACCGGCTTCGATACGCCGGCGCGGGCGGCCAGACGCCCGAGCGTGAGCCGGTCGGCGCCTTCGTCGCGAACGATCATCAACGCGGTCTCCAGCAACTGTTCCCGGCGTTCCGCCTTGGAGAGCCTGCGTGATGGTCGTTCCCCCGGCGCGTCGCTCCTGATTCCGCTCATCGCTCCAACTCTACTTGCGCTACGCTTGGTTTGCCCGGGCCCGGTTTGTCTGGTTGCGATTGGTCGATTATATTCCGACCCGCGGAGTGTAAGCAATGTCACCGGAATCCACATGATCGGCGATCGCATTCGCGCCAGAGACGGTTCAGCACGCCGCAGATGCCCCCGGCCAGCAGTTGATCCGGGCGAGGCGTTCTTTCGCTTCGAACGATTGACAAGCTGGCAGGATCGGGTCGCGACCTATGTCGGCCAGCTTTACCGCCCTTCTCATCGGCTGACGGCGCGCTATTGATCGCCGCCGCCCCGCGCGCTAAGGCCGGGCCCCGGTGCGGCCGCCAAAAGACACCGTCTTTCCGGCGCCACGCCATCGGGGGCATCGCCGCCACCCTCAGGGAGGAAGCGCAATGACGGAGCGGGACAGGGCTGCGGAGAGCGTGTCGGGGGCTGGGCCGCGCCTGACCCATCATGATCGCATTCTGACCGATATCCGCGACCGGATCACGGGCCACGACTGGCCGCCCGGCTATCAACTTCCGTTCGAGACCCGGTTGGCCGAGACCTATGGCGTCTCGCGGATGACGATGAACAAGGTTCTTGCGCAGCTGACCCGGGAAGGGTTTCTGGTGCGGCGCAGAAAACTCGGCACCTTTGTCGCGCAGCCCGTCGCGCAGGCCGCCGTGCTGGAGATCGCCGATATCGCGGCCGAGGTGGCGGCGCTTGGGCTCGACTGGCGCTTCGATCTGACGGATCGCACGCTCCGCCCGCCGCTGCCGGACGAGGCCCGTGCCACGCGGGCCGATCCGCCGCCCGCCTCGGTTCTTGCGCTGCGCGGTGTGCATCATGCCGGGGGGATGCCCTTTTGCCATGAGGCGCGCATCATAAACCCGCAAACCGCCCCGGCGGCGCTTGATGTGGATTTCCGTCACGTGGCGCCGGGGGCCTGGCTCTTGCGGGAAATCCCCTGGACCTCGGCGCAGCACCGCATCCGCGCCGTCCCCGCGACCGGCAGCATCGCGCGCGCGCTGGAGCTCGATGGCGGAACCGCCTGCCTGGAGGTGACGCGGCGCACCGAGATGGCGGGGCAGTGGGTGACGCTGGTCACCCAGACCTATCCTGGCGACCGGCATGAACTGGTCGCCGAATTCTCGCCCCGGACAGAAGGCTGACCTCGGCGGCATCTTGCGGGCGCCTGGCATGCGCCGGCTAGGTGTTCATGACCCTCCCGCGACGCGACAGGAATAGGGGGTCGGGAATTGAGCCATGGGAACGCCGCCTTAGCACCTTCATCGCCGGTGCAGGCGGTTGATGATACTTGAGCGCACCGCGGCGATATGGGCGGTCATCTCCTCGGCGGCCTTCTCGCCTTCGCCGCGTGCGACGGCGTCAAGTATGGCCAGATGCTCGTCACAGGTGCTTTCCAGCCGCTCCGGGACGGAGCGGAGATCGAACATCAGGGTTCGCCGCCGCAGCGAGACGATAATCGCGGTAAGCTGCGGGTTGCCAGTTGCCTCGCACAGAAGACCATGCAGCGAGTCGTCGATTTCGCGCACGAGGTGGCGCTCGTCGCTGGACACGTGGCCCTTGGCGCGCAGGGTCTCGACCTTTGCCCGGAGATCGGCCAGCCGATCCGCCGGAACCCGGCCCGCCGCGTGGCGCGCCACACTCGGTTCGAGCAGAAGCCGGATCTGCAGCGCATCAAGATAATCCTCGATCTGGATCTGCTTGACCTGCAGCCGCCTTGAATCCAGCCGAAGCAATATGCCTTCGCCTTCCAGCATCAGGAGCGCGTCGCGCACCGGCGTGCGCGATACGTTCATGACATCGGCCAGGCGGCGCTCGTTGAGCAGTTCGCCGGGTTTGAGGGTGCCGTTCATGATGAATTCGAGGATCTGTTCGTAGGCCTGCAGAGCCAGGCGCTTATCGGGAAGGGTAAGCATCCGATCTCCTGTATGACGATAGGCAGGCGTGGGAACATCCCCGGCACAATTAAGACGGCCCATGGCGAACGTGTTTGCGCCCCACCGGCAGAAGTCACTATGACGATTTTCGAAAACCGCCGCAATCCGGGCAAGGGGTCCGGGCGTTGCATCATCTGCGTCGCACGGAGATTCGCAGCGGACCGGTCTTTGAACGCTGACTGGTATCTTGACTGTGTGCCCGTGGCATACCAGTGTTGAACCAACGCCATCCTGTTCTTGCCAGCCTTAGTGCGGCTGACTGGCGCGGCGGCAACAGCACGGGATCGAGCCCAAGATGACGAAGCAGCGCGAAGCTTACGACAGAGATCCTGACGCAACGGATCTGGTGATCCGCCCCGATCGGCTCTGGCAGCGCCACATGGACTTCGCGCGGTTCGGGGGCACCGAGGATGGCGGGGTCTGTCGTCTGGCGCTTACGGAACCTGATCTGGCCGCCCACCGGCATCTTGCCGATATCGCACTTGGCCTCGGGCTGCGGGTGCAGCTCGACCCGGTCGGCAACATGTATCTTCGGCTGGAGGGGCGGGAACCTGACCTGGCGCCGGTGATGGTCGGTTCTCACTGCGACAGCCAGCCGACAGGCGGCCGGTTCGACGGCATCTATGGCGTTCTCGCCGGGCTCGAGGCGATCGAGACGATGGTCGAAGGCGGGTTCGTGCCCCGTCGTCCGGTCGAGTGCGTGATCTGGAACAACGAGGAAGGGTCGCGTTTCGCGCCCGGCTGCCTCGGCTCGTCGGTCTTCGCGGGTTTGACTCCGCTTGAGACGGCGCTGGCTGTGGCGGACGAGGAGGGATGCCTGCTTGGCGAGGCCGTCCAGGACCTTTTCGCGGCCATACCCGAGGCGGAGCGGCGGGCGCTTGGAACGCCGGTGGCAGCGTTCCTCGAGGCGCATATCGAGCAGGGACCGGTCCTTGAGGCGGAGGGGCGGCGCATCGGCGTGGTTACAGGTGTGCAGGGCTATCGGAGGACCGAGGTTACCATGGTGGGCCGGGCGGATCATTCCGGCACAACACCACGTTCTCGCCGGCAGGATGCGTTTCTCGCTGCCATGAACCTCTGCTGCCGGATGGAACAGGCCTTGCACGACGATGAGGACCTGCTGCGCTTTACGGTAGGCCGGTTTGCCGTTCATCCCAATGCCTGGTCGGTCGTTCCCGGCAAGGTGGTCTTTGGCATCGACATCCGCCACCCGGATACGGCGACGCTTGAACACAGCGACGCCGTGATCGCCGGATTGATCCGTGACCGGGCCGACGGTTGCGCCGTGACGTCTCGCACGATTGCATCGAGCGATCCGGTCACCTTTCCGCCGCTGGTCCCGGACCTGATCGAGGTGGCGGCGGCGCAGCGAGGATATTCAGCCCGCCGCATCTTTTCCGGCGCGGGGCATGATGCGCGCAACATGTCTTTTCATTGTCCGAGCGGCATGATCTTCGTTCCCTGTCGGGGGGGGATCAGCCACAACTCCATGGAATATGCGGAGCCGGAGGACCTGGCGGCAGGTGCGCAGGTGCTTGCCGATGTGGTTTGGCAACTGGCAGAGGCCCGCTGACGCCCCCCCTGTCACAGGATGCGGCCGGCGCCGAGGATTCCCCTGGGATCGAAAAATTTCTTCAGGTCGCCCATGAAAGCACGTTCACCATCGTTCCGGCTGTAGGCGAGGGCATCGCGACGCCGCGTACCGATGCCATGTTCCGCCGAGATGCTGCCGCCGAGCGCCGCCACCGTGTGATAGACAGGGTCGGTGAGGGCCGGATCGATTGGCGTGTCCCCCGGCGGAAAGATCGCGAGATGCAGATTTCCGTCGCCGAGATGACCGTAGATTGCCATTCGTCCCCCGGGCTGATGCGCGTCGATGCTGGCTTGCCAGCGCCTGATCGCTTCATCCATCGCGGGGCGAGGGACGCTCACGTCGTAATGAAGCCCCTTCGGTTGCAGCCGCCCGAACTCTGCATTCGCTTCCCGCCATTCCCACAGTCGCCCGCGGTCAGACAGTGACTGCGCCACCACGGCGTCGCTCAGGAGCCCGTCCTCCATCGCCTGCGCCAGCAGTTCCAGAAGCGCATCTCCGGGCCGCTCGTTCCCGGCCTCGCCGATTTCGATCAGAAGCGCGAGCGGGGGCAGGTCGGTGAAGGGGGGCGGGCCGCTCAGCGCCGGACGGGTGATGTCCAGATAGTCGCGCCACATCCCCTCAAAGGTGAGCAGGCCACCGGGAAAGCCCTGCTCCAGTCGCCGCTGGAGGGTGAAGGCCGCATCCGTCGATCCGCAGGCGCAAAGGACGGTCTGCACGGCGGATGGTCTGGGCTGCAGGGCCAGAACCACGCGTGTGATCGCGGCAAGCGTCCCCTCGCTGCCGATCAGGATCTCTTTCCAGTCGTAGCCGGTGTTGTTCTTGGTCAGCCGGTTGAGCCCGGACAGCACCCGGCCATCAGGCAGCACGGCCTCCATCCCGAGCACCTGCCGCCGGGTCATGCCATAGCGGAGCACCTGTACCCCGCCCGCATTGGTGGCGACGGTACCGCCGATGGTGCAGCTGCCGCGCGAGCCGAGATCGACGGGATAGTGCAGGCCCGCTGCCGCCGCAGCTTCCTGCACCGATTGGAGTGTGGCACCTGCCTGCACCGTCATGCTTCGCCCGATCACGTCGACATCTTCGACGGCGTTCATGCGTTCGAGCGACAGCGCAACCTCGCCGTCGAGCGGATGTGCGCCGCCCGCAAGCCCGGTCAGCCCGCCCTGCACGACAACATGCACTGCCCGGTCATGGCAGAGCGCCATGACCGCGGCGACCTCGGCGGTGGTGCCGGGACGCACCAGCGCCAGCGGCGTCTCGGGCGGAAGCTGTGCCGCGTCCTGAAGATGACGGGCAGGGAAATCGGCGCCGGACCGGATGTGAGCGGCGCCGACAATGCGCGTCAGCTCCTGAAGGAGTGCCGTCGCTGCCGCATCTGTCATGACCTCAGGCCTCGCACGGGACCTCAATCAGCATCGGTCCCTTCCGCGCCAGGCCCTCCCGCATCAGCGTGATGAGCTGGTCAAGGGTTTGGGCACGCGCGCCAGGGACGCCATAGCCCTTGGCGAGCGACACCCAGTCGATCACGGGGCGGTCCAGTTCCAGCATGTCACGGGCGGTACGCCCCGGATTGATTGCCCCGACATTGGCCAGTTCGACGTCGAGACTGGCATAGGCGTTATTGGCAAACACCACCGTGAGAATGTCGAGTTGCTCCCGCGCTTGCGTCCAGAGCGCCTGCGCGGTGTAGAGCCCGCTGCCGTCGGCCTGAAAGTTGACCACCTTCCGATCCGGGCAAGCCACGGCGGCACCAGCGGCAAGCGGCATGCCGATTCCGATGGAGCCACCCGTCAAGGCCAGCCAGTCATGCGCCGGAGCGCCTGCGGTGGCGGCATAGAGCGCGCGGCTGCAACTTATGCCTTCATCAACGATGATGGCGTTTTCCGGCAGCAGCGCAGCGACGGTCTGGGCGATGGTTTCAGGTGTGATGCCACCCTCATGCGGCAGTCCGGTTATCACCCGGTCCTGCACGACCGGCTCCGTGTCGGCGGCGTCGACCATCACGGCCAGGCGTTCCAGCGCGTCGGCGAGGTCGTCATCAACGCCCGCCAGCCGATGGACAGTGCATGTTGGCGGCAGGGTCAGGCTGGGTTTTCCCGGATAGGCGAAGAAGGCGACCGGAGGCTCGTCCACGCCGACGAGGATCGCGTTGCGATAGGGTGACAGCTGCTCCAACGCTGCATCGACCGCATAGAAGATCCGTTTAATTGGCGTGCGGCCGGCCCCGCGTTCCACCCGCGCGTTGGAGGTGGGTGCCAGCATGGCCGCGCCGGTCCGGGCCGCGATCCTGCTGGTAAGGCCGATCGTCCTCGCCCGGAGGCCCTTTCCCGCAAGGATGATGACCGTGTCGTCATTCTGTCGCAGGATGTTGGCGGCAATTTCCACCGCCTCTTCCGGAACCCGCGGCTTGGGCGGTATGGCAACCGGCGCGGCAGGGCCGTTTGACGGGTTCCAGGCTGTATCGGCCGGCAGGATCAGCGTCGCAATGCGACCTGCACCCGTGAGGGACTCCGCCACCGCCTGCGCGCCGTCGGCGGCGATCCTTTGTGCATCGGGAGAGGTCCGGACCCAATGCGACATCGGCCGAGCGACGCCTTCGACATCGGAACTGAGCGGCGCGTCATAGCCCGCGTGATGGGTTGCATGGTCACCGACGACATTGACCATGGGGGTCCGCGCCTTCTTGGCGTTGTGCAGATTGGCGAGGGCATTGCCGAGGCCCGGCCCAAGATGCAGCAGGGTCGCGGCGGGACGATCCGTCATCCGGCCATAGCCGTCGGCAGCGCCGGAAACCACCCCCTCGAACAGGCCGAGGATGCAGCGCACCCCCGGAACACGGTCGAGTGCCGCCACGAAATGCATTTCCGACGTGCCGGGGTTGGCAAAGCAGGTGTCCACCCCTGACGCCACCAGCGTCCGCACGAGGCTTTCGGCGCCGTTCATCTGGCCGGCGCCCTGGGTGTCAGGCATGTGCTTCCCTCTCTCCTGCTGGTTCATCTGTTGCATCCGGCGCCGGCGGTCAGATCGGATCGCGGATCAGCGGCCCGGTCGAGCAATGGAGCCCGCCGCCGCCAAGGGCGACCTTGTCGTAATCCACCCGGCGCGTCGAGATGCCAAGCTTCTCCATCTTCTCGCGGGTCCGGTCGGACATGCCGTTGCCGATGATCAGCCGCCCGGGCCGCACCGCAAGGCAGTTGATTACGCCCGGATCGTCATCGGGGCAGGCCTCGATCTGGTGAATCCCGAGTTCATCGAACTTTTCGAGCAGCCAGAAGGGCAACAAGGTCGGGTTCACGAAGACCTTGTCGTGATCGACCATCACCAGCATGCCGTCGATATGCAGCCGATAGCCGGTCAGATGCACCCGCAGCAGTTCCACCCCCTGCGTCTTGAGCACCTCCTCCAGCTGCCGGGCGCCTTCCTCGTTGACGCGGCTCGACAGGCCAAGAACGGCAACCTTGGGGGTCAGGAAGGCGAAACTGCCGCCCTCGACCATGCCGGTGCCATGGATGGTTCTCAGGATGGGCATGCCGAGCTTGGCAAGGGTGCGGGTAACCGGCAGTTCCTCGCCCCGCCGGATCGGGGGACCCATGCGGGTCACTATGGCACCGCCGTCGATCGCAATGACGCTGTCGCGGGTGTAAACGGTCTTGAGCCGCCCCGGTGCCGCCTTGTCGATATAGACGACCTCGACATCCTCCTCGCGCAGGGCCTGCACATACGCATCGTGCTGGGCGCGCATCTCCTCGAAGTCGGGGATCACGTTGCCGCGCCAGTACCAGCCGGTCTTGGGATCGCCGAAGGCGTTGATCTCGGGCATCCGCATGTTCGGGTCGACGACATTCAGTTCGTCGCCCGGGCGGTGCATCAGCACCATACGCAGATGCCCCACGTCATTGTTGCAGCCCCAGCGGCGGCCCCAGACCTCGACCTGCTCGCTTTCCGTCTCAAAGGCCGGTTCGGCCCGTGAGGCAAAGGTCTTGATCAGCATGTTGTAGCGGTATTCGGGTTCAGAAATGATCCCGGCGGAAGGTGTGGTGGTCATGTCGGTCTCTCGGAGGTCCAGTGTGGCGGATGTGGAAGATGGTCAGCGGAAGGCGGTGGGAATGGTCCATTCCTCGCCGCGGGCGGTTGTCACGTATTCGGGCCAGCGGTAGTCGACCGGCGGCGCGAAATCGGAAGGCAGCAGCGGCGGCAGCCACTTGCTCCCGCCGATCCCGCCGCCGGTGCGGTCTTCGAATTCGGCACGGGCCTTCGCGAGGCTTTCGCCATCTGTCAGCAGATCGATGATCGTGGTCGATACAACCTTGCTGGCGGTAATCCACATGGGGTCGATGCAGGCCGCCATCCCACCCATGGCAAGGCGCGCCCATTCCGGGCAACGTTTGCCGGAGGGCATCTGTAACGTGGGACGCCCGACATACAGGCGCACGGTCGGCGCGTGCCACGTATATTCTACATAGTCATCGGCGGCGAAATTCTTCTGCCACGGCGGCAGCATGTTCCTGAAACCGGCCTCACCTTCCTCAAGGGTCGCGAGCCTGCGGATTTCCGGCGCGAAAGGATGGTCAACATCCCCGCGTCTGACGCCGATGTTCTCAAGTATCTGCCAGGCGTAGTCGCAGGCTTCCTCGCTCCAGACAGGGGCGCCGATCTTTTCGAAGTTGCGCCAGGTGACCTCGGCCATCGCGTGGTTCGGCAGGCCCGGACGGGCCCGAGTGACCCAGGCGATCTCCACCGTGCAATGTGCCATGGCCGCGACATGTTCGGCGTTGCGGTCGAGCACCTCGAAGACCTTCTCGCACATTTCCACGTTCGGTGCGCGCAGGGTGTACTGGATCTGCGCCAGCCCGGGCGCGACATTGTCGGCCGTCGCCTGACCGGCTTGCACGATGAATTCGTTGAGGCTCCAGCTGCCTTGATGCGGCAGCATGCTCTCCTTCATGTATTTGCCCGACGTATACATCAGGCAGACCGCGTCGATCGCCCCCGGTGCACGTGCGCTTGCGTGCTTGTGCGCCACGGTGCGCTCTGTCGCGTTCTGCTGCCAGGTTTCCGGCTCGTCGCATCGGAACGTATAGATCCTGCTCCAGAGCGGGGCCGAGGCAGTATCCCAGAAACAGCCGTTGCCCATGTGGGGGAAGGAGTGCGGATGAAAGCTGATCGCAGCGTCGAGATCGTCGTAATAGCCGCGTGTGGCATGAATGGGCTTGGAACCGCACATCTTTTCGGCGGGTTCTCCGAAGAACTTCAGCTTTCCGGGGATACCATGCTTTTCCATGGCATGCTTTGCCGCCAGAAAACCGGCGAAGGCGCCGATGCCCAACGCGGAATGCGGATCGGTGTGGCCGGCGGCATAGCGGTTGGTCCCGGGGCGCGGCTGGCGATGGGGGACGGTATCCTGCGAAAAGCCGGGCACCGCGTCATATTCCGCATAGCCCCCGATCACCGGGCCATCGCCGTTGGACCATTCGGCGCAAAACGCCGTGGGCATCCCGCCTGATGCCTCTTCAACCGTAAAACCTTCTTCCCGCAGTCGTTTCACGTACCAGGCGGCGGATTTGTACTCCCGCCATGCAGGCTCATGAAAATCGAAAATCGTCTTGTGGTCGGCAGACAGGGCGGAGGTGTTGTCGTCGATCCAATCTACGGCGGACTGCTTCTGGGCAGGGAAAACGGGGGGCTTCGACATCTTTTTCTCCAGGATATCAGGTGTTGTTCCGATTGCGCATCATCGCGAACATCAGGAGCGCTACCGTCACGATCACAAGGATCGCGGCCACCGCCGCCATGGTCGGGTCCAGCGCCTCGTTGATGCCGTCCCACATCCGGCGCGGCAGGGTGAAGACGCGGCGCCCGGCGATGAACAGGGTTATCACGAGTTCATCCCAGCTGTGGATGAAGGCAAAGATCGCGCCCGAGACGATGCCTGGCATGATGTTGGGCATGACCACGCGGCGCAGCGTCTGCCCGAGAGAGGCGCCAAGGCCGAGCGCGGCCTGTTCAAGCCGCACGTCGAAACCGGCAAGCGAGGTCGAGACCGTTACCACGACATAGGGGATACCGGTTACAGTATGGGCAATGATGAGGCCCGTATAGGTGTCGAGCAGGCGCAGATCGACCCAGAACTGGTAGATGCCAAGGGCATAGACGATGCTCGGAATGATGATGGGCACCAGCATGATCATCCGCACGACTTCGGTCGCCCGGTTCGAGATCCGCCAGCAGCCGATGGCGCATAACGTGCCCATCACCACCGCGAGAATGGTGGAGATCGCGGCAATGACGAAGCTCTGCCAGATGCTCGACAGCCAGGCCTGGCTGGTGAACAGGTTTCGGTAATACTGAAAGGAGATCCGTTCGTCGGGCAAAGAAAGATAGTGCCGATCGGTCACCGAAACCCAGAACACGATGGTGATGGGGAGAACCAGGAAGCAGATCGTCGTCCAGGCCACCGAACGTGTGCCAGCGGAGATCCGGCTGGTTTCGAACTGGCTCATGTCAGTGTCCCCCGAACAGCTTGCGCAGGTCGACGATCCGGCTCATCACGGCCATCAGCAGGCCGATCACGATCAGAAGGGAGGTCGCGAGCATCGCGGCGGTTCCCCAGCGTACCAGATCAAGGATCTGGGCGCGGATATATTCGGCGATCATCAGCGTCTTGCCGCCGCCGAGGAGCGCGGGGGTGACGTAGAACCCGAGCGAATAGATGAAGACAAGGATGCCAGCGCCAAGAACGCCGGGCATCGAGAGCGGCAGATAGATGCGGCGGAAGGTCGTCATTCGCGAGGCGCCGAGCCCCCTCGCCGCCGCCATGACGCGCGCGTCGATATTGCGCATGTTCGCATAGATCGGCAGTACCCCGAGGGGCAGCATGTAATGGACCATGCCGATGATGACGCCGAGTTCATTCCAGATCAGGTTCAGCGGCGTGCTGATCAGGCCGATCTCCAGCAACCCCGCGTTGATCAGCCCGTCGCGGCGCAGCAGAATGAACCAGGCGAAAGCCCGTACCAGCGCCGATATCCACAAGGGAATGAGCACGCAGAGGAACATGATCCGTTGCGTCGCCGGTCGGGAGTGCACAAGCGCATAGCTGATCGCATAGCCCAGGATCAGCGTGATGGCAGTGGTGATCACCCCGATGCGCGCCGTCGTCCAGATCATGCGATGAATGGCGCTGCTGCTGCCGAGCAGCGCGTAATTGTCCAGGCCGGTCTGAGGAACGGTGACGCTCATCACCAGAACCCGGCCTATGGGATAGAGATAGAAGACCACCATCGCCACCATCGCCGGCGCGATCAGCAGCCAGTAACGCGTGGTCGGTGCGTTCAGGAACGACCGCGGCCAAGACGCCGGGCGGTGCGATACGGATGACATGACGCCCCCAGAGGCTTCAGGGAGGGGCTGCCCGCCGCAGGCTTGCGGCGGGCAGAGCTTCAGCGGACTACGACGAGATCAGATCAAGGAAGCGTTCATACGTATCGGCGTGATGCTCGTTGTACCAGTCGGCCGAGATCTTGGCCTGAACCGCGACATTTTCCGGATCAGACGGGTTGGAGGGCCGCACCGCCGGATCGATCAGCTCGGCCGCGGCGGGATTGGCGGGGCCGTTGCCCATTGCCTCAAGGATCACGATCTGGCTCTCGGGGTTCTGCATGAAGGCGATAGCCTCCATCGCGGCCTGGCGCCCGGCGGGGTTGTTTCTCGGCACCACCCAGAGGCCCGGCTGGAGAAGCCCGTCGACAAAGCTGTACTTGATCCGCCCGTTGGTCTCTTCCCCAAGAATATTGGCACGGGTGTTCCAGAGCATACCCATCACCGCCTCGCCGTCGCGCAGCAGGCTCTGGCTCTCGGCGCCCGAGTTCCAGAACAGCAACTCGCTCTTGATCGGCTCGATCTTGGCGAAGGCGCGGTCGACATCAAGCGGGTACAGATCCTCGATGGCGACGCCGTCGGCCAGAAGCGTCATTTCAAGCATCGCCTGCGAGTCGCGGCGCATCATGCGGCGGCCCGGATATGTTTCCAGGTCAAAGAAGTCCGCCATGGTCGGGGTGCCTTCGATCTTGGACGAGTCCCACGCCATGACAGAGCTGAACAGGTAGTTCACGACCCCGTACTCGTAAGCAAATTCCTGATCAAGCTTGTTGCGGTCGACGATATCGTAGTCGATCGGTTCGAGCGCGTTCTGCGGCACGAGTTGCGCCAGCCCGGCGATGCCGGAGTCGGCAATGTCCCAGGTGACGTTGTTTGACTGCACCATGTTGAGGATCTTGCCGGCGCTGGGGCCGCTGCCGTCGATGACGATGTTGCCGCCGATTTCCCGATAAGGCTCGACGAACGCACGGGTAAAGACTTCGACAGCGTCCCCCCCGAAGTTGACGAGAACCACCTCTGGACCGGTGGCCTGGGCCATCGCCATTCGGGCGCCGGCGGGCAATAGCGCAAGTGGCACACCTGCCGCGAGTGCCGAGCGGATCAGGTTACGTCGGGTGAGCCCGCCGCGGGCCTGTTCGCGCATGATCTGAATGCAGTCTTCTTCAAAGCTTTGCAAAGTCATGGTGGTCCCCTGTCGGTTGGTTGTCTGGTTGTTTGGTTCTTGATTGTTGTTCTGTATCTGGGTCGCATTTACACTTGTGGCAGCGGCATCCCGGCCGATCGCGGCCAGCCGAGCGTGACGCTGCTGCCGGGTTCGGCTCCGGAATTGAATCGCGAGGCCGGGATTTCGACTTCAAGTGTTCCGAAGGGCGCAGCCTCCACCGATAGATGGAAGGCTGAGCCGTAATAGGCGCATTCCCGGACAGTCCCCGCAAGGCTGTTGTCCGCTGTTTCGCCTGGTTCCAGCACGGTCATGCTTTCAGGGCGCACGCCGATCACCGCCGGACTGGACAATGCAAGCGGGGCATCCGAAACCTGCCGGATCCTCTGCCCGGCATTTTCAAGCACAAAGCCGCCGGGTTCATGTGCGGCGACTGTGCCATGCAGGAAATTGCTCTTGCCGAGGAAACCCGCAACGAAGCTCGAGGCAGGCTTCCGGTAAAGCTCGGCGGGCGCACCCGCCTGAACCACCTTGCCGTCGCGCATCACGACGATGCGGTCCGACATCGACAGCGCCTCGTCCTGATCATGCGTGACGTAGATGAAGGTCAGCCCCACCTTGCGATGGAGCCGCTTGAGCTCTTCCTGCATCTCGGAACGCAACTTCTTGTCGAGTGCCGAAAGAGGCTCGTCCAGGAGAAGAAGATGTGGCGTGAAAACCATCGCGCGCGCCAGGGCGACCCGTTGCTGTTGCCCGCCGGACAATTGCCGCGGAAGCCGGTCCGCGCGGTCGGTAAGTTGCACCAATTCAAGTGCGGCGTTGACGCGTTCCGCAATCTCTGCCTTGGGGCGCCGCCGGATCTGCAGGGGAAACGCGACGTTCTGGAACACGGACAGATGCGGGAACAGCGCGTATCCCTGGAAAACCATGCCGAAATTGCGCTTTTCGGGCGGCAGTGACGTGATATCGCGATCTCTTAGCCGGATCACCCCGGAGTCGGTGGTGAGAAAGCCCGCGATCATCATCAGCAGAGTTGTCTTTCCCGAGCCCGAAGGGCCGAGGAGGGTCAGGAACTCGCCTTGCCGGATGTTCAGCGACACATCGCTGATCGCCTGGAACCTGCCAAAGGATTTATTAACACGGTCTAGCACGAGATCCTGCGCGACCGGAGATGATTTCATACCTCATCTCCAGTCAAGAGGTCGGACCTGACGGCTATCTGTGAAGGCATAGGGTTCTCCAATATATCGGAAAGCGCAGCGCGACTTCGGAGAGGCCGCCAGACGGAAAGCCCCGCTTTCGACAGTTACTTCCGAAAGGGTATTTTGCTGGTATGCCACCTGTCAACCAGATCGACATGCGGAGCCTCGTTGTTTTTTGACCGGGGATGAGCAGTGTGCACTTTGGGCGCAACGCGCAAAAAGTCATCAGTTCAGGTTCAAGGCAGGACGAGAGCGCAGAGAGACCGGCTTCCGCGCGCGTCTCCCGAGCTGGACCGGAACCCGGCCCTGGGTCATGACTTCGCGGTTATCGCGGCTGTGGGGTCGCGCCATGGGACCGGCACATGGGTGCGCGGGCTGGCCCGACAGCGCGGCGACCGAAGGCGCGCATATGC
Source organism: Halodurantibacterium flavum (assembly GCF_042681825.1). NCBI lineage: Bacteria > Pseudomonadati > Pseudomonadota > Alphaproteobacteria > Rhodobacterales > Paracoccaceae > Halodurantibacterium > Halodurantibacterium flavum. The sequence goes on from NZ_JBHUGH010000001.1 coordinate 81,192, forward strand.
GCAGCCGGGTCGACGCGCCCATTGCGGGCCCTGGTCAATGGTTGTGGCGCGGCGGCTTGTTTGCGATCTGGCGGAATTCGTCCGCGCCCCGGATGGTGGCGCCATCGTCGAGCTGGGTCACCGTCTCGCGATAGATGCGCTGCCAAGGCGTCGCCGAGGGCGGGACGGGCGGCAGACCGCCGCCCATCCGCTGGGCGATTTCAGCTTCGGACACCAGCATGTCGCAGCGGCCGTGCTTCAGGTCGATGCGGATGCGGTCGCCTGTCCGCAGGAAGGCGAGCCCTCCACCCGCCGCACTCTCGGGCGAGGCATTCAGGATCGAAGGGCTGTCGGCCGTGCCCGATTGCCGCCCGTCGCCTATGGTGGGCAGGCTGCGGATACCCTGCTTCAGAAGGCGGTCGGGCGGCTGCATGTTGACCACCTCGGCCGATCCGGGCCAGCCGAGTGGCCCCGCGCCGCGGATCACCAGGATCGAGTTCTCGTCGATGGGCAGGTCCGGGTCGTTGATCCGGTCATGATAATCGTCTGATCCGTCAAAGACGAAGGCTGTGCCCTCAAAGACACCTTCATGCCCCGGACGGGCCAGGTAGCGGGTGCGAAACTCATCGGAGATGACGCTGGTCTTCATGATGGCAAAGTCAAAGAGGTTGCCCTTGAGCACCATGAATCCCGCCCGGTCCATCAGCGGCGCCTCGAAGGGATGGATTACCTCGCGGTCGGTCGCCTCTCTGCCCTGAAGGTTCTCGGCCATCGTGCGGCCGGTGATGGTAGCGCAGCCGCCGTCGAGCTTCCCCGCCTTCAGCAGTTCCCACATGATTGCGGGCACGCCGCCGGCGCGATGGAAGCGCTCGCCCAGATAGGCGCCGGCCGGCTGGATATTGGCCAGCAGCGGGATGTCATAGCCATGCGTCTGCCAGTCCGACGGTTCCAGCGCCACGCCCGCATGCTTGGCCATCGCCATCAGGTGCGGCTGCGCGTTGGTGGACCCGCCGATGGCCGAGTTCACCCGGATCGCGTTGAGGAAGGCTGCCCGCGTCAGGATCTTCGAGGGGCGCAGGTCCTCGCGCACGATCTCGACGGCACGCAGGCCCGTGCGATAGGCGATCTGCCCCCGTTCGCGATAGGCGGCCGGGATGGCCGCGCAGCCGGTCAGGGACATGCCAAGCGCCTCGGCGATCGCGTTCATGGTCGAAGCTGTGCCCATCGTGTTGCAATGCCCGATCGAGGGCGCGCTATCGAGGGCGGTCTGCAGGAACTCGTCCCGCGTGATCTCTCCGGCTGCGTATTTCCGGCGCGACTGCCAGATGACGGTGCCTGACCCCGCCAGCTTGCCCTCGTGCCAGCCGTCCAGCATGGGTCCGCCCGAGAGGACGATGGCGGGGATGTCCACCGTCGCCGCCGCCATGATCGCCGACGGTGTGGTCTTGTCGCAACCTGTGGTCAGCACGACCCCGTCGAAAGGATAGCCATAGAGCAGTTCGACCAACCCCAGATAGGCAAGGTTGCGGTCCAGCGCCGCCGTGGGCCGCTTGCAGTTCTCGAACAGGGGATGGCTGGGAAATTCGATGGCGATCCCGCCGGCGTCGCGGATGCCGTCCCGGACACGGCGCGCCAGGTCCAGGTGGTGGCGATTGCAGGGGTTCAGGTCGCTGCCGGATTGCGCGATGCCGATGATCGGCCGGCCCGAGCGCAGCTCCTCGGGGGTGGTGCCGTAGTTCATGAACCGTTCAAGATAGAGCGCGGTCATGTCCGCATGATCGGGATTGTCGAACCAGTCCTGCGAGCGCAGGCGGTGGGGGATTTCATCGGTCATGGCGATCCTCGGCTGGCGGGTCTTTGTAGGATTGTCTGATAAATCTTGAACATCAAGTCCGCCCGGTGAATGATGGCCGCATGAGCGCATTCACTCCTGTCACACGACCCCAGCATCTGCCCGCGCGGATTGCCGCCACGCTCACCGCGCAAATCGAGAGCGGCGTGCTGAAGCCGGGCGATCGTCTGCCGACCGAGCAGGCGCTGACCCGTAGCTTCGCCGTCAGCCGGACGGTCATACGCGAAGCCATCGCGCAGCTTCGCAACGAGGGATTGATCGAGACCCGGCAGGGCGCAGGGGCCTTCGTCATCCAGCGCGCTGCGCGCCACATCCGGCTCGACGACGCGCGGGCCATGGCGCCGCATGCCTTCCGCGACCTTTTCCAACTGCGCCTGCCGCTGGAGATCGAGGCGGCGGCGCTGGCCGCCTTGCATCGCGGACCGCAGCATCTGGCGCAGCTGGACGACGCGATGGCACGGATGACCGGCGGTGCGTCGGGCGAAGAGGTGATCGAGGCGGATCTGCACTTTCACCGCACCATCGCGGCGGCCACGGGAAACGCGTACTTCGTCCAGTTCCTCGGTGCGATTTCGGACCGCATCCTGCACACAATCATCGATTCCCGCGTCAGGCAGAGCCCGGCGGAGATTGCACCGCATGTGCACCGCGAACATCGGGCAATTCACGATGCGATCCTGTCCGGGCACGCGGCTGCCGCGCGGGCGGCGATGCGGGCCCATATGCTGCATTCGGCCGAGCGTGTCGGGCTGAGCCTGCACCTTTCCGATTGAGGCCCGGGCAGCGGGCCGTTGCTGCGGCGCCGGCCGCAGGCGCGTTTCCCGGACCCCGTGGCGATTGTGTGGGGCGATCTGTCCTGCGGCATCACGGCGGCATGGGCAAGGATCTACCGGCTGGGTCCGCAGCGCCGCGACGGCAGACGGATCATGCGCCAGTCGCGCTGACAAACCTTTCAGCGCGCTGCCCAGGCAAGGCCCCGCCGCAGGATGGTCTGCATCTGCGGATGATCCAGTTCGGCCGCGTTGTGACCAAGCGCGGAATAGAAGACGCGCGCGGCGCCGTAGCGCTTCTTCCAGACAACGGGCATCACCACGCCCTTTGTCCAGGGGTCATGCGCGCCGTCAAAGGTGGTCGTCGCCAGCACCTCGATCGCCGGATCGACATGCAGATAATACTGCTCGGAATGATAGTCGAAGTCCTCGATCCCCTGCATGATCGGGTCGTCGCCGCGCGTGATGTTCACGCGGTAGTCGATGAAGTTGCCGGGGTGGGCGACCCACTGTCCGCCGGTCATGTACTGGTAATGGGGCTCGGCCCGGAAGGTGTCGCCCATGCCGCCGTGAAAGCCGCCGAGGCCGGTGCCGGCGGCGACGGCGGCGATCAGCGCCTTCAGCCCTTCGGGCGCGACCTGCACCTGGGTCATCATCGGCACGATCAGGTCGAACCGGGTCAGGTCGGTGGCGGTGAGTATTTCGCTGCCCGAATGCGTATCGACGTCAAAGCCGTCCTCGCGCAGCATTGCGGCCAGGCGTTGCGTGCAGGCCTCGGGCTCGTGGCCGTCCCAGCCACCCCAGAAGATCAGTGCGGATCTGGTCATGCGGTCTCCGATGGGGTCAGATGGGGCAGGGCGCCTGCGCGCATCGGCTCGGGCCGTGCGCAGGTCGAGGTGAGGGTGACGGTGCGTGCGCTCTCGGCCGCCTGCAAGAGCGAGGCGATGACGTCCAGCACATGCAGCGCCAGATCGCCGCTGGCGCGATGGGGACGACCGGTCAGGATCGCGTCGGCCATGTCGGCCAGCCCAAGCGCGCGGTGGTTGTCGCCGCCGAACTCGTGGCTCGACGCCGCCGCCTGCCAGCCATCGGGACCGGACAGCATCACCTGCCCGTCAAAGCGGTTGGGGTCGGGGATCTTCATCGAGCCGTCCGTGCCGTAAAGTTCCAGCGGTGTATGGCCATGGGCGCGCACGTCGAAGCTGGTGGCGATCTGGATCAGGGCGCCGTTCCCGAACTCCATCACGCCCGCCACATGGGTCTGGGCATCGACCGGAATGCTCTCGCCGGCGCGCGGCCCCGAGGCGATGGTGCGGCTGGCGCGCAACCGCGAGGCCATGCCGCTGACCGCGCGCACCGGACCGAGCAGGTTCACCATCGCGGTGATGTAATAGGGCCCCATGTCGAAAAGCGGCCCGGCGCCCGGTCCGGCATAGTAGAAGTCGGGGTTCGGGTGCCAGCGCTCGTGCCCCGCAACCATCATCATCGCGGTGCCCGCCACCGGCTGCCCGATCCGCCCCGCGTCGAGCAGCGCGCGCGAGGTCTGGTGCGAGGCGCCAAGGAAGGTGTCGGGCGCGCAGCCGATGCGAAGGCCGCGATTGGCGGCCGCCTCGGCCAGCCGCTTGCCGTCGTCGAGGCTGACCGCCAGCGGCTTTTCGGAATAGACGTGCTTGCCCGCCTCCAGCGCGGCAAGGCCCACGGCAAGATGTGCGGCGGGCACGGTCAGGTTCAGGACGATGTCGATATCGTCCCGCGCCAGCAGCGCCTCGGGGGTCAGTGCCTCTGTTCCATGTAGGTCTGCCTTGGCGCGGGCGGCGGCCTCGTTGAGGTCTGCGACCGCGCGCAGCTTCAGCTGCGGAAACAGGCGCGCGTTCTTCAGGTAGATCTCGCTGATGACGCCGCAGCCGATGATGCCTAGCCCGAGCGCGTTCATGCCGGGTCGCCCATGCGCTGGCCGCTGGCGTCGAAAAGGTGCATGTGTCCCGGCACGGGGGCGATGCGCATGACCTCTCCGGCACGGAGGCGGTTGTTGCCGGGCAGGCGGATGGTCATCGCCCCGACGCCCTCGACATCCGCATAGACGATCGTGTCGGCGCCGAGCGTTTCGACAACCAGGGCGCGCGCGGGCCACCCGTCGGCTGCGATCACCAGATGCTCCGGCCGGATGCCCGCGGTCTCGGCCTCGGGATGGCCGACGGCGGCGCCGGGAACGAGGTTCATCTTGGGCGAGCCGATGAAGCCCGCGACAAAGACTGTTTGCGGGTGGTCATACAGCTCCATGGGAGCGCCCACCTGCTCGATCCGTCCAGCATTCATCACGACGATCTGGTCGGCCAGCGTCATCGCCTCGACCTGGTCATGGGTCACATAGATCATCGTCGCGTCCAGCGACTGGTGCAGCTGCGCCAGCTCGACCCGCATCTGGGTGCGCAGCGCCGCGTCGAGGTTCGACAGCGGTTCGTCGAACAGGAACACCTTGGGCTGGCGCACGATGGACCGGCCGATGGCGACCCGCTGGCGCTGGCCGCCGGATAGTTGCGCAGGCTTGCGGTCGAGGTAAGGCTCAAGTGCGAGGATGCGCGCGGCCTCGGCCACCCGCGCCTGACGTTCCGCCGCAGGCATCTTTGCGAGGCGCAGGCCAAAGTCGATGTTCTGTGCGACCGTCATGTGCGGGTAGAGGGCATAGGACTGGAAAACCATCGAGATGCCGCGCTTGGAGGGCTCGTCCAGCGTCACGTCCTGCCCGCCGATCACCACGGCGCCCGAAGTCGGTACTTCCAGCCCCGAGATGATGCGCAGCAGTGTGGATTTGCCGCAGCCCGAGGGGCCAACCAGCACGGTGAAGGATCCGTCTGGCACGATCAGGTCCAGATCGGGCAGGACCGTCAGCGCGCCGAACGATTTGGTAATACGCTCCAGCCGGACCTCAGACATGGCTGACCTGCGGGCTGCCGTTCAATGGCTGATAGGTGAAGTCCAGAAAATCGGCATGCCGCCCGCGACCGGAGGTGTCATGCGCGCAGATGCCGATGAAGGCGCCGGTGAAATTGTTACCCGGTCCGTTGCCTGCCTCGTCCGAGATCGCGGACTGATCCAGTGTGATCCCGAGATCTGTCCAGTCACCATTCGTCTTGTAGCGGAAACGCAGGATCGCGCCCTCCACGTCGCAGCCAAGCTGCACAGGACCATCCGGCAGCGGGATCGGCGTGATCGGATAGGTCACGCGCGCATCCGGCCAGTCGGCGGCGCAGCTGTAGACGGTCAGGACGCGCTGGCCGTCCTCGTTCGCGGTTACGGCGAGGTAGTGAAACTTGAAGCGGCCATACCAGGCGATGAGGCCGGCGAAGTGCTGGTAATCGCCTGGCTCCATCTCCAGCGTCGTTTCCGCGCGGAAGGTCAGGGCGGTCTGGCGGCGAGCGAGCAGCGCATGTTCGAAGGCGGAGCCGGGGGATTCGCGGCCGTGGATGCGCAGGGCGCCGGGGCGTTCGGTCAGGCTGAACAGGCGATCCACATCGGGCGTCCGTAGCCATTGGAAGGCCGGGGGCAGGGCGCCGGGCGCAAAGGTGGTGCGGGGCGCGTCCTCGGGGAAGGGATGGGCGGGCAGGTCACAGGGCGCGGTGTCGGCGGGCGCGTTGCCACCATGCGCCAGACGGGGAAACTCGCCTGCCTCCCAGACCAGCTTCTGGATCGCCGTCTCGCGCCCGAGGGGCGAGCGGCGGACATCGTCGGCATGGATGCCGCCATCACCCACGGGAAGGGCGCGCGTCTCGTCCAAAGGCCGCGAGCAGAGGTGGACCATGTAGAACTGCCCGTCCTGCGTTTCCACGATATCGGCATGTCCGCAGCGTTGCAGCAGGCCGTCGGTGCCGCGCGCCGTCAGGACGTGCTTGGCCGGGTCCGTTTCATAGGGGCCGAACAGGTCCTTGGAGCGCGCCATCGTCACGGCGTGGTCATAGCCGGTGCCGCCCTCCGCCGTAAGCAGGTAGTAGAAGCCGTCGCGGCGGTAAAGGTGCGGCCCTTCGGTCAGCTTCAGGTCGGTGCCGCGATAGATGTTGCGGACGGGGCCTGTCAGCTTGCGGTCTTCGACCGAATATTCCTGCATGACGATCCCGCCGAAGCGGTCGCCGCCGGTCTGGTTGTGGTCCCAGATCATGTTCAAGAGCCACTTGCGGCCATCCACGTCGTGGAAGAGCGAGGGATCGAAGCCCGACGAGTTCAGGTAGACCGGGTCCGACCAGGGGCCGTCGATGCTGGGCGCTGTCACCAGGTAGTTGTGGCTGTCTTTCCACGCCCCATCCCGGCGCTTGACGTCCGTGTAGATCAGCCAGAAGAGGCCGTCGGCATGGGTCAGGCACGGCGCCCAGATGCCACCCGAGTCCGGATTGCCGCGCATGTCCAGCTGGGCCGCGCGGGCCAGCGGGCGCGTTACCAACCGCCAGTTCGCAAGGTCGCGCGAATGGTGGATCTGCACGCCAGGATACCATTCGAAGGTCGAGGTGGCGATGTAGTAATCCTCCCCCACCCGGACGATCGAGGGGTCGGGGTTGAAGCCCGGCAGGATCGGGTTCTGGATCGTGGTCATTTGCGTCATCCTTTGACGGCGCCGCCCGTCAGGCCGGCGACGATGTATTTCTGGGCGGCGAGAAAGAAGACGATGGCAGGCACGATGGTCAGCGTGACGAAGGCCAGCGTCAGGTTCCACTGGGTGACGTATTCGCCGCGGAACTGCATCATCCCGAGCGGCCATGTGAAGACCTCGCGCGAGTTGAGGACCACCAGCGGCAGCAGAAAGTTGTTCCAGCTTTGCACGAAGACGAAGACGCCCACAGTCGCCAGGATCGGCGCGGACAGCGGCAGGGTGAAGCGCCAGAAGAAGCGCACATATCCGCAGCCGTCGATATAGGCGGCCTCGAACAGCTCTTTGGGAAGCTGGGCGAAGAAGGTGCGGAACAGCAGGATCGCCAGCGACAGGCTGAATGCGGTCTGCGGCAGGATCACCGCCCACCATGTGTCCAGAAGGCCGATATCGCGCACCTTGATGAACAGTGGCAGGATGGCGGTGGCGAAGGGGAACATCAGGCCCAGCAGGATGTAGGAGAACAGCATCCGCGAGCCGAAGAACCGGATCTGCGCAAAGACGTAGGCCGCCGCTGCCCCCACGATCAGCGTCAGCGCGACCGACCCGACCGAGATGACCAGCGAGTTGCGCAGGTAGCGCCAGAAGGCCGGGTCGGTGATGATCTGGCCATAGAACTCGGTGTTCCACGTCGCCGGCAGGCCAAGCGCATTGGTGCGTATCTCGGCATTCGTCTTGAAGCCGCCGAGGATGGTGGCGATCATCGGGGCCAGCACGAAACTGGCGACGATGCACAGGAACGCCACGCGCAGAATGTTGCGGGTCAGGTGGCCCCGTGTCATGCAGTGGCCCTTTTCATGAAAATCCGCTGGTAGAAGATCGCGACCGTGACCGCGCCGACGAACAGGATCACGCCGACGGCGCTGCCGAAGCCGATGTTCAACCGCGTCAGGCCAAAGGTGTAGAGATAGGTCACTATGGTATGCGTCTGGTTCGACGGGCCGCCATTCGTCAGCGGGATGATGACGTCGAAGACCTGCAGCGCGCCGATGATGGCGAAGAAGGCGCTGACGGCGATCGCGGGCCTGATATGGGGGATTTGGACGTAGCGAACGACCTGCCAGCGCGAGGCGCCCTCGATCCGCGCGGCTTCGATCTGGTCCTGCGGCACGCTTTGAAGGGCCGCAATGTAGATCATCATGTGAAAGCCGAAATACTTCCAGACGATGACCGTCATGATCGCCGCAAAGGCCCAGTCAGGATTCGACAGGATGAAGACGTTCTGCAGCCCGAAGCTCCGCGCGATGGATGCCGTAACGCCGTAATTGCCGTCGAAGACGAAGGACCAGATGAGGCCGGCGGCGACCTCCGCGAGGATGTAGGGCAGGAAGAAGACCAGCCGGAAGGCGGCGTTGGTCGGGGTCTTCCTGTAGATAAGCAGCGCGAGAAACAGCGCCAGCGGCATCTGCACCACCAGCGAGACCGCGACTATCTTCAGGGTGTTGCCGACCGCGATGTGGAACACGGAATGGTTCAGGATGCGTTCGTAGTTCGCGATACCGACAAAGTTTGAGGGCGTGCCGTAACCGTTCCAGTTGAACAGCGAATACCAGGCGGATTCGCCCAAAGGCAGCGTCACGAACATCGTGAAGAGGATCAGCGCAGGCGGCAGCAGGATCAGCGCCGCAGTGACGCGGCCGTTCGAGACGGCGCGACGCCAGCGCGCAGAAACGGGCATCCGCCTTCTGGTGTCGGCGAGGTTCGTTCCGGCGGTCATTCCGGCTCCTGACGATCAAGTAGCGTGTGGCGACGGCGGGGACGATTCATGCCCCCGCCGTTCCCGCCGAGTGAGGGGCTCAGCGGAAGTCCCAGGCTTCCTGCACCTGGGCTGCGGCATCCTCGGGCGTGATTGCGCCTTGGGCGAGATCGGCCGATATGTCGTTGATCGTCGCGCCCACCGAGGCTCCCAGGAACTGATCGAGGAAGATCTGGTGGTAGCTGCTCGCCTCGATGTTCTGGGCGACCTGCACGTAGAACGGGTTCTCCATCTCGTCCGAGGTTCCGACCGCGATCGGGATGAACAGTTGCTGGCGGCCGGCCTCACGCTGGTTCTCGGCGTTCATCATGAAGGCCAGGAATTCGACCGCCTCGGGCGCCGCGTTCGCCGTCACAGCCCAGCCATTGATCCCGCCGAGCGTTGCATCGTTGCCGCCTTCGGCCACCGGATCGGTGACGGTCGGGAAGCTGATGATTGCCAGCTGGTCGTCCGGCAGGCCTTCGCCGCTGGTCGAACGTTCGCGCATGGGCAGGTAGTCCCAGTCCCCCATGAGGTGGAAGGCGCCGGCGCCATCGGCGAACATGCCGCTCGCGGTTTCATAGGTGGTGCTGATATAGCCGGGCTGGAACGGTTCCAGCTCGACGAGGCGCTGAAACTGCCGGCCCGCCTCGATGAAGGCCTCGTTCTCGAAGCCGCCGTTTTCGCCGGCCATCGCGTTCGTGACGACATCGGGGCCGCCGTGGCGCAGCGCCAGATAGCTCCAGTAGAAATGCAGCGGCCACTTGTCCTGGCCCCCGGCGACGATCGGGGTGATGCCGGCATCCCTGACGGTTTGCACGGCTTCAAGAAAGTCGTCCCACGTCTCGATGCTGTCCAGATCGATGCCGGCCTGTTCCGTCAGTGCGGTGTTGGTCCAGAAGATCACCTCGGTCGCGTATTGCGGCAGGCCATAGAGCTGGCCCTCTACCTCATAGGCCTGGAGCCCGGCCTCGGGGATGGTCACGCGGAAACCTTCCGGCAGCAGATCGTCTATAGGTTGAAGGAATCCGGCCTCGACCTGTTCGACGACTGTCTGGCCGCCCCAGCTGTAAAAGATGTCGGGCGCGGCGTTCGACTGCAGCAGCGTCGGCAGGCGGGCCTTGTAGGCCTCGTTCGCCACATATTCGAAGTTGACGCTGACGCCTTCATTCTGGGCTTCGAAGTCGCGGGCAATCTGTTCCAGATATGCCTCCTGCTCGGGGTTCACGACCACCCGCAGTACATTGATCTGGGTCTGCGCAAGGGCAGCGTTGCCGCTTATCACGGCGACGGCAGCGGCCAGAGCCGCGGTCGGGTATTTCATCTTGTCCTCCCTGTGCCGGCTCCTCCGCCGGATTCTGGCGTGTCCGTGACAGAATATGAAGAGCGTACGTCATAAAAGAACTGCCTGCAACCGATTCCGGCCCTGGTTCAGGGCATGTGGCGCAGCGTCACCTTGATGCTGATGCGGCCGTCATCGGTTTCAGCGCGCGACCCTGCAACAGCGAAACAGCGGCCGAGATTCGGGGGCCAAGGCTTTAGATGCCGAAGCCGTCGTGCAGGAGCGTCCGCGGCAATGGGCTCTCCACTCGTGCCCGACGACGGGGCACCTCGGCCGTACCTGCGCGCGATCCGCGCGCCTCGTCATGGCGGCGGGACGTTGATGGCGACCACGTCCAATTGCTGGTGCAGCACCCGCCCCAATTCGGCGGCGAGGGGAAGGCCCGAGACCAGCGTCGCCATTTCCGGCTTCCAGTCCCGCAGCTCGGCCAGTGCCGCGCATCCGCCGCACCGGGATCACCGCCCGCAGCGCCAGGGGCCGCAGGCTGGGGCCTGGCAGTGCATCGCGTAGGCCAAGGAAGCTCTGAGGGGCGTAAATCAAAAGCCGAGCGTCCAAAAGGACATTCTTCTGCCGGGTGGGCCGCCGGTGCCCGCCATAGGCCTGAGGCGGGTTGGGAAAAGCGCCAGTCCCCGGTTAATGGCATGGAATGTCTCGGCGATCGAACGCGGTCGCGCCGAGCCGTCCCGGGCGGCGGCCGTCGCCCTGTTCGTGGTGGCGGCGCGCAGACGACGACAGCACCAGTGAATGTCGGCCGCGCAAAGGCCGGGCACGGCGGCTCGCCAGGCAGCGGCAGGCCGCCGTTCAACCTGTAGCACGTGACCGCGATGGTGAAGGCCGTCATTGCCATCGCCGCCGGCAGTCCCGGGACCGCACCCGGAAGCAGCCGCCGCGAAAGCCGCGGCATCAGAGCCTACCCGCAAGACCACGCACGGCCAGGTTGCGGATCAACGCGGTGGTCCCAAAGGTCCATTGCGGGCAGCGGTCGGTCCGCTCGACCCAGTTGATCAGCCGGCCGAGACGCGGCGAGGCGATCTCGACCCGGTCGCCGATCTCATGCGTGAAGCCTTGTCCCGGCCCCCGCCGGTCCTGCGTGGGCGCGAACATGGTGCCGAGGAACAGCACCGCCCCGTCGGGATATTGGTGCGAGCGATTCACGAGTTGCCCGGCCAGATCGACGGGCGAGCGGCTGATCGCCTCCATCCGGCTCTCTCCCTCCATCACGAAACCGTCCCGCCCCTCGACCCGCAGGGTGACGGTGGCGGTCTCCAGATCGGCCATGGTAAAGCCATCATCCAGCAGCCGGATGAACGGCCCGATCGCGCAGGAGGCGTTGTTGTCCTTGGCCTTGCCCAGCAGCAAGGCAGAACGCCCCTCGACATCGCGCAGGTTCACGTCATTGCCGAGCGTCGCGCCGATGATAGTGCCGTCCGAGCGGATCACCAGCACAACCTCGGGCTCGGGGTTGTTCCAGTCGGATACGGGGTGAATGCCCACCAGATCGCCGCAGCCGACCGAGGACATCGGCTGCGCCTTGGTGAATATCTCGGCATCCGGACCGATCCCGACCTCCAGGTATTGCGACCAGAGGCCCATCTCCTGCAGCAGCACCTTTACTTCGGCTGCCTTGTCGGAGCCGGCGCGCACATCGCGCAGGCTCGCGCCGATCACGGGCTGCAGCCGGGCGCGGATGTCGGCGGCGCGGGCGCTGTCGCCGCGCGCCTGTTCCTCGATCACCCGCTCGACCATGCTGCCGGCGAAGGTCACGCCCGCCGCCTTGACAGCCTGCAAGTCCACCGGCGCCAGCAGTTGCCCGAGCCTGCGATCGAGAAATCCGTCCAGCGATCCCAGATCGACGCCGGGACGCCGGGCCACGGCATCGATCAGGTCAGGGCGCTCCAGCAGCGCCGACATGGTTGCTGCGACGGGAGAGAGATCAAACACATGCCCCTCGCGGATCACGACAGGGCAGGGGCCGTCCTGCACCTTCGACCAGACGCGGCCCAGAAGGTGCGCGCGCCCGGCATCTTCGGGCAAGATCGAAGATGCCGCCAGGGCTTGCTGCATCATGCCATTCCTCCCGTCTCATTCTCGTCGCTGCCCTGAGATGTCAGACAACCTTATGAATGTACAGTAGCTGCGGCCTTTTGCGGCTGTCCACCGGAATCTTGCGCGCCGGCATTGGCGGGCTGGCGGCCGACTCCATCACCCGGCCGCCCGCAACGTGCCGGGTCGCCGCGAGTTGCCTCTGGAAGCTGTCCGTCGAGACCGGCATTCTGGTCAGCCCGCACCGGCAGGGATTGCACCCGCTCCGATGTGGGCTTCCACAATGGCCAGAATGCCAGCGGCTCATCCGGGAAGATGGCAGCACGGTGGCGCCGATCCGGGCCGATACCCGTCTGCTTCGGCGCACGCTTTTCTGTTGGCCGCAGGCTGTGTCGACGGCGCGGACACGCCCTGGCGGTCGCATCGCGTCGTGCCGAGGTGACTTTTCGCCGAACGGACCACGAAGGATCCGTGTCCAAAGATGCCAGCATCGGGATTGATCATGCGAACGCGTTGGCCCCCGATGGTTCAGGGACAACGGATGGCGGTTGCGCGACCGGCCCCCCTAACGCATCTGCCCCGGCAGCCACAGCGCCAGCGCCGGCAGCAGGATCAGGAGGCCGAGCCGCACAAGGTCGGTGACGACGAAGGGCAGGACGCCGCGATAGATCGTCATCAGCGACGTCTCGCGCGCGATGGACTTGATGACGAAGACGTTCATCCCCACGGGCGGCGAGATCATCCCCAACTCGACCGTCATCACCACGACCACGCCGAACCAGATCGGATCGAAGCCGAGCCCGGTCACGACCGGATAGACGATCGGCACCAGCAGGATGATCATCGCCATCGCATCGAGGATGCAGCCAAGGATCACGAAGATCGCGAGGATCAGCAGCAGCGTCGGATAGGGTCCGAGGCCCAACCCGGTCAGGAAGGCCGTCACCTTCTGCGGCGTCTGCGTCACCGCAAGGAAATAACCGAAGAGCATCGCGCCAATCAGGATCGTGTAGATCGCGACCGAGGTGCGCAGTGCCTCGACCAGGCTCGCCCGGATCAGCCGCAGGTTCAGGCGGCCGCGGATGACGCCGATGACCCCCGTGAGAAAGGCGCCGGCGGCCGCGGCCTCGGTGGGCGTGACGACGCCGAAATAGATGCTGCCTATGATCGCGACAAAGAGAAGCCCCACCGCCCAGACCCCCTGCAGGGCGGCAAAACGCTCGGACCACGGCGCCGGGGTCCCGGCGGGCAGATCGCGCCGCCAGGCAAAACGGACGCAGAGCATGTACATCGCAACCGCGAGCAATCCCGGCACCAGCCCCGCCATGAACAACTGACCCACGTCCTGTTCCGTCAGATAGGCATAGATCGCCAGCACGACCGAGGGCGGGATCAGGATACCGAGCGTGCCGCCCCCCGCGATGACCCCGGTGGAAAGTGCCTCGGGATATCCTGCACGGCGCATCTCGGGCAGGGCGACCTTGGTCATCGTCGCTGCCGTCGCCACCGAGGAACCCGAAATTGCCGCGAACCCGCCGCAGGCCGAGATGGTGGCAAAGGCAAGGCCTCCGCGCAGCCCGCCGAGCCAGGCCTGACCCGCCCGGAACAGCTCTCGCGACATGCCGGAATTGGTGGCCAGAACGCCCATCAGGACGAACAGCGGGATCAGCGACAGGTTGTAATCGGTGATCGTGCGCACGGGCGAAATCGCCAGCTGGTTCAGCGCCGGCCGCCATCCGACCACGGCCGCGAAACCGCCCACGCCCACCAGCGCCATCGCGATGCCCACCGGCACCCGGATGACCAGCATTCCGAACAGGGCGAGAAAGCCGATGACGGCGATCCAGTCGGCGGGGCTCATGCGGGGTCGTCCTCGGGGATGGGGCCGCCGCCGCGGATCAGGCGGATCAGGCGCGCGGCGGTGGTGATGCAGGCGGCGACGGCGCCCAGCCAGATCAGCCCGATCAGCGGCCAGACAGGCAGGCGGAGATCGTATGTGGCCTCGTTCGAGCGCCATGCGCTCAGCGCCCGGTCGTTCAGCTTCCAGGCCAGAAGGATCGTGAAGCCGAGAACGATGAGCGTCGCCAGCGCCTCGAAAAATCGCTGCCAGGACGGGCGCATCGCGGTGGTGAAGAGATCCACCTCGATATGCCCGCCCCGCAGGCCAAGACTTGCAAAGCCCCACATGATCGCGACGCCAAGCAGCAGTCGGGCCAGGTCGAAGCCATCGGGAATGGGCGCCGCGAAGGCATAGCGCCCCACGGCGGAGGTGAACATGACCACCGTCACCACCGCAAGGCAGATGCCGGCGATCACATCCACGCCGCGCGACACGCGCAAGAGCAATGTCTCGATCCTGGCCAGCATGGCTTACTCGTTCAGCGCGCCGTTCTCGCGCAAGAGTTCGATCAGCCGCGTGTGGATCGCCTCGGGATCTGCGCCGGTGGCGGCGACGTCCGCGGACCAGGCCTCCATCAGCGGCGCGATCGAGGCGCGCCATTCGGCCGTCTCCTGTTCGGTCGGGGCATAAAGCTCATGCCCGGCCTCGATCGCCTTGTCCCGGCCCGACGCCTCCTGCACCGCCCAGCCTTCGGCCATGCGTTCGGCCCAATCGGTGGTGCAGTGATCGTCCATCACCTGCCGGTCCTCGGGCGAAAGGCCGTCATAGCTGGCGCGGTTCATCGCCATCACGAAGCTGGTGACATAGAGCGGCAGGTCCAGGTGGTTCTTTGTGACGCTGTCGATCCCGAACAGGAAGATCGAATCCCAGGGAAAGAAGGTCGCGTCGGCCGCGCCCCGGGCCAGGATCTCGCGCGAATCCGGGGCCGAGGCCTGAACGTTCGCGCCGCCCAGCAGGCTGACATAGCGGCCCACCGTGGCCTGCGCCGGACGGACGTTCAGGCCCGACAGATCGCCCGGCACCCGGATGGGCCGCGTCGAATGCAGCGTGCCGGGATCATGGACAAAGCCGAGGCACATGTGGATGTCGGGCATCTCGGCCTCGACATACGCGCGATACCATTCGTCGAAGGCGCGCGAGCCGCCGGTTGCGTTGGCGAAGTTCAGCGGCACCTCGGCAAGGCCCGCGATGGGAAAACGGCCCGGCTGATAGCCCGGGTTCACATAGGCGATGTCGGCGATCCCGTCGCGCGCCATGTCAAAGTGATCGGCCGCCGCGCCCAGTTGCTGGGCCGGATAGATCTCGATCGTGATGCGCCCCTCCGACGCCTCGCGGATCGACTCGGCCCAGGGCTCGAAGCCGGTGATCTGGACGGCATGCTGCGCGGGCACCCAATGGGCAAGGCGCAGCGTAACGTCGGCCTGGGCCGCTCCGGCACAGAGTGCGGCCGTGGCGGCCAGTGCGGTAATGATCCTCATGATGTTCCTCCCTCTCATGGCGGCCTTGGCCGCGTGATCCTCAGTCCAGCGTCAGTTTCACCCCGACCTCCTGCATCTTCGGGGCGAAATTCTCGGTCCAGGCGGTGGCGATGG
This sequence comes from Halodurantibacterium flavum, assembly GCF_042681825.1. Taxonomy (NCBI): domain Bacteria; kingdom Pseudomonadati; phylum Pseudomonadota; class Alphaproteobacteria; order Rhodobacterales; family Paracoccaceae; genus Halodurantibacterium; species Halodurantibacterium flavum. The sequence continues at coordinate 97,041 of NZ_JBHUGH010000001.1, forward strand.
CCTCGGACGACCAGCCGCCGGGCGCCTCCTGCACGGCGATCTCTTCGGGATGCGACCAGAGGCTCAGCCGGTCGCCACCGATGCCGATGCACTGCCCGGTGATCCCCGCCGCCGCGTCCGAGGCGAGAAAGACCGTCAGCGGCGCCACATCCTCCGGCAGGCCGAGCCCGGCGCGGCGCAGCTTTGGTGGCGGCGGCGTCCCGCGCTCGGCAGCTTCGGCATGGGCGGTCAGGGCGGGGATGGTCGCGACCATCCGTGTCAGCGCCGTCGGGACGATCGCGTTCACCGTCACCCGGTCGCGCGCAAGCTCCATCGACCAGGTGCGCGCCATTGCGGCGATGCCGGCCTTGGCGGCTGCATAGGCGGTCTGGCCGAAATTGCCGCGCTGCCCCGCGACCGATCCGGTCAGGATCAGCCGCCCCCCTTGTCCTGCCGCCCGCCAATGCAGCGCAGCGGAGCGGGCGCAGGCAAAGGTGCCGCGCAGATGGGTGCGGATCACGGCGTCGAAATCCTCGTCCCCGGTCTTCCACAGCACCCGGTCACGCAAAAGTCCCGCATTGCAACACAGGATGTCCAGCCGCCCAAAGGCGCCAAGCGCGGCATCGACGCAGGCCGCTGCTGCCTCGGCCCCGCCGATGGGTGCGATGGCGACAGCAGCCTGCCCGCCATCCGCCCGGATATGCGCGACGACTTCCTCGGCCGGTCCGGCATCGAGATCGTTGACGACGACCGCCGCCCCCGCCCGGGCGAGCGCGATGGCCGTGGCGCGGCCGATCCCGCGCCCCGCCCCGGTCACGATGGCGCTTTTGCCCGCCAGCATCTCAGCGCCCCCGAAAGCGCGCGGGGCGCTTTTCCATGAAGGCGCGCGGGCCCTCGCGGGCGTCCTCGCTCGCCATGACGATGTCGCGGGCGCGGTCCTCAAGCCCATAGCCCTCGGCCAGGGTGCGGCCGCTCGCTTCAAGGACAGTGCGCTTGATCTGCGCCGTCGCAAGGGGCCCGTTGGCGGCGATGCGGCGCGCGATCTCCAGCGCGCGCGGCATGACCTCGGGGCCGGGCAGGACGTGATTGACCAGTCCGGCAGCCTGTGCCTCGGCCGCCGAAATCGCGTCCCCGGTCAACAAGAGCTCCATCGCGCGGCAATGCGACATCTGTCGCGGCAGCCGGACCAGCGCCCCGGCAAAGGGGATCAGCCCGCGCTTTGCCTCCGGCAGCCCGAAGGTCGCGTGTTCGGCGGCAATGCGGATATCGGTCGCCAGCATCGTTTCCATCCCGCCTGCAAGGCAGTGACCGTTGATCGCCGCGATCAGTGGCGTCGTCAGCTGGAAACGCCGCAAGGCCGAGCGGTCCATCACCGCCGGATCCTCCAGCACGCGGCGGTCCCAGTCGTCCTGCGGGGCCCTGGCACCCGTGAGCAGCGGCAGCATCAGCGCCAGATCGCCCCCGGCGCAAAAGGCGCGGTCGCCGGCGCCAGTCAGGACGGCGCAACGGATGGCGGGGTCTGTCTCGATCCGCTGAAAGGCATCCGCAAGGCGACAGGCCATTTCGGGGCTGATCGCGTTGCGCGCCTCGGGGCGGTTCAGCGTCAGGATCGCGATACCGTCCTGCTGTTCAAAGAGAAGCGCGCTCATTCCCCGGCCGCCACGGCTTCGGCGGCCATGCGGCGCAGCTCGAACTTCTGGACCTTGCCATTGGCCGTCAGCGGCAGGCTGTCGAGCACGCGGATATAGCGCGGCGTCTTGTGGCGGGCAAAGCTGGCCTTGCACCAGTCCTGCACCGCCGCAGGGTCCAGCCGGGCGCCGGGCGTGGGGATGAGGAAGGCAAAGATCTCTTCGCCCAGATCGGGGTCGGGGACGCCGACGACCTGCGCTTCGGCGATGTCGGGATGGGTCATCAGCGCTTCCTCGATCTCCACCGGATAGACGTTCTCGCCGCCCCGGATCAGCATGTCCTTCAGCCGGCCCACGATGCGCAGATGCCCCGACGGGGCCAGCACCGCCAGATCGCCCGAATGCAGCCAACCCGCGGCATCAATGGTCTCGGCGGTGCGGTCCGGCATGTCGAAATAGCCGCGCATGACGCCAAAGCCGCGGATCAGCAGTTCGCCGGGCTGGCCGTGATCCATCGGCGTGCCGGTTTCCGGATCGGCGATCCTCACCTCCACATGCGGCAGCGGCGTGCCGGCCGTGGCGCAGCGGGTTTCCAGATCGTCCGAGGGGTCGGTCTGCGTGATGATCGGGCTGCATTCCGTCATGCCCATGATGATCATCGGCTCGGCCCCGAACCGCTGGCGCAGTTCCAGCATCAGCGCCGGCGGGATCGAGGTGCCGCCGGTGAACGCGATCCGCAGCGCCGACATGCCACGCGTCCCGGCATCCGGGTGGTCCAGCATCCGGCGATACATGGTGGGCACCGCGTTGATGATCGTGGCACCATGCGCCTCGGCCGCAGACATCATGGCGCCGGGCTCAAACTCCGGCAGCAGGATCAGGCAGCCGCCGACCGCGAGCATCCCCAGCACGTTGCAGACACAGCCCGCGGTGTGAAAGAGCGGCATGGCCGAGAGCAGCCGGTCGTCCGGCCCGAAGCCCCCGCGCGCCGCCATCAGCCGCGCATTGTTGTAGCAGCCGCGATGGGTCAGCATGGCGCCCTTCGGCGCCCCCGTGGTGCCGCTGGTATACTGGACCTGCATCACGTCGCCCGGCTTTACGGCAGCTGCGCGCGCGGCCAGCTGCGCGCGCGGCACCGCCTCCGCAAGGGACAGCAGCGCCGTGAAGGTCAAGGCGCCGGGCAGGTCCGCATCGTCGAGCATCACGACATGCCGCAGGTCCGGGAACGCCTCGCCCCGACGACCCCGAACCGGGTCCGCGCCGGCCAGATCGGGCAGAAGCGCGGCAAGGTCCGCCGCGATCTCGGCCCGCCGGTGGGCGCGGACGGTCAACAGGGTCGAGACCCGCCCCTGCCGCAGCAGATAGGCGAGTTCCTGGCTCCGGAAGGCGGGGTTGACCGTGACCATGACCGCACCGATCCGCGCGAGCGCGTATTCCAGCAGAACCCATTCCACCGAGTTCGGCGCCATGACCGCCACATGATCCCCCGGCTGCGTCCCAAGGCCGATCAGCGCCCGCGCCAGCAGATCAACCTGCCGGTCGAGCGTCGCGTAATCCAGCATTGCCTCGCCGTAGATGAGGGCGGGCGCATCTCCTCTCGCCTCCGCCTGCAGGCGCAGCGCCTCGCCTACCGTGATCTCGGCCAATCCCGGCCCGCCCGCCGTCCCCGTCACCTCGGAACTTGCCGCCGACCGGGTAGCTGTGACATTCTCTGACACCGAACAGGTTCCTCCCGTACTGTTCACTGTCGAACAATACGGGGCGGAACTGATTTGTCAACGATCTTGAGGAGGCCGCGTGGCGCATATACCGGAACCAGACGTCGAGCCGCTCCGGCTCGGCAGTGCCGCCATCGACGGGCAGGTGAGCTACAAGCTGCGCCTTGCCCAGATCGTCGCCTATCGCGCCTTCGAAGGGGTGGTCACCGGCTTTGGGGTCGCACCCCGCTATCTGGGGCTGCTCTGGCTCATCCGGGACAATCCCGGTCAGGCCCAGAGCCGCCTTGCCGAGGCTGTCGCGCTGCAACGCTCGTCGCTCGTGACGATCCTCGACAGGCTTGAAGCCGACGGTCTGGTCGAGCGCCGAGCCGTTTCCGGGGACCGCCGGATGAAACAGGTCTGGCTGACGGGCGAGGGCAAGCGCACCCTTGACGCGTTGATCCCGCTGGCCGAGGCACATGAGGCCGCGATGACCGCCGGGCTGAACGAGGAAGAGCGCGCCGTGTTCCTGAGGGCCCTGGATCAGGTTGTACGAAATCTAAGCTGACTTCCGACCGACAATGCGCTTTGTGGGTCGCCCGGCGGCTGCCTTTTCCGCGCAAACCGGTCACGGCGTCGCGCGTGGCAAGATCGTCTACATGTGTGGCGCAAATCAGGTTGACGGACTTTCGTTCTGCAGCGTTCATGTACAGCAGGACGGAGACCCGGCTTCCGCCGGCCCGATGGAACCGCTTTGTTCCCCCGGCACCCAGACGTGGTCTTGCGTCCTTGTCTTGTCAGTCGGCTTGATCCCTATTGGTCCTGCGCGTATCTCGGGGTTAGTGAACACGGGAGTTTCAGATGTTCAGATTTCTTTCCGTTACGGCGTTGATGGCCGCGACCGCCGCCCTTCCCGCCACCGCAGAAACCATCCGTGTTGGCATGTCCGGTGGCTACTTTCCCTTCACCTTTGTGCGGCAGGACACGTTGCAGGGCTTCGAAGTCGATTTGATGACCGCACTTGCCGAACGGACCGGCGACACGGTGGAATTCACGACCATGTCGTTCTCGGGCCTGATCGGCGCGCTGGAATCCGGCCGCATCGACACGATTGCCAACCAGATCACCATTACGCCGGACCGAGCGGCGAGGTTCGCCTTCAGCCAGCCCTATGTTTACGACGGGGCGCAGGTCGTGGTGACCAGGGGCCGTGAGACGGAAATCACCGGTGTCGAAAGCCTGAGGGGCCGGACGGTTGCGGTGAACCTTGGATCGAACTTTGAACAGCTTCTGCGTGAACTGCCCTATGCGGATGAAATCGACATCCGCACCTATGAAAGCAACATCGAACAGGACACGGCGCTGGGTCGCGTCGATGCCTTTGTGATGGACCGGGTGTCATCGATGCAGGTCATCAATGCAAGCCCGCTACCGCTGGAACTGGCCGGTCCGCCGTTCAGCGAGATCCAGAACGCCCTGCCGTTTCGTAATGATGCCGAAGGGCAGGCCCTGCGCGACCGGCTTGACGCCGCGCTGACCGAACTGAAGGCAGACGGCACGTTGACGGCGATCTCCGAGAAATGGCTGGGTCTCGACGTCACCGTGCCGACCCGCTGACAAGATGCGGGCGCTTGACCTCGACTACATGCTGGGGCTGGTGCCCGTCATCCTGGGCTATGTGCCACTGACGATCGGCATGGCGCTGGTCGCAATGGTCTGCGCATTGCTGCTGGCCTGCCTGCTGGCGGTCGAACGGGTGGTGCGTGTGCCGGTGCTCGACCAATTCGTACAGTTGTTCATCAGCTTCTTTCGCGGCACGCCGCTGCTGGTGCAACTGTTCCTGTTCTACTACGGCCTGCCGCAGATCCTGCCGGTTCTGTCGGGGATCAATGGGGTGACGGCGGCGATCATCGGTCTCACGCTGCACTTTTCGGCCTATATGGCCGAAAGCATCCGGGCCGCGATCCTGGGCGTTGACCGCAGCCAGTGGGAGGCGGCGCAGTCGGTGGGCATGACCCAGGCGCAGTCGATGCGCCGGATCGTGCTGCCGCAGGCGGCGCGGGTGGCGGCCCCGACTCTGGTCAACTACTTCATCGACATGATCAAAAGCACATCCCTGGCCTTCACGCTCGGCGTGACCGAGATGATGGGGGCGACGCAGAAAGAAGCCGCGGGCAGCTTTCTGTATTTCGAGGCATTTCTGGTCGTGGCGGTGCTTTACTGGGCCATCGTCGAGTTGCTGTCCCACCTGCAAAAGCGGCTTGAACACCGCCTGAACAAGGCGCTTGCCCGATGATCACCGTTCGCGGACTGACCAAGCGCTTTGGCTCGACCACCGTTCTGGACGGTGTCGACCTGGACATTGCCGACGGGGAACGTGTGGCGATCATCGGCCCTTCCGGAACCGGAAAATCGACTCTGCTGCGCTGCCTGAACTATCTCGACCGCCCCGACAGCGGCGTGATCCGGATTGGTGATCTGACCGTCGATGCGGCTACGGCCCGGCCCGGCCAGATCCTGGCATTGCGCCGCCGCACTGCGTTCGTGTTCCAGAACTATGCACTGTTCGCCAACAAGACCGCCCGCGAAAACATTACCGAGGCCCTGATCACCGTGCAGCGCAAATCGCGCGCGGAGGCCGAGGCGAGGGCCGATGTCATTTTGCGCGAGACGGGGCTGGCCGACAAGTCGGGATCTTACCCTGCGGCGCTATCGGGCGGACAAGCGCAACGTGTCGGTATCGGGCGCGCAATGGCGCTGGATGCGGCGCTCATGCTGCTTGACGAGCCGACATCTGCCCTGGACCCGGAATGGGTGGGCGAGGTGCTTGACCTCATGCGCCGGGTGGCCGAGCGACGTCAGACCATGCTGATCGTGACGCATGAAATGCAGTTCGCCCGCGAGATCGCCGACCGGGTGATCTTCATGGAAGGCGGCCGCATCGTGGAACAGGGCCCTCCGTCGCAGCTTTTCGACGCACCGCAGGACACGCGCACCCAAAACTTTCTGCGCAGGGTTCGGTGAACAGCACTGCGATTGCAGACGTGCTGGCAGACGAACTTCGACAGGACCATGCCGGCTTGCGCGATCCTGTGCCGACGGCATGGGAACTGGCCGCCCGGTTCCGCGGCGATGGGGTTCAGCCCGTTCGTGTTCAGGCGGCCCGTCCTTCCGCGACGCTGTATGGCTTCGAACCGAGATCCGAGAGCACCCCGATGTGATCGATTTCGCCCGCGACGGGTTTGGCCGGTATGTGGACGGGCTCTTCTCTGACCCGCGTGTGAAAATCCCCCCAGAAGGAGGGCGCCCGTGTCTGGTCCGATCTATCACCAGGCGAATTTCGTTCCGAACGCTCGCGCTTGTGGGGCACAATGACGCGGTGCCGCTGGATCCCGCTACGTTGCCGGCGCACTGGCGGGCCATGACCGGCGAGGAATCGCCGGACCACGTCTTGATCGTCCGCGCACTGAAGTTCTACGCGGACAATGACGGCCATCCCTTGATCGAACACCGCGCCCGAGGACGCATCGCGACGTAATCGGGTACCGCCCGCTTCCTGACCGGGACGGACCGGCTCTATGCGGACCTGCTCGACGCCCTTTTCCCCCCGATTGCCCGGCCTCCGGCTCCGCGGGGATGCGGGCAATGGCGACCCCGGCCTCGTCGCGGCCGATGCGCTGGTCCGTGGTCGGCGTGGCGCATATGAGAAGGGGGAACTGCATGCGAGCGCGACTCCCGGTCCCGAGGCTCGCCACCTATCCCCCTGTTAAGCATGGTTTGAAATTGGCCCTCTCCAGAGCCGGACCCTTAAGGCCCCCGAAAGTTTCGTGACCGAGCCTGTGTGGTAGCAGACACAGGGGTCGAGGATGCACGGAACATGCCGTTCTTTCGCCGTTGCGCCAAAAGCGCTGCGTAGGATTGGTGGGAGAGGGGCGTTGGCCTGGGGTCTCGCCGCTGCGTTCATGGTCTTGGCCACGCCGCGGGCAGGGGCCGAGTTGCGGTCGCCGGATCGCCTGGAATATATCGGGTCTGCGCGGATTGCGTCCAACGATTTCATCGGCGACGGCAAGGACCGCTGGCGGACGGGCAGCTACAGACTGAGCTTCGGCTTCACACCGCCTGCTTCCGGCCCTGGCGTGGGCTATATCCGCATGATCGAGTTTCGCCTGGGCGCGGAGGTCATTGCCCCCGAAAAGCTGAGCCGCCCGCATGAGGCAGACCGGCGCTATGCCGGCATTCTGAACGTCGGTGTCCGGGCGCATGGGACAGTGGGCCGCCGGATCTACCTTACGAGCGGTCTCGAAATTTACGTCGTGGGGCCGCAGACCAACCTCTACCGGGTGCACGAAGCGATTCACAATGCGTTTGGCATGGCCTATTCGGAACGCGCCGCGGAGCTGCAGATCGACGATGCCACTTATCTTGCCACGAACCACGAGGCGGCCTGGACCGTCCAGCTCGGGCCTCTTGTGGCGCGTCCGTTCATCGAGGCGCATCTGGGCATGGAAACCTATCTGCGGGGCGGGGTGGACCTGATCAGCGGCGGGTGGGATGTGTCCCGCTTCGTAACCCGCGACATGACGACCGGACATCTCATGCCCTTTGGACAGAACCAGCAGCGGATCACCTATGTCGCCGGGATCGATTGGGCACATGTGGCCGAAAGCGATCTGCTGGAGCATCAGGTCCGGCGCGACAGGCTGCGGAGGCGGCTTGGGGTTCACGTCCATAACGAGGGATCAAAGCTCTTTGTGGGGATGGCCTATCTGGGGCCGGAGGGGATCAACCAGCGTGGCGGCCAGCGTGTCGGCTCGGTTTCGATCACCTTTGCATTCTGAGCAGTCCGGCCATTTACTGTCGGCAGCGGATGGAAAGGACGCAGGCGGGTTTGCAAGTTCCTTCCGGACTGACACGTCACTGCGGAACCTGATGATCCGGGCTCCGGCTCGCCGGCCCGCAAACCTGCGAGCCATGATCCGGATTGCACGACTGATGACGATCACTGGTCCGCCGCCACATACGCGCCCGAGGTTTTCGACAGAGACACGGGAGGGCGGGTGTTCTTGCCGAACTCAGGAAAATGAGGATAGAGCCAGCGAGAGGGGCGATAGGCCCTCGTCAACACGGTTGTCTGCGCGGACGGTTGCTTCTGCGCGCGGGTCAGGGGGTGTCGGCTGCCGGTTCGCGCCTCCCTGCCCATCAAGCGCCGCACAATTGAAAGGTCGGGATCACCACTTGCAACCGCCGGTCGAAGGGCGGCAATCGGTCTGCTGGCAGGTTTTGTCCCTGTGCTGCCCACGCGTTGCGCCGCGGGGAAGGCAGACCGGTGGCCCATGGTGGCGAGGCTGGATGAATGCTGCGCCTGCTGTGCCGGACCTACGCAGATCATCGAGACGTTTCGTGGTCGGTGCGGTCCCGCCATTACCGGTTGCACGGGGGAGGCGCCGTTCTGGCGTCTGTCGTCGCTCGGCCCCCATTGTCAGGTTGTGGTCCACATCGAGAAGCTTCTGGGCGAGCATACCTGCGGCGGGGCAACCGCAGCGTGAATGGGCACGGCGACGGACCAGCATACCGTTTCCGGGATTGCGGCGGATTGCGCGGCGGCAGACATAAAACCGTCATACACGTCTGCTACCCGCCCGTCATGTTACAGGAGAAAATCAGCACTGTCCCCCTTGCTTTGGCTGCAACCCGGATTGCCAAGTCGTTCGGTGGCACGCAGGTGCTGCGCAACATAAGCCTCGACCTCGCCCCGGGCGAGGTCGTGGCGCTGCTCGGCCCATCTGGCTGCGGCAAGACCACGTTGCTGCGCATTGCGGCGGGCTTGCTGACGGCGACAGACGGTCGGATGCAGATTGCGGACAGGCTTGTGGTGGATGGCAGCGGGTTCAATGCCACGCCCGAGGCGCGCGGCATCGGAATGGTGTTTCAGGACTACGCCATCTGGCCCCACCTGAACGTGCTGGACAACGTGGCGTTCCCCCTGCGCATGCGCAAACTGGGCCGGAGCGAGCGGGAGACCCGCGCACTTCGCGCCCTGGACAGGGTCGGGCTGCGGCATCTTGCCGGTCGGTTTCCCGGTACGCTGTCCGGGGGGCAGCAACAGCGCGTGGCGCTGGCGCGCGCGATCGTGGCCGAACCGCCGCTTGTATTGTTTGACGAACCGCTCTCGAACCTCGATCGCGAACTGCGCGAGGGGCTGGCGCTCGAAATCGGCGTCTTGCTGCGCGAACTGGGCCTGTCGGCGATCTATGTCACGCATGACCAATCCGAAGCCTTCACCATCGCGGACCGGGTGGCCGTGATGCTGGGGGGCGAGATTGCCCAGATCGACACGCCGGAGCGGCTTTTCGCGGCGCCCGCATCGGTCCAGGTGGCGCAGTTCCTGAATATCGGTGCGCTGCTTCAGGGCCGCATCTGCAGCACGGGCGGCTTTAGCTGCGACAGCGGTCGGCTGAAACTGCCAGGGCTGGCCGGATCCGCGCCCGAAGGCCCTGCGCATGTCCTTATCCCACGCACGGCGGTTCGCACCGCGCCAGAGGGCCCATTGATGGCGCGTGTGTTGCGGTGCCAGTTCCAGGGGGACCGGTATCTGCTGCATCTGGGGCTGGGGGGCGACAGTGTCAGCCTTGTCTGCCCTGCGGACCGTGCAGTCGCACCGAACAGCCTGATCCCGCTGTCGATCGAACCCGACCGCGTGCGCGTTTTTCCGAATTGACCAGAAAGGAATATACCATGCTCCGCACAACCGCATTTGCTGCAACCTTCGGCCTGATCGGCAGCCTCGCCCATGCCGACACGTTGACCTTCTATACCGCAGGTCCCGGCGATCTGGCCGATGCGCTGGCCGAGGCGTTCGAGGCCGAAACCGGCATCGCGGTCAATGTGTTTCAGGGAACCACGGGGCAGGTGATGGCGCGGCTCGAGGCCGAAGAAGCCAACCCGCAGGCCGATGTCGTCGTATCCGCCAGCTGGGGTTCGGCCGTCGAGATGCATGAGCGTGGTCTGCTGATGGAATATCTTTCCCCCAACGCGGCGGAAGTGCCGGATTTTCTGAAGCATAGCCACTATGTGGCCCAAGGCGTCTCGGCGCTGGCGATGGTCTGGAATACCCAAAGCGGCGTGCCGCGCCCGTCGGAATGGACCGACCTGACCGACGAGGCCTATCGCGATCTCGTCACCATGCCGGACCCGGCGCAGTCCGGCTCTGCCTTCGATCTGGTCGCCGGGCTGGAGGTCGCGATGGGCGAGGAGGTCTGGGATCTGCTGGCCCGGCTCTCGGCGAATGACATGATCGTGCCCGGCCCGAATGCCGCCGCCCTGAACCCGGTCCTGCAAGGGGCGAAGGCGGTCGTCTTCGGGGCGGTGGATTACATCAGCTACGGGCAGGCGGCCAGCGGCGAGACGATCGAGGTCATCGTCCCGGAAAGCGGCACCGTGATCGCACCGCGGCCGATGATGATCCTTCAATCCACAGCCAATCCCGAGGCGGCACAAGCCTTTGTCGATTTCGTTCTGTCCGAGGCGGGTCAGGAACTGGTCGCCGCGACCTGGATGATGCCCGCCCGTGCGGATGTCGAGGGGCTGCGCCCCGGGATCAACGACCTGACGGTGATCGAGGTGGACGAAGACGCCGTTGCCGCACGTCGCGAAGAGATCATCGCGAGGTTCAACGCGACCGTCACCAACCGCTGACCTTCGCCTTTTGCGCATGGCCCGGGACTGAACCGGGGCCATGCCGAGTTCATGCCGGTTTCAGGAAAAGAACCCTTATGGCGCGCGGCCAATCCGTACTGACCCTTCTGGCCGCAAGCGCACTGGTGATCCTTGTGGGGCTGCCGGTGCTCTTCATCCTGTTGCAGGCCGTCTTTCCCGAGTTCGCGCGCGGATCATTCGTGGGGGCGTTCTCGAAACTGCTCATCCTGACCGAGAATGATCGCCTGCTGGTTCAGGCACGCAACACGCTGATGCTTGCGTTCTCGGTCATGCTGGGCTGCCTGATCCTCGGCCTGCCCATTGGTGTCCTGCGGGGTCTGTTCCATGTCCCCGGCGCGCGCATCTGGGACGTCGTCTTCCTCATCCCCTTTTTGATCCCACCCTTCATTGCCGCCATCGCCTGGATGATGACACTGCAGCCGCGCGGCTACCTGTTCCAGCTTCTGGGCGTAGATATGGGCCGCTTCCTCTTCAGCTTCGCGGGCGTGGCCTTCGTGATGACGCTGAACCTGTTCCCGCTGGTCTATTTTGCGGTATCTCGTGCGCTTGAGACGGTGGGCGGGCGCTTTGCATCTGCTGCACGTGTCCATGGCGCGCGTCCCATGCAGGCGTTCGTTCTGATAACGCTGCCCCTCTCGATCCCGGCGATTGCGGCAAGCCTGCTGATCGTGTTCGCCATGTCGATCGAGGAGTTCGGAACGCCCGCGGCCCTTGCCGCCCGGACGGGCCTTGAGGTGTTGGTCACCGGCATCTACACCCGCCTGTCAGACTGGCCGATCGACCTGTCGGGCGCGGCGGTGGGCTCGGTCCTGCTGATGACGATGGTGCTGGTGGCCTTTGCGCTGCAGAACTGGATCGCGACACGACGTTCCTACATCAGCCAGACGGGCAAGCCATCAGACTTGGAGAAGGCCGATCTGGGGGCGTGGCGCTGGCCGGTGGTGGCGCTCTTTGCGCTGGTCGCGGCGATTGGCGTCGTGATCCCGCTGACTGCCATCGCGGTCACATCCTTCATGGGCACGATCTCGGGCGGGTTGAACTGGTCGAATTTCGATACCCGACATTACACGCCGATCTTCCAGACCGGCAGCCGCGCCGCACAGGCGCTGGTCACAAGCGGATGGCTGGCCGTGCTCACGGCATTTTCGACCGCACTGATCGGCGGGTTGGTCGCCTATATTGTCGTCCGCGGCACGGGGCGGGGCCGGGCTGTCATGGACGGGCTGTCGGTCCTGCCCAACGCCATCCCCGCCATCGTGCTTGCCGTCGGGATCATTCTGGCCTGGAATTCGCCCTTCCTGCCGCTGACGCTCTATGGCACGGCGGGCATCCTGCTGATCGCCTATATCGGCATCCTGCTGCCCTATCCGATCCGCTATGCCGTTGCGCGCCTGCGTCAGATTTCAGGCTCGCTTGACGACGCCGCTCGGGTGGCTGGGGCAACACAGATGCGCGCCCTGCGCCATGTCACCCTGCCGCTGATGGCCCCCTCGCTGATTGCAGCGATGATGCTGGTTTTCGCGATCGCCTCTCGCGAACTGGTGGCCTCGATCATGCTGGCACCCGCGGGAATGCGCACTGTGGGGACGTTTGTCTTTGCCCAGTTTGAACAAGGGTCGGTGCAGACGGGCATGGCGATGAGCATGATTGCAATCACGCTCACGTCGGGCATTCTGCTGGTGGTCAACCTCTGGCTGGCACGGCAGGGAACCAGCGCCTTTTCGGGATGAACCAATGGCCTTGATTGCACAGTTGACGGATCCGCACTTTCGCGACGATGGCGCAGACCCGTGCCATGATCCGGTCGCGGCGATGCGACAGGCCTTCGCGCAGATCGCGGGGATGGACCGCAAGCCCGATGCCATTGTTCTGACCGGGGATGTCATCGACCGCAGCGCCAAGGGTTACGCCCATGCAATTCCTGTCTTGCGCGAAGCGCCGGTACCGCTGTTGCCGATGCCCGGCAACCACGATAATCCCGCCGGCTTCCGGGCAGCCTTTGCGGAATGGGCGGCCTTCGCACCCGATCATCTGAGCTTTACGACGCAGATTGCCGGATTGCACCTGATCGCGATCGACAGCAATTTGCCGGATGGTGGCGCCGGTCTTGATGCGACCCGGCTGGACTGGCTGGCGAGCGCTTGTGCGGCGGCGCAGGGGCCTGCGATTCTGGCGCTGCACCACCCGCCTTTCCCGACCTTTGCGCCCCATCTGGACCGGCCCGGTTTTCAGAATGCCAGCGCCCTTTCGCGTCTGCTGAAGGGCAGCGCCGTGTGCCGTATCATCGCCGGGCATAGCCACCGCGCCATGCATACCGTCTGGGCGAATTGCCTTGCGAGCACCGCCCCGCCCATCGGCTACGGGTTGAGCTTGTCGCTGTCCGGTGCCGAAAGTCACAGCCCGGAGGGCGTCTCGCCGGCCTTTGACCTCCATCTCGCGAATGGGGGCACCATGGTCAGCCATCAGATCAAGCTGGGCTGATGGCAGCAGATTACCCCGGGGCGCTCCATTCCCTGCCGCTGACCCCCGCCACGGGCTTCGTTTCCCGAATGTCATCTGCCTGTGACACATCGGGGCTAGGCAGGCGGGCGTCAGTGAAACACCAGCAGCGGGAGATGACCCTTGCGCATGACCTTCAGGACCGCCCTTTCCGGCACCGCCCTTTCTGCCGCCCTTGCTGCCCTTGTCGCCGGCAGCCTTGCGACCGGCGCGCTTGCCCAGTCGGGGCCGCTGGTGATCTATACCTCCACCCCAAGCGACCAGATGGACCAGCTTGTCGCCCGGTTCAACGAAAGCTACCCGGATATCGAGATCGAATATTTCCGCTCGGGCACGACCGAGGTGATGAACCGGCTCGAAGCCGAGTTCGCCGCCGGAAACCCGATGGCCGATGTGCTGCTGATCGCCGATACGGTGGTGATGGAGGGGCTCAAGGCCGAAGGCCGCCTTCTGGCCTTTCCGGAGGCTGACACGACCGACACGGACCCCACCCTGCATGACAGCGAGGGGCATTATTTCTCGACCAAGCTGATCACCACGGGCTTTGCCTACAACACCGACAATGTGTCCGAACCGGCGAGCAGCTGGTCCGACCTCCTCGACCCGGCGATTGCCGGCCGTCTCACGATGGCGAGCCCGCTTTATTCCGGCGCGGCGATGATCCATGTCGGGACCGTCGCGAACACCGAAGGGTTTGGCTGGGACTATTTCGAGACGCTGGCCGAACATGGGGCCATCGCCGGGCGCGGCAATGGCGGTGTCCTTTCGGCTGTCGCGAATGGTGAGGCCGATTACGGCATCATCATCGACTACATGCCGCTCAACGCGGCGGCCGAAGGCTCGCCCATCGCCTTTGTCTTTCCCGATGAGGGCGTGACGGCGGTGACCGAGCCGGTCGCGATCCTGTCCAGCGCCACCAATGTCGAGGCGGCGCAGGCCTTCGTCAACTGGCAGCTTTCCGAGGAAGGCCAGCGTTTCCACGTCGAGCAGGGCTATCTGCCGCTGCGCGACGGGATCGACCGGCCCGAGACCTTCCCCGACGTCGAGATCGAGATCATCCAGGCCGACCCGGCGCTGCTGCTTGAGCAATCGGAAGAGATCAAGCAGCGCTTTGCCGATCTGTTCGGCGGGTGATGACCGCAGGGCCATTGCGCATCCTTGCGGGCCAAAGACCACGCCTGTCCGCCGAGGGCCTGCTGCTGGTGGTCCTCGGCCTCTATGTGCTGGGGCTCTGCCTCTGGCCGTTGCTGCGGCTTCTGGCGTTGGTGTTCGACGGCGGGCTGGCCGGGGGTGTCGGGCTTCTGGCGCAGGTCTGGACCAGCCCGGCGGCGCGTGTCGCGACGCTGAACACGCTCGATGCGGCGCTTTGGGCGACCGTGCTTTCGGTGGCTCTGGGCGGGGGGATGGCGCTCCTTGTCGGCCTCAGCGATCTGCGCGGGCGGGTGGCGCTCGTTTTCCTGCTGATCCTGCCGCTTTTGATCCCGCCGCAGGTCTCGGCGCTTGCCTGGATGTCGCTGATCGGCCCGCAAAGCCTGCTCTGGGCCATGCCGGGGCTGGAGACGCTGCGCCCGGCCCGCAACCCGCTTCTGGGGCGCGGCGGCGTGATCCTCGTCATGGGGGTCGAGCACGCGCCGATGGTCTTTCTGGCCCTGCGCGCCGGGCTGCGTGCCCTGCCCGGCGATCTGATCGACGCCGCACGCGCCGCCGGGTCACGCCCGCTGGGCGCGGTGCGCCGCGTGGTTCTGCCGCTGATGTGGCCGCCGCTGGCCGCAGGCGCCGCGCTGGCCTTCGTCTCGGCCATCGGCAATTTCGGCGTGCCCGCGCTTTTGGGGATACCGGGCCGCTTTCCCGTCCTCTCGACCCTCATCTATCAGCGGCTTTCGGGCTTCGGGCCTTCGGCGTTGCCGGATGTGGCGGCGCTGGCGCTGATCCTTGCGGTGATGGCCGCTGCCGGGATCGCCTTGCAGACGCTGGCGCTGCGCCGGTTTGCGGTGGCGACCGACCGCACCGGCGGCGGGCATCGCGGCTTTCTGCTGGGGCGGGCGCGATGGCCCGTCAGCGTCGCGGTCTGGGCGCTGATGACGGTGATCGCGATCCTGCCGCTGGCGGCGCTGGTCGCGGCGGCGCTGGTGCCGTCGGTGGGCGTGCGGCTGACGGCGCAGACGGCGACCCTTGCGAACCTGATCCATGTGGTGGCGGACCTTGGTGTGACACGACGGGCCTTTGCCAACAGCCTGACGCTGGCGGGGCTGGCGGCGGGGCTGACGATGGCGGCGGCTGTGCCGCTGGCCTGGCTGATGGCGCGGGGTTCGCGGGCGGCGCGGATGCTCAACCTGGGGGCCGATGCGCCCTATGTGCTGCCGGGCATCGTGCTCTCGATCGCCTTCATCCTTGCGTTTCTGCCGCCGCTGCCGGGGCTCGGCATCAGCCTTTACAACACGCTCTGGATTCTGCTTCTGGCCTATCTCGCGCGGTTCTTTGCACTTGCGCTGCGCCCGGTCGCCGCCGCCCTGACCCAGCTTGACCCCGCGCTGGAAGAGGCCGCGCGGAACGCGGGCGCCCGTCCCCTGCGCCGGCTTTTCACCATCGTCCTGCCGATGATCGCACCCGCGGTCGGGGCCGGGGCGATCCTTGTGTTCCTTGGCGCGTTTTCCGAATTGACGGTCTCGGCGCTCTTGTGGTCCCGCGGGAACGAGACGCTGGGCGTCGTGGTCTTCTCGCTTTACGATGAGGGGCGGACCACGATGGCGGCGGCGGTCTCGGTCTGGGTCCTGTTGGTCGTGCTGGGGCTCGCCGGGGCGGTCACGCTGCTGGCGCGCCGCCAGCCGGAAGGAGTATTGCCATGGCAGCCCTGACGCTCGAGAATACAGGCTTTGCCGTCGGCCAGTCCCGGATCATAGGCGGCATCGACCTTGCGCTGGCAGACGGTGAGTTTCTGGCGCTGGTCGGCCCGTCGGGCTGCGGGAAATCCACCCTTTTGCGCCTGGTCGCGGGGTTCGAGCGGGCGACATCCGGCCAGATCCGGATCGGGGATCGCACCGTCTCCGGCCCCGGCCTGCATGTCGACCCCGAGGATCGCGAAATCGGCATGGTGTTCCAGTCCTACGCGCTCTGGCCGCATCTCGATGTGGCGGGCAATGTCGGCTACGGCCTGCGCGTGCGCCGGATGGCGGCCGCCGAGCGCCGCGCCCGCGTCGCCGAGGCATTGGAGACAGTGGGCCTCGCGGGCTATGAAAAACGCCGCATCCAGCAGCTCTCGGGCGGGCAACGGCAGCGGGTTGCGCTGGCGCGCTGCCTGGCGATGAAGCCGCGCCTGTTGCTGCTGGATGAGCCCCTGGCGAACCTTGACGCCCATCTGCGCGAAGCCATGGTCGAAGAGTTCCGCCGCCTGCATCGCGCGACCGGCGCCAGCATCGTCTATGTCACCCATGATCAGGCCGAGGCGATGGCGCTGGCCGACCGCATCGCGGTGATGTCGGCGGGAAGCCTTTTGCAGATCGGTGCGCCGCAGCAGCTTTGGCGGGAACCGGCCAACGCCACGGTTGCACGGTTTCTCGGGCGCGGCCAGATCGTGCCGGTCGAGGTGATCACGCCCGGCCCCACCGCCCGCGCACGTCTTTTCGGGCAGGAGGTCAGCCTGCGGGCGCCGCCCGGCCTTGCGCCCGGGGCCGCACTCGCCTGCCTGCGGCGGCGCGACATCGTGCCGGGTGACACAGGGTTCACGGAAGGGTTTGCCGCGCAGGTCACCGATTGCCGCCTGCTGGGCGACCGCTACCTGCTGACCGTTCAGCCGCTGGAGGCGCCTGATCTGCGGCTGCACTGCGAGGCGGAGACGCCCCCCGAAGGCGACAGGTTGCGCATCACGGTTCGCGACGGCTGGGTTCTGCCGCCGGAAACCGGGGCCGCGCAATCCTTTGCCTGGAACTCGCCCGAAACCCGGCAACGCAACCTTGCGTCAACGCCATGAGCCGGTTCCTGCGGCAACGTGATCACGCGTCCCGCCCATCGAGCCGACAGCCGCCGCGCCCGCCCGGGACCGGTGCGACTGGTCGCCAGTTGAGCGAAGATGGCTGAGCAGATGCCATCCCGGGGCGCGTACGTTCACGGCAACAACGTCATTTCGCCGACCCGTTTCCTTGCGGAAAGCGGTGATCAGGAGGTCGGCCGCCACATCGAGCGCCCCGCCCGGGGGCCGATGGAGGTGGCCCGCAGCCGTCATCCGGTTCACCTGGCCGGGGCAGCCGGCCCTCCTGATCCGGCGACCGTCTTCGGGTTGCGGTTACAGTTCACTCAACCGTCTGCTGACTCTCGTTACTGCCCGAGCCCCTGAACTGGCCGCTACCGGCACCGATCAGCGGGCGCGGGCAGTAGCTTGACCTATCCCTGTCCGACAGTCTGGGTGTTAGTGCCTGACTGCCGAATTCACCGGATCGCGCATTGCACGACGGTAGTCGCTGGGGGTCGTTTGCTGGTGCCTCAGGAATACCCGGGCGAGTACCTGGTTCGACGAATACCCCACCTCATAGGCGATGTCCGTGACGGGGCGGTCGGTCATTTCGAGAAGCTCGCACGCACGCTCCAATCTGAGCCGCGTCAGATAGACCCGGGGGGGGACACCGACGCTCTGCTTGAACATGCGCGCAAAATGGAACGTGGAGAGTTGCGCCTCGGCTGCCAGCTCGTCGAGACTGATGTCCTCGGACAGTCGCGCCCGCATAAGTTCTGTACAGCGGCGCTCTGCCCACGGCGCAAGACCACCCTTTACCGGCTTGAACGGTGTTCCGCTCAACCGACAGAGTTCAGCAAGTATCTCGCACCCGGCGGCCTGCGCCAGCAAGCGAGATGGCGCGCCCTCATCGTCCGACAAGCGCCACAGGTTCCGGAGCGCAGTGCGAATGGCCAAAGAGTGAAATGATCCGCCGTAAAGCTGCAGGGACTCGAACGAGAATTCGCCGCCTGCGGCCTCGTCGACTATTTTCTGCCAATGCGCCACAGGAAATGCAATTGTACGAATGTGGTGGGTGGTGTCCACTGTGGACACAGGGGCGAAGTTCGGCGCAGCTAGATAAAGTGCGCCTTTTTCGCTTGTCGTATTGAAACGCCCCCCTCCCCAGTTACCTGACACATATGCTCCGCCCTGCAAGTCCTGGCACAGCAGGAGATCCGGTGTGGCAGCGCGCGACATCGAACCGGGGGGGCGCTCTATTTCAAGCAGATCGAGGACGGAGCCAGGGGATTTCATGCTACGTACGTTATATCCGCAGTGGCCCTGGCGGTACCATTGAGCGGAGGCTGAAAGGGGGAGCATCGTCATTTTCTGCGTATCCTAATCAGGTGGCTGCCGCCTCGGCGCCGGTTAGTGTGGCGCAGGTGGTCGATGGCGCAGATGCATCACCGCTCAAGCGCCCTGAATGCTTGGCAGTGCGCTTCTGCGAGGGTATCGGCGACCTTATCCCTGCCGGTAATACTTCGACTTTTCGGCCACTTGGCCGAAAAGCCGGTGGCGGCAGGGCCACCTTCAGGGCAGATTAAATTAGAACCCCGCATGCCGTCCAAGGCTTTTTCGTCATGGTTCTATTCGCAGTGGTTATACGCTGCCGCAGGTTGGCCGGCGGCAGCGGGTTGGATCGTGCGGGAAATGCTTCACAGTTCTTCAACCCGCCCGGCGCGGATTGGCATCTGCACCGGAAGGTTCGTCTGCGAGGGCAAATCGCGGGCGGACATGCTTTTGCTGCCCGCCCCGATCTGGGTCAGTTCCGTCTGAACCGCCCATAGACGGCAGGTGGCATCAGCCCTTCGCAGGGATACGGGCGATGACCTTGATCTCGAAATCGAAGCCTGCAAGCCAGTTGACACCAATTGCGGTCCATGTCGGATAGGGTGCCGCCGAGAAGATCTTGCTTTTCACCGCCATGATCGTCTCGAACTGGGCCTCGGGGTCGGTGTGGAATGTGGTGACATCGACAATATCGTCGAAATCACACCCACCGGCAGCCAAGGTCGCCTTCAGGTTATCGAAGGCAAGTTGGACTTGCTTGGCAAAGTCAGGCTCGGGCGAACCGTCCGCACGGCTACCAACTTGTCCCGAAACAAAGAGCAAGTCTCCGGAACGAACTGCAGCCGAATATCCGTGCTTTTCATAGAGAGCATGGCGATCCGCAGGGAAGACAGCATCACGTTTTGCCATATCAGGTTCCTTTGTTTTCCAAGGCCATCTGGTGGCCTGCTTCAGGCGCCACGGCGGGCGCATCGCTGTTTCGCTCGCATTCGATATACGGGCCGTATGTGATTTAGTCTGGATACACCCCGTATGTCAAGTAGCATACGGCCCGTATCCGAACGGACTCCTCCCGCCCTCGGCCCCCCGCATGGTCCATGAGGCAGTATCGGCTCCGACCTCGCGCCTCCAATGTTCATCCAGCGGCGAACGCGGGGACGATAATCGGCCGGAACGGCGTTGCGCTGCCGGGCGTCATCTGCGCAAGTAGCGAGCTGAATCGCACATGCCTTTCGGTGTGGTTCGGCAGGCGTCAGATTCCACCGGTTACTGCTTCGATCGTGCGAGTCCGTTCGCGGTCTGGCGAGGGACCCCGCGCGAGCCTGAGCCGTACCAGGCCGATCCGCATCGGTGCGGCCTGCATGTTGAACAAGTCGGTATCCGCTGACATTTTGCCGTTCCTTTCCGTGAGAGATCCCGCAAGAGATGCTCGACAGTTTCATGTTCGTCGTGCGACAGCACAGCGGCAGGCCTGCAGGCGCGCACTGTTATCGACCGCCCGTGGCAGAGATTGCCATTCCCCTTATTGATACGGTAGCTTCAAAAACTGAGACCTGTGTCGCGTTTTCGGGAACTTGGAATGGAAATTGAAGAGCTGCGGACATTCATTGAGGTCGCCGATGCCGGTGGTGTAACGGCTGCGGCGCAACGGCTCGGTATCTCGAAATCGATCGTGAGCCGGCGGCTGGCGAGGCTCGAGATGGACCTCGGGGTCCAGCTGTTAGCCCGAACGACCCGCGGAGCCGGTCTTACGGAAGCGGGCGAGACGTTCCGGAACTATGCCGCCAGAGTGACCGCCGAGATCGACGAAGCCAAGGAAACCATTTTGCCAGCCGGGGAGTTGCGCGGTCGTCTTCGCGTTTCTGCACCCCTGTCGTTCGCAACAACCCATCTTGCACCATTCCTGGCCAAGTTTGCACAGCAGCATCCAAATCTGCATGTCCATACCTGCTACAGCGATCGGCATGTCGATCTCGTTGCCGAGGGTTATGACTGCGCAATACGGCTTGGGTATCTGCCCGATTCCTACATGATTGCAAAACGCATAGGCCCGATCTTTGGAAGGCTGGTCGCTACACCGGACTACATTTCCAGCCGTGGTGCGCCAGAGACTCCGTATGATCTGCTTTCCCATGAGTGTCTCATGCAGGGCACGGAAAGCTGGCATTTCATGGACGAGGATAAAATTGTCACCGTCCGCCCACGGGGACGTTTCAAGGCTGACAACGGCACAGCGCTTGTCGCCGCCGCTTTGGCCGGGCTCGGCATCGCCATGCTTCCAGAAGGTCTTGTTATGGAATACCTTGAATCCGGTATGCTCATCAACGTTATGGAGCGGTACCCTGTGCGCCCGGCCGGCTTATTCGTGGTGAGACCGCCGAGCTCGCATCCGGCCCGGAAGGTCAGGGTCTTTACCGAAATGCTGATCGAAGAGTTTGCGCGCGCCTCCGAATTCAGGACGGACGCCACGACCAAGATCGCGTAGGTGTTCCAGACAGTCAGGGCCTGCGGCGGTTTTCGGTAACGGTTTCCCGGCCCTGTCAGTGACCTCGCCACCGCCGTCTTGTTCTTGCCATGATAAAGGGCTAGTCCTGAACTGAACCGGACCAACCCGTCGCGCGCTGTCCGCGGATGATGACGCGGACATGCACCGTCCAACCGCAGGAAGCTGCACGTGAATGCCCGGCTTCGCTGTTACGCTGAAACAATGTCTTGCTTCCTTTAAATCACCGGTGCCCCGCGCCGCAGAATGTCATAACTTTAGAGAATTGATTGCGCCTCACTTTGTATTGGACGGAATAGACCTTCCTCTTCTACCCTTATGGGAAGGCATCGCTGATACTATTCCGTCTGGAGCATCAGAAACAGGTATATTCTATCTTGTCACATAAGAGGGAAGGCCACGGAAATGTACAGAAGTAATCCAAAATGCCGCGCCGCGCTTTCCGCAGCAGGGTTGCTGGCGATGTCAACGGTCTCCGAGGCCGAGGTCTACGACCTGTCCAATGTCGGGGTCGTGCAAGACCTGGCCGCACGAGTTCCCGCGGAAATTCGCGAACGAGGCGTGCTTGTCAGTGGATCCGATAATGCATACGCGCCATGGGAATATCTTTCCGGTGATGACGGCCAAACGCCGGTAGGTATAGATATCGATATCGGCAGGGCAATTGCCAGAACGTTGGATCTTGAATTCGAGTCCCGTACCGCCGCTTTCCCTTCGATTCTGCCGGCCCTGGGCAGCATGTACGACATCGGCCTCAACGCGTTTTCCATCACCAACGAGCGGATGAGCGTCGTCAACTTTGTAAGCTACTCGGACACCCAGAGTTTGTGGGTCGTTCGGTCGGGCAATCCCACGGGTTTCGATCCCGGCGACTATTGCGGAACCACGGTGGCGATCATGCCGGGTACATATTATGAAACGAATATTGTCGCAGACAGTGAAGCCTGTGTGGCTGCAGGTAAGCCTGCGGTGGAAATGCTGCCATTTTCAGCGCAGACCGAAGCGATAACACGTGTGGCTGTTGGCGGTGCGGATGCGACCGCGACCGGGGGTGGCACCGCCGCCTATGCAGTGGCCCGATCGGGCGGGCGGCTGGAAAATCTCGTCCCGGTCGGCGCGATGTCGCGGCGCGGGCTGAATGGAATTGCCATCACAAAGTCCGACGATGAGCTGACGCAGTTGATTGCAGACACACTGAACCACCTCATCGACACGGGTGTTTATGGTGAAATCTTTGAGATGTGGGGCGTAACCCATTTCGCCGTTGACGAGGCACTTATCAATCCTGAAACGCCGTTCTGACATGACGACGCCTGGCACCCCTGACTCGCTTTCCTCTGATGACCTCAGAAAGGGAGAGAGCCAGAAAGTGGCGCGGAACATAGTTGTTCCGCGCCGCCACCCGGGTCGCTGGGTTGCAGTCGTAATTCTGGGCATCCTCGCTGCTCAGATAGCCCAGAGCCTGCTGCAGAACCCCAATTTTCACTGGGACGTATTTCTCCAGTATCTTTTTGCACCGACCGTGCTCGCGGGCGTCGGCTGGACTCTGCTCCTGACCGTCGTCGCGATGCTGCTGGCCATCGTCTGCGCGGGCGCGCTTGTCCTCATGCGCGACTGTGGCAACCCGATCCTGCGGATCCTGGCCTGGCTGTGGATCTGGTTCTTTCGCGGAACGCCCCTTTACACGCAGCTTCTGTTCTGGGGGCTTTTTGCGGTGCTGTTCCCGCGTCTGTCGATTTCGGTTCCGTTCGGCCCCGAAATCGTAGGCGTCCCTACGAACCTGATCGTCACCGCGTCGGTTGCGGCGGTGCTGGGGCTGGGTCTCAATGAGAGCGCCTATCTCGCGGAAATTTTCCGCGCAGGGTTCAAGAGCATAGGACGCGGCCAGACGGAGGCCGCGCAGGCGATCGGGATGTCGCGCGGGCGGATCTGGTGGCGGATCCTGTTGCCGCAGGCGATGAGGACGATCATCCCGCCGACCGGAAACGAGACGATCGGCATGCTGAAGGGCACGTCGCTGGTACTGGCGGTGCCGTTCACGTTGGACCTGATGTTTGCGACCAACGCCATTGCCAACCGGATCTACCTGCCGGTGCCGATGCTCATGGTCGCGGGCTTCTGGTATCTTGTGATCACTTCAGTGCTGATGGTCGGGCAACACTATCTCGAACGCCATTTCGGCAGAGGTCAGGATTTTGTCGGGGGCAGGCATGTCTGATGACACTGTCGTCTCGCTGGAGGGTATCCACAAGTTCTTTGGTCCGGTACACGCGCTTCGGGGCGTCGATCTGACGATCGCTCGGGGCGAAGTCTGCGTGGTCATCGGGCCATCCGGTTCAGGCAAGTCCACGCTGATGTGCTGCATCAACCAGCTGGAAACGATATCCGCCGGGCGCGTATACCTGAACGGTGAGCTGCAGGGATACGAGGAGCGGGGCGGCCGCTTCCATGTCCTTGCCGAGCGGCAGATCGATGCGCAACGTCGTAAGACCGGCATGGTTTTCCAGCAGTTCAACCTCTTCCCACACAAGACAGCGCTTCAGAACGTGATCGAAGGGCCTGTTCAGGTGAAGAGAATGAGCCGGGCCGCTGCGAAGAAGCTCGGGTTGGAACTGCTGGACCGTGTCGGTCTGAACGACCTGGCTGATCGCTATCCGGCCCAGCTTTCCGGCGGGCAGCAGCAGCGCGTTGCCATTGCGCGCGCATTGGCAATGGAACCCGAGATCATGCTGTTCGACGAGCCGACATCGGCGCTCGATCCCGAGCTTGTCGGAGAGGTGCTGGACGTCATCAAGGACCTTGCGCAGAACGGCATGACCATGATGCTTGTCACGCACGAGATCGGATTTGCGCGCGAGGTCGCCGATCATCTTGTCTTCATGGATCAAGGCTGCGTTGTCGAGGAAGGCGAGCCCCGCGAACTGCTGGCCAATCCGAGGAATGGCAGGACCCGCGCATTCCTGTCGAAGGTGCTTTAGACATGCAATCTTGTGCCGCCGCCGCCCCCGCCGCCGCTGAGCGCCCGAAGCCGCCGTCAGATGCCGGCGGCTTCATGAAGCTCTGCGATAAGGGCTTCCACCTGCCTCGACGGTGGCCGGTGCGGTGGCAGGATCAGCAACGTCCGGAAATTCAACGCGGGCTCGAACGGGCGCAAGACCAATCCCCGGTTGAGGAAAAGATCCGCGGCCATGGGATCGACAAGTCCCACGCCCAGGCCGTTCGCGACCATAGCGCAGATGTTCATGGTATAGGGTGTCTCGAGAACCGTACGCACCTTGATGCCAGCTTGCTCGAAGACTGCCTCAGCTCGCTGGCGTGCCGTGTCCTCGGGCGACAACGCCAGAAAGTTGTGTCCCTCCAGATCCGCCGGTCGAACCATTTCAAGCTTCGTGAGCGGGTGACCCTCGGGCATGGCCAGCGCTGCTCGAAGCTCGATGAACGGGCGACATTCGACGCCGGTCCTGTCGATTTCATCAGCCACAACACCAAGATCAAACTGGCCCGACGCTACCAGATCACGCACAACCGAGGACATTCGCGAATGGTAGGTGATCGCGATACCCGGGTGTTTTGCCAAGAAGCCTGCAATCGCCTGGGGCATTATATTGTTCGAAAACGCCGACAAGCTCGCGACGCGGATCTCTCCCGAACCATAGTCACGGATCCGCGCAGCAGCGCCGCGAAGTTTCGCAAGCCCGGCAAAGGCATGCTCGACTTCCTGAAAGAAAAGCTGCCCCTCGACTGTCGGATCCAGACGGCCCTTGGTGCGGTGAAACAGCGGGAAACCGACGCTCTGCTCAAGGGCCTGCAGCATCTTGCTCACGGCGGGCTGCGAGATCCTCAGGGTCTCGGCCGCTCGGGCCGTCGTCCTGTGCGTCACGACCGCGCGAAAAATCTCTACCTGTCGCAGGTTCATGCCCGCTCCTCTTCTGTTCAAGAACAGAGAATACGAATGAAAACAGAAATGACAGTGCTTTTGGCAGAAATGAACAGGCAGCGGCCCCAGCAAGACGGCAAAAGGAAATAAGATGAGTGACCTTACACAGTGTGTCGTGACACCGAAGGTGCCGACGGAGGGGTTTGATCCGCTGGGGGTCGCGATTCACCGGGGATCCACCATCGCATTCGAAGACGCTGCAGCCTACGCGGCGCGCGGCGATCGGGGTGACAGCGGCTATGCCTACGGGCTTTACGGGACGCCGACGACCCGCACGCTCGAAGAGAAGCTGACCCGGCTTGAGGGCGGCTGCCGCAGCTTTCTGGTTCCCTCGGGGCAAGCTGCTAATACAATGGCGCTTCTCCCGTTCTTGTCGGCCGGCGATCACGTTCTTCTGGCGGACACGGTATATCCGCCGATGCGCGATCTTGCTCGGAACGAACTCGTTCGGATGGGCGTCGTCGCGGACTTCTTCGATCCAACCGACCTTGACGATCTGCGGTCGCGGATGCTGCCAGAAACGAAGATCGTGTGGTGCGAAAGCCCTGGCTCGACGACAATGGAGATCATGGACATCCCCGCCGTCGCCGACATCGCGCACGGGGGCGGCGCCCTTCTCGGCGTTGACAACACATGGGCTACTCCGTTGAACCTGAAGCCGCTGACCCTTGGCGCCGATCTGGTGACCGAGGCGCTGACGAAATACGTCTCTGGGCATTCGGATGTCCTGATGGGATCGATATCCGTGAGGAGTGCCGAACTCGCAGCGCGGATCAAGGCGACGATCGGACGGATGGGGATCGGTGCGTCGCCCGACGACGCAGCACTGGTCCTGCG
Source organism: Halodurantibacterium flavum (assembly GCF_042681825.1). Lineage (NCBI taxonomy): Bacteria > Pseudomonadati > Pseudomonadota > Alphaproteobacteria > Rhodobacterales > Paracoccaceae > Halodurantibacterium > Halodurantibacterium flavum. The sequence continues at coordinate 123,115 of NZ_JBHUGH010000001.1, forward strand.
CGGGTTCGAAACGCTCGGTCTTCGCCTGCGCCACAGCGAGGCGGTGGCAGGACGGTTCGCGGAACGTTTGGCACGGCACCCGATGATCCGGCGCGTGCTGTTCCCGGCTCTGCCCTCAAGCCCTGGTCATGCCCTTTTCAAGCGGGACTTCCTTGGCGGAAGCGGTGTCTTCACCCTGACCTTTCCCGACAGGGTGGCCCCGCATGTCACTGCCGCGCTTGATGCGTTGAAGCTGTTTGTCATCGGCGCTTCATGGGGCGGCACGCGCAGCCTGGTGGCGCCGATGACGGTTGCGGCAAACCGCAGCGCCACCCGCTGGATCGATCCTGACATCACGCTGCGGGTCTCGATCGGCCTCGAGGACGAGAACGAGCTTTGGGACGATATGCAGCGCTTCATCGAAGCTCTGGCCAACCAAAGCCGCAGGCGCAGGTGGTTTGACACATGATTGATCGGAATGCGCAGACATCAGACGCCATCGCGCGGCTGAATAAGGTAATGGATGAAGCCGCGCGACACGAGAATACGGCGGTCCGCAAGCTGCTAGACCTGATCGCAATACCGTCAATCTCCATCGATCCGCCGGGGAGCGAGGGGATCGCCAAGGCGGCCGCTTGGCTGCAGGCGGAACTGATCTCAATGGGTCTACAAGCAAAGATCGTCGAAACGGGGGGGCATCCGGTCGTACTAGGCTCATGCCACAGCAGCTCGTCACGCCGGCGAATACTGTTCTACGGCCACTATGACGTGCAGCCTGCAGGAGATCCGGATGACTGGACACATCCGCCCTTTGCGCCGGCAATTATTGAGGAAGAGGGCCTGCACAGATTTTACGGTCGCGGCGCATCCGACAGCAAAAGCCAGTTCTGGACCTTGCTGGAGGCGCTGCGGGCATGGAAGGCCATACATGGAGAGTTTCCGGCCGATATCGTGGTCCTGCTGGAGGGCGAGGAAGAAATCGGCTCGACAAGTCTGCCCGACTTCCTCGCCCAACACCACGATGAGCTATGCTGCGACATCGCGTTCATCTGTGACGGTGATATGTGGTCACGCGATCGGCCCGCCATCACGACGCAGCTAAAGGGGCTGGTGCATGAAAAGGTTACAATCCTGACTCCGCACGGCGATCTGCATTCGGGATTTTTTGGCGCAGTTGCCGCCAATCCGCTCCGTATCCTCTCAAGCATCCTGGCGGCGATTCACGATGAGGGCGGTCGCATCGCGATCGACGGATTCTATGACGGCGTTCAGGATATTCCCGCAATGCGCCGCGACCAGTGGCGACAGCTTTCTGCCGAAGCCGGGGTGAACGACGGTGTAAGCCTTGAGGGCGGCGTGATCGAGCAGGGCTACTCGGCCCTTGAGGCGATGTGGGGGCGGCCAGCAATCGATATCAACGGTGTTACCGGCGGCAATCAAGGACCCACAGGCCGCTCCGTGACGCCCGGCACGGCTCACGCGCGATTAAGCTTCCGCCTGGTGGCAGGGCAGGATCCGGATCTCGTTCGCGAACGTTTCAAGGAGTTCGTTCTGGCCCGGGTGCCTGAGGGCTGCAGAGCCGAGTTCGAAGGCGCGAGCTATGCCCCGGCAATCATGCTATCTCAAGACAATCCGTATCTCCGTGCCACTGCGCGCGGATTGGAAGCAGAATGGGGCCATCCGGCGGTCCTGAAAGGAAGCGGGGGAACGGTTCCCTTGGTCCATCAGCTTCATGAGGCGCTTTCAGTGGACGGTATTGTGGTCGGGTTCATTCTGGGGACTGATGCGATCGACGGGCCGGACGAACATTACGATGTGGAGCGCTTTCGCGCGGGGACGCGTGCCTGGATCAGGATTTTTGCCGAGCTTGAGATGATCTGACAGAACGACGCTCTGCCATCATTGAGGCAAAGCGGCTCTCATCCCGAAAGGCAGGATGCCGATGATAGGCTGTAAGCTGAGGCCGTTCAGGGCCAGCAGTTTCATGGCATGAGCACCACGATTTCGGCGCTAGGCCATTGACTGCCCGTAACCGTCCGATTGTCACTGCCTGCCTGGGGGCGTCGTGATGGGTAAGGCACGTGCATGGTGATGTCGCAAACGACCTGCCTATTGTGCGGAGTGGTCGAGCGGAGCGAGGTCCCGGGGGTCGGCTAGGGGCGCCTTCAACACCTGCCAGAGGCAGTCACTGCCCCCTGGTAGATAGCCGTCTGCGTGGCAAAGCGCCCCTTCCGCCAGTTCCAGGCACTACCGCAATGATATGCCTGCCTGAGGTGCATTGAGAGCCTCTTCGAATAGAACCTTGCCCGGGCCGGAAAGCCATTGATCCAGCTTCAGCATTGGCCCGAACTCGCGCTCCAATGCAGGAATGTCTGCGACTCCGGCCACGATGCCCTTATCGACAAGCGCGGAAAGCTGACGCAGAAAATCATTTCCCGCCAGCAGTTCGTCGGAAAAGCGCTGATAGCGGATGGGATGACCTGCCGCACGTGAGAACGCCTCTTCCAGATATTCCCCGGTGATATCCTGCCCCGAGAGTTCCAGGGTCTGACCGGCATAACGTCCGGGTTGGAGAAGTATCTGCGCGTTGATACGCCCAAGGTCATCAAGCGCTATCATCTGCATCGACTGACGCCGCTGCATGAAGAATGTGAAGACACCTGTATTCAGCCCCATTCCGGGAAGCATCATCATTTCCATAAAGCTGGCGGGACGCGTGATTGTCGCAGCAATCGGCAAGCCGCGAATGTGATCTTCGATGCGGGACTTGCTATCGAAATGTCCCATGCCCGTATGGCCTTTTCCTGCTGCACCACCGGAAGAATATACCAGATGGGCGACCCCGGCTGCGACAGCGCTGTCGGCGATAGCCTTGCCTTGCGCCACTTCCTGTTCATCTGTGACCAGCCCGGAAGGTGAACTGGCTTGCACACTGAAAATGCCGCGTATCCCGGTCATCGCCCTGTCAATCGATGCGCGGTCAAAAAGGTCGCCCACCGCGAGCGTTATTCCCTCGGCGGCGAGCGCTCTGGCCCTCTCGCTCTGCGGGTCGCGCACGAAGGCGCGAACCTCACGGCCTGCTTCGCGCAGCGCCCGCGCCACAACACAGCCTTGCTGGCCTGTGGCTCCGAAGACCAGGAATTCCGGTGAGCTTGACATGTCAGTTCTCCTTAATAACTATTTGAGGTTACCATGTGGAACTATTGCGAAGGCCGCACAAGACGGCACATTCTTGGTCCTTGGGCACATAAAGAGAACTAACATTGGAGAAGGTTCAGATGGCGCGAGAGATCAATGGTCGGCCTGTCATCGAAACGTCGCATGGGCCGGTACTGACGCCCTGCGCTCCGGGAAGCGTGCTGGCGCGACTTGGCGACAAGTGGACGATCCTCGTTATCTCGCTGCTTTCGCTCTCTCCCGATGCGCCCATGCGGTTCGGGGCGCTCAGGCGCGGCATCCCTGACATCTCGCAACGAATGCTGACTCTGACCCTTCGAAACCTTGAAAGGGATGGTCTGGTCGTGCGGCATTATTACACTGAACTGCCGCCCCGCGTGGAGTATGAGCTGACGGAGCGAGGAAAGTCGATGTTGAAGCCGCTGGCCGGGTTTACCGACTGGATACGGGACACATGGCAGGACATCGAAGCATCCAGGGCAGAATTCGACGAGAAAGAGCAGGGCCGCAATTGAAGGGCGGCAAAGGGCCTATTCCGTTGAGCGACCTGCCTGATGGAATGACGGCTGATTAATTCTGCAAGGGCGGATTGAGGTGGGCGGCGCGCCTTCTTCTCGAATGACCGTTTACGCCGGACGATAAAAATCATGAGGGGCGGCCCGGGGTATCCACCGGCCGCCCTCTGAGTTGCATATTGCCGTTCGGGGCAAGTCAGATTGACCCGGATGATCGCATCGGAGTCGACCGAAAGCTTGATCGGTTCCCTCTAGTGCAGCCGCGACATCATGCGAGCCGTGATGCCATCGATCTCCGACTTGGCAGTCACGATACCGGCGTCGCGGGCTTCGGGACCGTAGCCGATACGTTCCGCGTGGGCGAAGGCCACGTCTTTGATGCCGATGAAGCCAAGAAGCTGCCGCATATAGGGTTCCTGGAAATCGATTGGCTTTGTCGGTCCTTCGGTATAAACGCCCCCGCGCGTTTGAATCACGATCGCGCGTTTTCCGCCGATCAAGCCCTTCGGGCCATCCTCGCCATAGGCAAAGGTCACGCGCGGTCGCAGCACGTGATCGAACCACGCGCGGAGCGATGTCGGCACACTCCAGTTATACATCGGCACGCCGAAGACAATGACGTCACTGGCGCGCAGTTCCTCGATCAGTTGATCCGATAGCGCCTGTGCCGCCATCTCATCAGGCGTAGTCGCGACCCCCCTGATGCCTGCGACCGTAGCCGGCGTCAGATGAGGAATGGGGCCATAGCCGAGATCGCGCTGCACCACGATGTTATCCGGATCGGATTCCAGCAGACGCTTAACTGCGTAATCTACGAGGGAGCGGGATACAGACGTGTCGCCTGAGACGCTGCTATTCACTACGAGGATTCTGCGCACGATATTCTCCTGAAATACAATTCATCTATAGGAATAGGCTTGCCCGGCAGGCGACCGTAGCGTCAAAATCGGGGAGCTCTGTCGCGGAAACAGGAACAGGTACATGCGGCATGTTGAGCGACTTTGGTAATACCTCGGCATGTTGATCTCTTTCAGTTATTCGCCGTTTTAGTGCCATGTTCAGGAAACAAATATCTCCGAGAATATTGCGCCTGATGGGCCCTATGATCGGCAGTTGCTTGAACTCGTTCTTTCAGCGGCAATCCCGGGTCCGCATCAGCCGCCCGACGCGCCGCATCAGCTCTGACCCCTGCCAGCCGAGACGCAAGGCTTGCCGGGCCCCGAAGAGCTCAGCGTTCGATCTGCGCGAGCCAGCCGCGCAGGACTCGCGCGTTGGCGGCCTCGAGGCCCTTCCCATAAAGCTGCGCGTCGCGGCGTAGCGCGACAGGACTGATGTTCGCAGTCGACAGTTCGCTGGCATGACCCAGAAGCCAGTGTTCGAACCGGGCCACAGCTACCTCGGGGTGAAACTGGAGACCAAGAATGTTCGGGCCGCGAGAGAACGCCTGGTTCCGGCAGATCGTGGTGGACGCCAGAAGCTCGCATCCATCCGGCAGGTCGAATGTATCTCCATGCCAATGCAGAACCGGAACCCCTTGGAGCGCGGCAAGGGGATTCTGACCTGAGGATGCTGTCAGTTCGAGGGTAGACCAGCCAATCTCCTTGCGGGGCCCCGGATAGACCGGGGCACCGAGGGCCGCCGCCATGAGTTGTGCGCCGAGGCAGATGCCCATGGTCGGCCGGTTCGCGGCGAGGCGAGCCTTCAGCAAGTCAATTTCCTTGCTTACCACCGGGTAGGTATCGGCGTCGTTGACACCTATCGGTCCACCCAGCACCACAAGAAGGTCGGCCGCGAGCGGATCTATTGCCGAGGGATCACGGTCTGCGACGTCCAGATATTCTATGTCGTAACCCGCCTCGTGCAGAATAGCCTCAGAGCTTCCGAGATCCTCGAAGTGGACGTGGCGAATGGCTTGCAGGCTAAGCCGGGTCATGATGATTGCCCTTTTGTTGGTGCGCGTGCGCTGCTCCTTGCGGCCAGGATGTGCTCGAGATCTTTCAGGGCGGCGGCGGCCGTTGCGAGCGGCTCGCGACCAGATCCAATCGCGACCGTTTCCCCCATGGCGTCGGTGACAATGCGGATTGCCTTGTCCTTCCCCCGGACATTCGCAAGAGGATCGGCGAGCGGATAGGTTATGATGCCGACGCTGGCTTCGAATGTGTCGTTCGTGCGGACAAGACTGCCGACGAGTTTCGGGACCACGCCTTCTGCCCGCCATGCCTCCAGGCGCGCTCGTGTCACCGACTGAATGCCTTCGACGCGAAGGTTGTCCATCGTCAGGTCCGCGCCAAGTCCGAAGTTGGCGAGGATAAGGAGCTTGCAGGCGGTATCCCAGCCCTCGGTATCGTTGCGGGGATCAGCCTCGGCAAATCCGCCTTGCTGCGCTTCACTCAGCGCCGTCTCGAAGTCGATGCCCTTCGTCATCATGGCATCCAGCAAGTAGTTGGTCGTCGCGTTCAGAATGCCCTCGACTCCAAGCACTTCACAGCCCTTCAGACTGTGCTCCACAAGATCGATCGTCGGCAAGGCTGCCGCGGCTGCGCCGCTAAGCTTCAGCATCGCACCAGTGTCATTTGCCAGCACGAGCAGCTGTTTTCCGCTATGGACCAATGCCCCTTTCGAGATGACGATCGTGTCCCTGCCCGCCGACAGTGCCGAACGGATATAGGCAAGGCCCGGTCCGCCGGTGCGAAAATCGCTCGGTCCCGCTTCGATCAGGATGTCGGCGCCACTTGCCTCGATGAAGGCCGGTCCTGATTGCCCCGGTTCAAGTGCACCCAGTCGGTCAGCTTCAAGGCCTCCGGCGTCAAGCAGCCCGGCCCGTGATCCGCAGACGGCGACAAGACGGACATCCGCCCCGTAAAGCTGGCGATAGCGCGCGCGGCGGCCAAGGAGCAGGTTTGCCGTGGCGCGACCGACGCCTCCGAAACCTGCGATGGCGATTCTGAAAGTCTCCATGCGTCTTGTTCTTTCAAATCCTGGGTCATGGCCAGTGTGTCGCGGGTCCTCACGGCGCTTGCCGGCCCTCTGTCAGTAACCGCCAGCCCGCCCGCCAATAAGGCACCTGCGACATGGCGCGCTGTCGCTTGACGGGCGGTCCGGGCAATGGCCTGCCATAGGTCCTCGGCGCAAAGCCGCCCGCATCGGCAAGATGCGCCTGCGCGTCGCAAAGCTCGCGTTTGCAGGGGCGCGGCCCCGCATGCGTCAGAGGCGGGGCCGCGGCGGCGCCAAACCACAGGCAGGGGGGATGATGCCCGCGGAGCAGCCTTGCGGATCCGGATCGCTGAAGTAGTCGAGAACCGTTTCCAGCCGCACTTTTGCTGCGCCGGTCCGTCAAGTCATCGCAAACCGGTCGGATAAAGAGCATCACCGGACCCGTCTGCGGCCTTTTGACAGCGCATCGCGCATGTCTCGAAGACGCCGCGCTCCGGTGCTACAGCGGGGACGGAACCGGGCGAGTCCGAGGCTATAATTCTATAGCTGCCGACAAGCTTCGACATTCTGTCCCGCGCTGATGACGTCTTGCGGAGCTAAACCCGCAAGACATCTTGGGTTGCTTCGTGCCCAGTGACCAGGGCGCTACGTCACGCGGCAACGAAGGAAAGCAGGTCCGGGTTCACCACATCCGGATGCGTGGCAAACAGGCCGTGTGAAAGTCCGGGATAGCTCTTGAGCGTTCCGTCTCGGACAAGCTTCATCGCCTTGTGTGCCGAATTCTCGATCGGAACGATCTGATCGTCTTCGCCATGCACGAACAATACCGGCACGTTAAGTGCAGTCAGATCGTCGGTGAAATCGGTCTCAGAGAAAGCAGCAACGCAATCGTAATGTGCCTTTGCGCCACCGGCCATCCCCTGACGCCACCAGTTATTGATCAGACCCTGGCTGACTGTGGCGCCATCCCTGTTGAAGCCGTAGAAAGGCCCACTCGGAAGATCAAGGAAGAACTGCGCCCTGTTCGCCACAAGCGCTGACCGGATGCCATCGAATACCTCCATCGGTATCCCGTCCGGGTTCTTGTCGGACTGCACCATCACGGGCGGTACCGCACCGATCAGTATGACCTTGGCGACCCGCCCAGGCTCGGCGCGGGCAGCATAGCGGGCCGCCTCGCCGCCACCTGTCGAATGTCCGATATGGACGACATCGCGCAGATCGAGGGCCTTCACGATCTCCGCCACGTCGGCGGCATAGGTATCCATCTCATTGCCTGTATCGGTCTGGTCCGACCGACCATGACCACGTCGGTCATGCGCTATCACCCGATAGCCTTCGGCAAGAAAGAACAACATCTGGTTGTCCCAGTCGTCGGAACTCAGAGGCCACCCGTGATGAAACATGACCGGTTGCGCATCTTTCGGGCCCCAGTCCTTGTAGAATAGACGCGTGCCATCTGCGGTAGTTATCGTTGCCATTGCAAAATCTCCTGTGGGATAAGGTTGGGCGAGACCGGGGAGGGGAAGAATGAGCGCCGCTCCGAACGCGCCGGCTGAACTGAGCACCGCGCGCCGAGTGAGGGCTGACTGAATCAAGCCATTGATGGAATGCATTTGCGATCCTTTCGTCATACAAGGATCGTAAAGCTCTGCCCGGGCGCGTTGCTCTCTCGATCCGATCCAAGACTAAGAAGGATCACGAACAACCGCGACGCATGGGCTGCTGCAAAGGTGCCGATCTTGCGCCCTACTACCGCCGGCGGTCATTTCCTGGCACTGGCCGCCTCCGCCAATCCCCAGAAAACATATCGCAAGATTTGCATCACCGCAGCAGGTGGAGCGACGTGCATCTGCGCGAACCCGCTAAGGTTGTTCTTGACATGTCCGTCAACCGACACATGGCAGAAACTGCGCAGAAAGGACCGAAGATGCGTGAGGAAGAGCATCGGAGCATGCCGTTGACAACAACTGCAGGTGCGACAGTGGGCGACAATCAGGCCAGTCTGACAGCCGGTGAACGTGGACCGATCCTGATACAGGATTGGCAACTGATCGAGAAGTTGGCCCATCAGAACCGCGAACGTATCCCGGAGCGCATCGTCCATGCAAAGGGTTGGGGCGCGCATGGAGTTTTGCGGATCACGGGAGACATCTCGCATCTGACCTGTGCACGCGTGTTGCAACCGGGCGCCAGGACCCGGATGATCGCGCGCTTTTCCACCGTTGCGGGGGAAATGGGCGCTGCCGATCATGAGCGGGATGTTCGCGGCTTCGCCCTCAAGTTCTACACCGAGGAGGGCAACTGGGATCTGGTCGGCAACAACACGCCGGTTTTCTTCGTCCGCGACCCACTCAAGTTTCCCGACTTCATTCATACTCAAAAGCGTCATCCGCGCACCAATCTGCGGTCGCCAACGGCCATGTGGGATTTCTGGTCGCTTTCCCCTGAAAGCCTGCATCAGGTGACCATTCTCTTTTCGGATCGCGGACTTCCCGTCAGCCCCATGCACATGAACGGATACGGAGGCCACGCGTATAGTCTCTGGAATGACAAGGGCGAACGTGTGTGGGTCAAGTTCCATTTCAAGACCCGGCAAGGGCACCGCCATTACACCAATGCTCAGGCGCAAGAGGTCGTGGGGCGAACCCGCGAAGGATATCAGGAAGCATTGTTCGGCTCGATCGAGGCGGGGATTTTCCCGCAATGGATCATGCAGGTCCAGATCATGACACATGAACAGGCGGCTGCAGTTCCGTTCAATCCTTTCGATATCACCAAGGTCTGGCCACACGCCGGTTTTCCGCTGATCGAAGTCGGCGTGCTGGAACTCAACCGTAATCCTCGAAACTATTTTGCCGAGGTTGAACAACTTGCTTTCAGCCCGTCGAACGTCGTGCGCGGCATCGGTCATTCACCGGACAGGATGCTACAGGGCCGGATATTTGCCTACGCAGATGCCCATCGCTACCGGCTTGGAACGCATTATGAAGCACTTCCCGTCAACCGGCCGCTCTGCCCCGTGCATCATTACCACAAGGACGGTGCGATGCGCTTTTTTGACAACCTGTCCAATCCTGACGCGTATTACGAACCGAACAGCTTCAGCGGTCCGAAAGAGGACGGATCGTTCATCGAGCCTCCGCTGGATCTGCATGGCCCTGCCTTCCGGTTCGATCTCCGAGAAGGCAATGACGATTTCAGCCAACCCCGTGCCCTATTCACGCTTTTCGACTGCGGGCAAAAGGCTCGATTGTTCGCGAACATCGCGGCGGCCATGACGGATGTTCCCGCCGGGATCGTTGAGCGGCAGCTTGGGCTCTTTTCGCAAGTTCACCCTGATTACGGTGCCGGCGTGTGCGCCGCACTGGATGCCATCGACCCACCGTTCTAATCGATACTACTGCTATCGGGCATGTCCACGATCCAGCCGGCACCTGGTAATCCGAATTCGGAATGTCCGTTCTGGCGGCGCCCTGCGCCGCGATCATCCCCACGCGTGACGCAGGTTTCGGAACACCGCTTCGTCGAGAACGGCGAGCTTTTCCGCTGATTCATGACGATCCCCGGTGTCGGTCCGGCGACATGGCAGGTTCGCAGCTTCCGTCACTGGCCGATTTCCGAGCAGGTGCTCAGGGTGGGGGGCCACCGAAGGCAGAAGACCGCAAAATCGGCACCAAGTCGGCAGCTTCTGCATCGCCGCGGCCAACACCGATTGCTAAGGTTCGATCAACTTGCCACAGCTTCCCTGCAGCCAGGAGGACGAGACCTTGACCTTTTGCAGCGGCCTGTCATCCCTTGTTCAGCCCGCAGGCGAAAGTCCGGTCTTGTTCGACCAGCTGCCCTGCCAGGACGCGATCGTGATGAAACGCCATCCGGATATCAAGGTCAGCGCATCAGCGGCGCTGGCGGGTGCACCCCTGTTCAGACCACACGAACCGGCCGTTCGGCACATGGCCCCGGAAGGGGTGGTTCTCGTCTCGGGGCAACATGGTCGTTCGCCTCCTTGCCTGCGGCAGCATTTTCCGGCGAGAGCAGCAATTGCTGAGCGCCCCGAAATAGGCATTCCCTCTGCTCGCTCCGGCTGAACGCGAAAGCAACAAGGGCGCTGAAATGTGCCCTGCTCATGAAGCTGGTGGATGTTGTCGAACTTATGGATATAGCTTGCGAGCGACGGTCGGAAATTTGAGCAATCGTCGGTCAAAGATCAATTTTAGCGGAACCCGGCCGGTCATCTCTGACGGATTAGCTGCCGGTTCCACCTTTTCCGAGAAGGCAGAATGACTGTGGCTCATTTCGAGAAGACTCGCGTGATGATGTACAGCCACGATACATTCGGGCTGGGGCATCTGCGTCGATGCCGCGAAATCGCTCATGCACTTGTTGCTGCGTATCGCGGCCTGTCTGTCATGATCGTCTCTGGGGCTCCGATCGCGGGCGCGTTCGACTATCGTGCCAGGGTCGACTTCATGAAGGTGCCAAGCATCATCAAGCTGCGCAACGGCGAGTACCAGTCGATGGCCCAGCATGTATCGCTGGAGGAAACGCTGCGGGTGCGGCGGACGTTGATCCGCAACGCGGCAGAAGCGCTCCGGCCCGACATATTCATCACTGACAAGGAACCTCTCGGCCTGCGGGGCGAGCTGGAAGACACCCTGTGCTATCTCAAGGCGCAGGGTACGCATCTGGTTCTCGGATTGCGCGACGTCATGGATGCACCCGATCTTCTTGCCGCCGAATGGGCCCGCCGCAACATCCTGAACAAGATCGATCTCTACTACGACAATATCTGGGTCTATGGGCCGAAGGGCTTTTACGACCCCCTTGTGGGGCTGGATCTGCCTCCGGGATTAAGCCATCGCATGCGGTACACGGGCTTCTTGCGCCGGGATCGCACCAAGATCGACGATGCGAGCGAGCGTCTTGGCCGAGGTTATGTCCTTGTCACGCCAGGCGGCGGCGGTGATGGAATGAACCTGATCCGGGCCGTCTTGGGCGCACATAGCCAGGATCCCGATCTCCCGCGTACTGTTGTGGTGCTCGGCCCGTATATGGCTGCCAAGGATCGCGCTGAGCTTTTGCAGCAGGCCTGGGGACTGCGGGCGATCGAGATCATGGACTTCGACAACCGGATGGAAGATATCATCGCCAACGCCTCGGCCGTCGTCGCTATGGGCGGCTACAATACCTTCTGCGAAATCCTCAGCTTTGACCGGCCGGCGCTGCTGGTCCCGCGCACGCAGCCCCGAATGGAGCAAGCCATCCGTGCGGATCGCGCCGCCGCCCTGGGTCTTGTTCAACGGCTTCCCGCTGAACGGGCAGCCATTCCTACAGAGATGGCTGCCGCGCTCAGATCTCTCGGAAAGGCCGCGCGACCCTCCGAGGCAACCGCGGCTGTCGCGGCCGGGCTCGCAAGCCTTGACGGGCGAGAACGGATTGTCGCTGACGTGGGGGAATGGCTCGAGCAGCGCCGGCGAAACGATCTTCATCCCTTGCGGATCGCCAATTCATGATCCGTGATCGCCTGCTGGTCGTCGTTGTCAAAGGCTACCCGCGCCTCTCGGAAACCTTTATCGCCCAGGAGCTTCTCGGGCTGGAGCGAGCGGGACTTCGACTTCGCATCGTCTCGTTGCGAAATCCAACCGACACGAAGCGCCACCCCATCCACGAGGAGACGGCAGCGCCGGTCGACTATCTGCCAGAGTATCTCTATCTGCAGCCCATCCGGGTTCTGCGGGGTCTCATGGCTGGCATCCGGCGACGCGGGTTCTGGGAGACGCTCCCCACCTTTCTGCGTGACCTGGTGCGGGATCCATCTGCAAACAGGGGACGGCGCTTTGGACAGGCATTGGTGATGGCGGCCGAGTTGCCGCCGGGTCCGGTCTGGATTCACGCACATTTTGCCCATACTCCGGCTTCGGTTGCCCGTTACGCGGCGATGATGCGGGGGCTCCCGTTCACCATGTCTGCGCATGCCAAGGACATCTGGACAACACCGGACTGGGATCTGCAAGAAAAGTTGGCTTCAGCCGACTGGACGGTAACCTGCACCGCGGTCGGCCATGACCGCCTTGCCAAACTTGCACCGGAGGCGAGCGTGCATCTCGTCTATCACGGGCTGGATCTGTCGCGTTTCGGTGTGCCATCCGATGCGAGACCTGCACGCGACGGCCTTGATCCGTTGAATCCGGTTCGTCTGCTCTCCGTGGGCCGCGCCGTTCGCAAGAAGGGGCTAGACATACTCATCGAAGCGCTGGCCCGCTTGCCCGGGGACCTGAACTGGAATCTGGTTCACATCGGCTCGGGCCCGGAGCTGGAGAAACTTCAGGCGAAGGCGGCGCGGCTAGGGCTGGCCGATCGCGTGTCGCACTGGGGCGCGCGCGCCCAGCACGAGGTCCTCGACGCCTATCGCAAGGCGGATGTATTCGTCCTCGCCAGCCGGCAGACCGGAGACGGAGACCGCGACGGTCTGCCGAACGTCATCGTCGAAGCCGCGAGTCAGGCCTTGCCGGCAGTTGCCAGCGATATTTCGGGAATCCCCGAGTTCATAGACGACGGGCAGACCGGCTTGCTCGTACCCCCCGAAGATCCCGCCGCACTGGCAGAAGCCCTGTCGCGGATGATTGCGGACCCCTCGCTGAGAAAACGGCTAGGACAGGCGGCAAGCGAGCGTGTGGTTCGGGATTTCGACCACTCTCCGGGGATCGCGCGGCTCACGGCCCTGTTCAGAACCAGTTGGAGCAGATGATGCCCACCTCGCCCTGCATCCTGTTTTACGTTCAGCATCTCCTGGGCGTAGGACATCTGGCACGCACGAGCCGTATTGCGGCCGCCACGGCGGCACAAGGTGGTCGGGTGGTCATGGTCACCGGCGGGCGAGCTGTGCCGGGCTTTCCAGGTGAAGGTATCGAGACGGTAACGCTGCCTCCCCTTCAAGCCGCAGGGGGAAGCTTTGCGGGGCTCGCCGACGAGAACGGTGAGCTTGTGACGCAGGACTACCTCGATCGGCGGCGCGATCTGCTGCTGGCCACGCTGGCAAGCGTGGCACCGGACGTCGTCGTCACAGAGGCATTCCCCTTCGGTCGACGCCAGATGCGGTTCGAGCTTTTGCCGCTGCTGCATGCGATTTCGCTCCAGCGTCCCCGACCCCTCCTCTGTGCGTCGATCCGGGACATTCTGCAGGTGAAAAAGCGGCCCGAGCGCGCGGCCGAGACGGTCGAACTCATCCAGCAGCACTACGATCATGTTCTTGTTCACGGCGACCCCGAGTTCGTCAACCTAGCCGAGAGTTTTCCCCTCGTGGACAGCATCGCGTCACGTGTGACCTATACGGGGCTTGTGGCGCCGCCGCGCGTTGTCCCGTCGAGCGAAGGCTTTGACGTCGTCGTGTCGGCAGGTGGCGGCGCGTTCGGCGAGGGCGTAGCAATGGCCGCGCTGGCAGCCGCACGCCACCTCCCCTCGCTGCGCTTTTGCATTATCGCCGGCCCAAACCTTCCCGAGCAGGTGCGCGACAAGCTGAAGAACGGGGCGGCACACCTTCCTGACGGACAAGTCACCGTCGAAACATTTCGGAAGGACTTTGCATCCTTGCTCGCCGCATCGCGCCTGTCGGTGTCGCAGGCCGGCTACAACACGGTATGCGACATCCTGCGTGCGGGCTGCCGGTCGGTGCTGATCCCCTATGCGGATCAGGGTGAGACCGAGCAATCCGTCCGTGCAGGACGGCTGGCCGCGGCCAGGCGTGCGCTCGTATTGCCGGAGTCGGACCTTGACGGGCTTGCATTGGCGACCGCGATCCGGCAGGCTCTGGACGGTGCCGAACCGGCAAGTCTGGAGCCAGACCTGAATGGCGCACAGCGGACTGCTGATCTTCTGTGCAGCTTTGCCCGGGGCGTAGCGTGAAACGCTCCTCCGCTGTGACCGGAACAACCTGGCGTTCCCGCGGACGGAGGCCGGGAGATGGTCAGCGATCCGTGACAGAGACCAGTCTGCTCCGCTACATCTGGACCCATACCCGGCGCGAGCAGATCGTGATCCTTCTTGTGGTCGCGATCTCCATGATCCCTTACTTTGTTGCATTGAACCTGCCAAAGCAGATCGTCAACGGACCGCTGCAAGGGCAGGGATTCGAACAGCCAGGCGACACCCAGGCGTTCCTGCAGCTGGCCCCGAACCTCCACTTCCTGGGCACGATCCGCATCTTCGAAGGCTTCCAGCTGGACCGGGTTCAGCTGCTGGTGGCGCTATGCCTTTCGTTTCTCGCCCTCGTCCTGGTTAACGGGCTGTTCAAGTACTACATCAACCTGGCAAAGGGGCGGATGGGCGAGCGGCTTCTGCGTCGGTTCCGTTTCGAGTTGCTCGACCGGGTCCTTCGCTTTCCCCCGGAACGCTTTCGCCAGACCAAGGCTGGCGAAGTCTCCAGCATGATCAAGGACGAGGCGGAGCCTCTGGGGGGTTTCTCAGGCGATGCGTTCGTTCAACCCGCTCTGCTGGGGGGGCAGGCGCTGACGGCCCTGACCTTCATCTTCATCCAGCACTTCTGGCTGGGCGTGGTTGCCATGGTCATGGCCGTGGTTCAGGTTGCGATCATCCTGCGGATGCGCAGAAGATTGCTGATCCTCAATCGCAGACGCCAGCTCACGGCCCGCGAGCTTGCAGGCCACGTCACCGAGGTCGTCAACAGAATTCACGCCGTCCACGTCAATGATGCCAGCAACTGGGAGCGGGCAAACGTTGCCGCGCGACTGGGGCGGATCTACGGGATCCGCTATGACATCTACCGGTGGAAATTCCTGGTGAAGTTCTTCAACAACTTCATCGCAAAGCTGACGCCCTTCCTGTTCTATTTGTTTGGCGGCTATCTCACGATCCAGGGCTCAATGGATCTGGGGCAGCTCATTGCCGTGATAAACGCCTACAGGGAACTTCCCGGACCTCTGAAGGAATTGATCGACTGGGACCTTGCGCGGCAGGACACTCAGGTCAGATACGACCAGGTCATGGAGCAATTCCAGGACGAAGGCCTGATAGATCCGCTACGACAGGACATGGACGCCACCACACCGGAAGGCCCCCTGCTGCCTCTGGTTCTGGAGCATGTCTCCGTCAAGAGCGATCTGGGCAACATGCTGCTTGATGATATCTGCTTCGAGATCCCGGGCGGAGAGACTGTGGCGCTGGTCGGGGATTCACGGAGCGGCGCGACGCAGATAGGTGAACTTGTCACGGGCTTGGTCACGCCGTCATTCGGTCATGTCGCGCTTGGCAGCGAAAGGCTGGATAACCTCCCAGAGCGGGTGACGGGGCGCGCCATCGGATATGTGTCGGGGAGCCCGA
Source organism: Halodurantibacterium flavum (assembly GCF_042681825.1). NCBI lineage: Bacteria > Pseudomonadati > Pseudomonadota > Alphaproteobacteria > Rhodobacterales > Paracoccaceae > Halodurantibacterium > Halodurantibacterium flavum. Next base: position 139,056 of record NZ_JBHUGH010000001.1, read on the forward strand.
ACCTGCTGCCAGGAACAATCCTGGAGAACACTCTCTACGGGCTGAGGCAAAGACCGAACCCGCGATCAAACGACGAGGGTACGACGTCACAGGACCCGCAGGAATGGGATGTGCGCGAGGCGCGGCGGACGGGCAATCCTGTCTTCGACAAGAACGCGGATTGGATTGACTATGGCTCCGTTCAGCCACCGTCCGAAAAGAAGGATCTTCTCGAGGCGGCGCTCCGGGTCATGCAGGCGGTGGAGTTTGACGGCGACCTGATCACAATTGCGGCCTTCAGCAAGGCGGATCTGGCATTGCAGCCGACCATCAGTGACGGTGTGCTTCAGATGCGGCGCGCGGTCCGTCAGCGTCTTCAGGAAAACAACCTCTCCAAGGCAATGCTGTCCTTCGAGCGGGAAAAATACAACGACCAGTCGACAATCGGCGAGAACCTGCTGTTCGGGCTGCCCACGGATCCCAAGCGATCGATCGATCCGATCGTCCAGCATCCGTTCTTCCGTGACATACTCATCGACCTCGGGCTGGCGGCGCCGCTCTTCGATCTTGGCTGGAGCTTTGCGCGCGTCACGCTTGACCTTTTCGCGGAGGCAGGAGGCAATCCTGACCTGCTGAGATGGCTGGCGCACGTCACCCCCGAGGACCTGCCGGTTCTGGAGCAGGTTCTCGCACGCACCAGTCTCGGTGGCTTGGCGGCCGCACAGATTGAGGATCGCGTTAGTCTCATCCGTCTGGCAATGCGCTACGTTGAACCGAACCATCGAATGAATCTTCTTTCGGCCGACTTGCGCGAGCGGCTGGTCGTCGCGCGCAACCAGTTGGACCAGCAGATGCCGGAGGAGCTTCGGGGGCTGCTTCAACCATACTGCCCCAACAGCTACATGCGCGGCGCGTCGCTGGTCGACAACGTGCTGTTCGGGAAGATTGACCGACGCGTCGGCAACGCGGAAGAGCGCATCACCGAAATCGTCCAGGCGGTCTTTCGGGACTTCATGGCGGCAGACAAGGCGTTGCGGGACGGGATCCTCGGCCTTGGACTGGCATACGACATTGGCGTGAACGGGCAGCGACTGTCGCAGCTGCAGCGACAGAAGCTTGCATTGGCGCGCGTGCTGCTTCGCCGCTCCGCGCTCTACGTGTTCGACGAGCCTCTGGCCGGTATCGACCCGGCCTATCAAGAGCGCCTGATGCAAGGGATATTGCAGCTCCTGGGGGATCAGCCCGATCCACCCGCCGTGATCTGGATCCTTGCCAATGCGGCCTTGGCCCACCACTTCTCCAGAACAATATTGTTTTCCGGAGGGAAGATCGTCTCAGACACCGGCGGCGCCGGATCGAGACAGGTGACGACACAAGAATCCGATTTAGATTGTGACTATGAGCCATCAGCCAAACGCGGTGCCTGAACTGCAGAGAAAGGGGTCCTGGGATGCTGCTCAACGAAGAAGTCAACTTGCTGCGCCACTTGCCGATATTTCAGGGAATCGACCTGGGGCTCCTCAAGCTGTTGTGCCTTTCTTCGCCCCGGCGCAGCTTCGCCCAAGGCGACGTGTTGTTTCGCGAAGGCGAACCCAGTTCTGGTGCCTATGTCATTCTGTCCGGTTCAGTCGAGATTCGACGGGCGGCTCATGATCGGCATACGGTGAAGACCGGCAGCAACGCAGGAGCCGCGATCGTCGGGCAATCGTCCCTGCTGCGCGACACGTTTCGCCTGGCGACGGTCGTCGCTCTTACCGACGTCGAGGCGCTGCACATCAATGGAGACTGCTTCCTTCAGTTGGTGACGAGCTGCGCCAAAAGCAGTGCGCGCACGATGCACGCGCTGAATGCTCAGTCGCCCGAGCAGGACTAGCGACGCAGCGCCAAGGCATCGGGCAGCGCCAGCGCGTTTGGGTAGATCGGCAAGCGACACAGCCGTAAGCCATCCATATTCGCACCGCCCGGCCTGCCGCTGCACGATCCGCCGGAACGCGCTCGGCCTCGCCTTGTTCAGTGTATCGCACCCCTTGCGAACTTCAATCCCTCCGAAAGAACCGATGCCGCGCGCTCGATCCCATGCTCGTCGCGAACGCGGAGTTGAGCCGCACGGCCCATCCGGTTGCGCAGCCCGTCATCAGTTAGCAACCTCTCCACGTCACGCGCCAACGACAGCAAGTCACCTTCTTTCGAGAGAAGCCCGGACGTCCCGTGTTCCACAACCTCGGGGACGCCTGCGGTAGCCCAGGCAACAACCGGAAGTCCTGCGGCTTGTGCCTCCAGATATGCCATACCATATGCTTCGGCACAGCCGGGCCATACAAAGAACGACGAGCGCACAAGCAGTTGCCGGACGGCCTCTGCTGTCAACTGGCCCAGCCAATCCACCCGGCCGGAAGGGAACATCTTGCGCACCTGCTCGGCTTGGGGGCCGTCACCTGCGACTGCGAGCCGCCAATCAATGCGCTCCGGCAAAAGCGACAGCGCGGCGGCAAGGGCTGTGTAACTGCGCATCTTGTCACCGTCGCGCATCATGGCGACGGTCACCATGGGTCCGGTTCTGGTGGCCGTCGATTGTTCGCGGTTGATGTCCAGGAATGGCCGCAAGCGCATGATCCGCGCCGAGGGTTCATTCTCCAGGATGCCCGCTTGATCCCGTGCCGTCATCGCAAAGTTCACCGCCGCTGCCCGCACCGACGACCTGACCATTGCCTGTGTGGTGCCCCATATACCGTTCGACCGGCGCCTCGACAGGGAAGCTTCTGCACTCGCCCATGGCAGATCGAACTGACGGCAAAGCTCGGGCCCAAGAAGGTCGGGAGATTTATAGTAGGGATGATAGCAGAACCACAGGTCCGGCCGCTGTCCCTTTTGCCAACTCGCGGCTATCCGGGCGCGCTCGGCGACAGCGGCGGCTTCTGCCCGCTCCAGCCCCCTATGGTCAGACGCGTCTGGCAGGTAAACGCGCAGGTCCGACTCCAGTCGGACCGAATGCCCTGCCTGCGTAAGTGCGTCCATCAGCAACCGGGCTACCGCTCGGTCCCCCGACGGCACCGCGTGGCCGGGCGGCTTGAGAGGTGCATAGAATGCGATCTTCATTTGGTCGCGTCGCAAGTCGTGACCGGGGGAGGGGGAGCGCCGGTGTAATCGGAGGATCCGATGATGTCGTCGATAAAGAGGGTGCAGGTGTCACGAGCGCCGCCACCGTGAGGGGCTGAATTCAGGTACTTCTGATCGCCCGCCCACGCATAGGTATGCCCGATCCAGCCGCCGCGCGTCGTGATCACATCGCCGTTCGAGCTATTTGCTCCAACCGTTGTGTAGGCGACGTCCGTGCGCAGATGCAGGGCAGGGACGAGGAAATCATCCTCTGTGCTCAGGCCGATCTCTCTCCTCGATTGCGTCATGACGCCGCGATGGTTGTTGCTTGGCGAGTAGGTATCGAAGCGCATCGAAAATCCGTCACAAACTGCTGGGTCATGGGGGGCGCCCAAAGCGGGCTTCCCCCGAATCTCTGCCCGTTCGCCGCATCCTTCCTCATCTGGCACGCGAAAGCGATGGACCGTCAACTGCAACGCGCCGTCCCCTTCACGCATGATGTCGGAATGGGCGTTTGCGCGCTGCGCCGGACCCTCCGCCACGGGCGCGTCTGCGAGTGCAGGTGACGCAGCACCGAAGCAGAACGTCAGCATGGCAAGTCGGCGCAGGATCCGGCCCGGTCGCGGCTGGGCGCGGTCGCTCTTGAGGCTCGTGAGTGGCGCGGCGGCGAGGTTTTCATTCGTCAGCAAAGCTGTTCCCTCAAGAAGAAGTTGCAGTCGGGTCCGCCCCACCCACTGGAGGAGCACCGCCGGCCTCGGACCTGTCCGAGCGAGAACGGGATGCAGGAGGCGAGGCGCATACCTGTTTCGGATCACGGATCGCGGGCATTGCACGTTCAGCTTAGCGCGCGGCGGCCTTTTTTGCGGCGCCGCGATTGCTGGCCCGGTGCATCGCTTGCGATCAACCACGCACCGCACGAGTGCGGTCTCTCAGATTGGAACGGAAGCCAGGACATATGGCCGAACAACGAAGCAGTCGCGGCACACGCCCATCTTCGGTTCCGGCTGCGACAGTCTTTGGAGCCCTGGATCGACCGATCACCCCCAGCGTGCCGCCGCGCGGATCGCGATCCCTGGCCTTCAAGGGGACGAGGCCGTCACGGCGGTCAGCCTCCCAGAGGCCCGTCGTGATGCAGGAAAAGGTCAAGGCTCATTCATCGGCGCGATCCGTCTTGCCGTTGCCGCGCGCGGGATACGCAGACAGGAGCAGAGGCGCGACGGCTGACTCTCCTCGTTCCAAAGATTAGAAGTTGATAGACATTCCAAGGCGATGAATGAACATTCCGCATGAGGTGAACCATGATTTTTCTTCTGCGCCACGGTCAGACGGAGTATAATGTCGAGGGACGTTATCAGGGCGCGAAAGACTCACCGTTGACGCGGCTTGGTCAGCAGCAGGCCAACGTAAACGGCAAACTTCTGTCTTTGTATGCTCCGTCAGCTCAACTGTGGTGCAGTCCGCTTCCACGGGCTGTGGAAACGGCTCGGCTCATCTCCGCATATCTTCCGACGGCTCACCTGCGGCTGGAACCCCGCCTGCGGGAGGTTTCTCTGGGGCAGTGGGAGGGCCTCACGCGTGCGGCGGTCAAACGGGAATGGCCGGAACTGCGCAAGGCCCATCCACATAGGGAATGGCTGTTTCACGCGCCCGGCGGGGAAAGACTGGAGTCGGTAACCGTCCGCCTTCGGGGAGTGCTTGAGGATGCCGCCGCCATGTCTGACAAACATGCCGTGGTCCTGGTCAGCCACAGCATTGTCGGGCGGGTGCTCCGCGGTCTTCATGCTGGGCTGCCGCTGTCGCGAGCGCTGACGCTGGAGGCACCGCAGGACGTCGTGCTCCGGCTCGAGCCGGGCGGCGTGATCTCCGAGCTGATGCCGCCACAGATCCAGTGATCACCAGCTTTTCCAAGCGATCAGAAGACCGGATGACCCCTTCAGGTTGGAGGCAAGATGCTCAACCTCGGCCAGCGACGCACCCCACGGCAGCCGCGCCGCGACCAGAGCAGGGTCCAGCACACTGACAGGACCTTGGCGTGCGGCGTATGTAAAAGGAAGTGGCCCGGTCGTCCACCAGGCAGGTCCATCGCCAATTCGTTCCGCCACCTTGGGGAGTGCAGCCAGCAATTCCGTCATGACCGGGTGATGACGCGGCGCGGCCAGCAATGCGTTCGAGAGAAGCAGGCTCTGGCCCAGAACCGAACGCGGCGCAGGTTCCGCCAGGGCGGACAATCCCGTAGCGGGAATGACCGCGGCGGGGGGCAGATCAAGACGAGCCGGATACCAGTCGCAGTCCAGATAGAGCCCGCCCATTTGCTGCAGGACGTGATAACGCGCGACGTCTACCGCGCCCGGCATATCGCCCGCGAGCCACATCGCTTGCCACAAAGGGCCTTTGAAGACCCCGATCTCCTCCAGGTCCTTCTCTCGCCACAATCGGTATTCCCAACCATGCCGTTCTGCCCACCGCGCCCAGGCCGCGCAGGCTGGCGGGGGCTCACCCCCGACCCAGATCTGATGCACCAACTCCGGAACAGGCGCCGAAGCCGCCCGCACAAGCGCCGCCCGACCAGCCGTGTCCGTCGCGAAGATGTCCTCCAGCAGGTCGGCTTTGGGTACAGCGTAGGTTTGCAGTCCGGCCACCTGCGCTGGCGTTCCTGTGCGTTTGGCCAGCGAAAGTTGAGCGGAGTGCAGTTTTCGTGGCAGACCAAGCGCGGTCCGGGTTCCCACGTCACTATGCGCCACATCTGCGGCAAGGGCGGCCAATGCAGCTTCCGCCTCGGCTGCCGAGTCCAAGGCAAGTGCTGCCGAGATCTTGGCAGCGAGTTCACGCTTGACGTTCATTGAACCTGAGCCATCCGAGCGCACGCCATACGTCTTTCTCCTGGAATGTCGAGCCTGCCACCCGTCCACTGGCCCTCCGGCGGGGGATTAGCGCAGCATGTTCGCCCCACGCCCCTGGCGATGCCAAAGCAGTTGCCCAATGCACCGGAAAGGATCAGGAGACGATCCGATGCATAAAGACGCTCCACAAGCAGGCGCGTCAAGGCAGCTGTTGATCGGCGTCGTGCCCTCGGATCTCTTGCTTCGTACCGCTTCAGGATCCCGCTGCCGGAAGCTGCCGCTCGCCTACCATAGGATGACTTCGTCACGACAAACGCAATCGCGATCGTGCCGTGGGAACCAGACGAAATACATCCCCACCCCCGGCGGCGCGAACAAGAATTGCACGGACCATGGGCAAGAACGCTTCTTGCAAAACGTCCGCCCCTGACGTTGGCCTCCCCGAGACCCAACCTTGTTTTTTCGAATTACGCGGTCCCCACCCGTATCTGCGGTAAAAAGGTCCCGCCATGAACCGAGAGGCCGGCGCACCGAAATAGTCCGGCCGCTGCGTCACGCGTTGCTCTGGAGTCCGCGCGAGCAGAACCCTTCGATGAAGGCTGCCAGGCGATCTCGGCTGCCTTTGTCGATCAGGTTCCCATCGCCATCGAACAAATCACCCGCTCGCGATACCATCAGTCGTCCCTCGGCCCAGAAATTGACCTTGAGAGTTCGTAGAACGGGCAGCCAGTGATCCTGCGCCATCATTGTGCCGAACCCCCCTGGCGATGCGCCGATCACCGCAACCGGCTTTCCAACCCACATCTGCAGGCCCGGCCCGCGCGACATCCAGTCGATGGCGTTCTTGAACACGCCCGGAATGCCATTGTTGTATTCCGGTGTGACCAGCAGCACCCCGTCTGCGGCCTTGAGTTGTGCCTGAAGCGTCCTGACGGCAGGCGGCAGGCCGGATGCCTGTTCCAGATCCCCATCATAGAGCGGCACATCGCGGATCGAGCCGATCTCCAAAGCTACGCCGTCGGGCACCAGCTCGGCTGCAGCGCGCAGCATGCCTGCATTGAACGACGCACGCCGCAGGCTTCCGTTGAGCCCAAGGATCGTTTTCGCCATCATGTATTTCCCTTCAATGCTGGTTTCCTCGGGATCAGGGGTTCCGGCACCGGTGCGATCAGCAGATTGTCGCGCCCAGACATGAAATCGCCCTGAACCTGCTCGGTCAGCCGCTGCCTGTCTCGGCGTCGGATCTCTTCCAGCGCGTCGGTCACCAAAGCCTCGTCCAGCCCGAGGCGGCGCAGGCTCTCGGCGCCCATGAGCAGGGCAGACTCAAACGTTTCCCGGATCTCGTAATCCACGCCTGCGCGGATCAGTTCTATTGAATGGCCGCGGTCAAAGCTGCGCGCCAGCAACGCGGCGTTCGGAAACTCCTGCTGAACAAGTCGGGTGATGGCGGTGGCGGCGCGGCGGTCGTCCACGCAGATCATGATCACCTGCGCCTGCGCCGCGCCCGCACTCTGAAGTATGTCAAGGCGCGTCCCGTCGCCGTAGTAGACCTTGAAGCCGAAGCGCGCAGCTTCGCGGATGGCGTCAGGGCTGTTCTCGATCACCGAAACCTGCGCGCCCCGCGCCAGCAGCACCTGCAGGGCGATCTGCCCGAAACGGCCAATGCCGATCACAAGTATCTGCCCGCGCAGCCCATCCACGGCCTCGATGTCGTCCAGCGCGGCATCCGGTGCGCGCAGCAGACGGTCGGAGGCCAGCAGGATCAGGGGCGTCATCGCCATGGAAAGGATGACGACGGTCGAGAAGATCGCATTTTCACGAGCATCGATAACCCCCCCGGCAAGGGCGGCGGTGTAAAGGACAAAGGCAAACTCGCCGCCTTGCGCAAACATCACGGTGCGACGCAGCGAGGTGAGACTGGTCCCGCCGAACATCCGCGCCGTGGCATAGATTGCGACCGCCTTTACCAGCACATAAACCACCAGCATGGCGAGCAGCAGCGGCCATTCCGCGGCAACGACGGCGAGGTTCAGCGACATGCCGACCGCCAAAAAGAAAAGCCCCATCAACAAGCCCTTGAATGGCTCGACGTCGCTCTCGATCTGGTGGCGGTAGCTCGAGCCAGACAGCAAAACTCCGGCCAGAAACGCGCCCATCGCCATCGACAGGCCCACGGTCTCCATGAGGAGTGCGGCCCCAAGCACGACCAGAAGCGCCCCGGCAGTCAGCACCTCGCGGGCACGGGCGCGCGCAAGAAGGGCGAAGAACGGATCAAGGAACCAACGCCCTGCCACCAGAAGCACCGCCAGTCCGGCGAGGGCCGTCGCCAGGGCGGTGAGGCCGCCTTGGCCTTGCCCGACCGGCGAGAGGAAGGCAACAACCGCCAGCAAAGGCACGATCAGAAGATCCTCGAACAACAGGATCGAAACGGATCTCTGTCCCTCCGGGCTGGCGAGTTCGCCGCGGTCCTGCAAGGTAGACATGATCACAGCGGTAGAGGACAAGACGAACCCTGCACCCGCGATGAAGGCCGTGACCGGCGCCAGCGCGAACACCGCGACACCTGCAAGGGCTAGAAGAGCGATCGCGAGGCTCACCTGGGCGAGGCCCAGTCCGAAGATCTGCCCCCGCAGCGCCCATAGCTTTTGCGGACGCAGTTCAAGCCCGATGACGAACAGAAACATCACCACGCCCAGTTCCGCGACATGCAGGATCGTTTCGGGATCAGTGAACAGCCCCAGCACGGATGGTCCCACCAGCGCCCCGGCGGCAAAATACCCCAACACCGAACCGAGCCCGAGACGCCGGAACAGCGGAACGGCAACTACCCCCGCTCCCATCAGCACCACCACCGAGCCTATGATCGGGCCTACACCTTCTGCGGCCATTTGCTCTTTACCTCCAGGTTAATTTGCCGTGCGTTACGCACACGCAACCTTGGGCCACCCGATTACCTGCGCGGCTGGCCAACGGTGCGCTCGCTCCATCGAATCCAAGCTTTCCTCATTCGCCGCGTGGTGCAGCACAAGAGACGGTGGCATGGAAAATGCCGTGTATCGCCTCAACCGGTTCTTCCATCGCAAAGCCCTGTCGTCGGTCACCAGTACGGAAAGAGAGCCTCCTTGCCCGTCAGATCAAAGGCTCGGGCCATAATACCATGTGACCTCGCCGGACTGGGGATGCGCCGAGTGATCAACTACCGATGCGCGTGGCGCTGGTTGCGGACACTTTCCTCGTCCATGTCACTGACACGCGCCCGCTTTACGGTCAAGGAGCCGGTTTGTGTCTTCTGCGGCCTCCTGGCGGGAAGACAGCAAGATCGGCACCAATACGGCAGCTTGCGCGCCGCGGGGCTCGGACAGACGCGTTAGAACTTGACCAACACAGCTACTTTCCAACGCCAATTCATGACCGCATCCCATCCCCGCCGTGCAGCGCACCCTTGGTTGGCATTATCGTTGAAAATTGTGAGGCGCCTGATTTCGGAACGTCAAATCAACTGATTTCTGCCCGCCGTTCGGTCACACGGTTTCCGCGGGATGAGGCCGTATCGGTCGTGACAGGAACTCGGAACGAATGAGTTCACCCGCGATGTTCCGCTAAGCCGCGGACGTTGCGGCGACTGCTCAACGTTTCACCTGCCGGGCAACAGCCACGGATCTGTCGTGGCCAAAGCAATCAACATGTGACGGTGCCAGTAAAACCCGCACCGCTGGAAAAAGGAGAATTACTGTGACAAATACCCTGAAAAGTATTGCGGCTGCGGCAGTCGCGGGCAGCGTCGGTTTTGGTGCAAGCGCTGAACCTGCCCGAAACATCGTTCTTGTGCACGGTGCGTTTGCTGACGGATCAGGTTGGCGCGGCGTGTATGATGAACTGACCTCTCGCGGATATACGGTCAACATCGTGCAGAATCCGCTGACGTCATTTGCGGACGATGTCGCGGCGACCCGCAGGGTGCTGAACCGCCAGGACGGCCCGGTCATTCTTGTTGGCCACTCGTACGGAGGCAGCGTCATCACCGAGGCGGGCACCGATCCGCTGGTGGTGGGCCTGGTCTATGTTGCAGCTTTCGCGCCCGAGATCGGCCAGTCGACACTTGACCAATATGCCGAGATCCCGCCGCCGCCGAATTTCGTGCCGGAAGAGCAGTCGGACGGTTTTGCCTATCTGAATGCCGACCACTTCCGCGACGGGTTCGCCGCTGATACCAATGAGGCCGATGCCGCATTCTTGCGCGATGCGCAGGTTCCGATCGCGATGGCCGCACTCTCGGCCCCTGTCACCGTCGCCGCCTGGCAGAGCAAGCCGAGCTGGTACATCGTTGCGACCGAGGACGGTGCGATCGCTCCGGAACTTCTCCGTAGCACGGCCCGGCGTATCGGTGCAGACACAACCGAGATTCCGGGTAGCCATGTCGTCTTTCTGACGCAGCCGAAGGCGGTCGCCGATGTGATCGATGCAGCGGCAAGGGGCGCCGCCGACAGTATGCCACGCGCCGAAACCGTCGGGACGCAGATCCCTTCGGAATGATCCGGAAGCGTTATCCGGCCTGCGCAGGAACGCGGATCAGGCGTGGCCAAGCGCAGGCTAATTCACACAGACCCGCGACGCACTGCAGAAAAAGTGCCGCGAGAAAAGATGCAACTGTATGATCGGTCGTGCCGCTTCCGATTGCAGTGTCGAGTAATAGGGACTCAAGAAACTATGCCAACGCTCTTCTACGCTGTCGGCGCCTGTTCATTGGCGCCACATGTCGCTCTCGAATGGATCGGTGCGCCGTATGAGGCCGTCAGGGTGCAATACGGCTCCGAAGAGCTTCTTGCTGTGAATCCGGCGGGCGCCGTGCCGGTTCTTCGCGAAGACGATGGCTGGACGTTGTCCCAGGCCGGTGCCATCCTTGATTATCTAGCACTCAAACACCCTGAGGCGCGACTGGGCGGCGGGGATGGGCTCCGTGACAAGGCCGAGGCGCACCGCTGGTCGGCCTTCCTTACGTCGGATGTTCACGCCTCTTTCTGGCCGATCTTCATGCCCTTCCGCTACACGACTGACAGCAGCCAAACGGCCCGTCAGGCGGTGGTTGCGGCGGGTCACAAGCTGGTCGAAAAGCAGTTCGATGTTCTGAACCGTCATCTTGACGGTCGGGAATACATCCTTGGCGATCGCTCGGTTATCGATGCCTACTCGTTCCCGATGATCCGATGGGCGGTCAGGGTGCTGCCGGACGGCTTGACCAAGTATCCCCATGTTCAGGCGCTGCATGACCGGATTGCTGCCGATCCGGCAGTGCAGAGAGTCCTGGCGCGAGAGGGGAGCAAGTGAGCGACAGCGGCCCCACCCGCGGGACGAGCGGCATTCACCATGTGACCGGTATCACCGGCAACGTGCAGGCCAATGTCGACTTCTATGCCGGCTTTCTGGGCCTCAAGCTGGTCAAGCAGACAGCTGGCTATGCCGATGACGAACAGTTGCACCTTGTGTATGGTGACAACGTCGGGTCTCCCGGCTCTCTACTGACCTTTCTGGTGTGGGAGGCGACGGGTCGTGGCAGGACTGGCCTTGGGCAAGTCCTGGAAGTGTCGCTTGCCATCCCGCCCCATTCCGTGGCCGACTGGCTGACAAAGGCTCTCATGGCCAAAATCAGCTTTGAAGGACCGTCACGCGAGTTCGGAGAGCCGGTGCTGCGGCTGAAGGATCCGGATGGCATGACGGTGAAACTGGTCGGGGTCGACATGCCGACTGCGGCTCCTCTTGCGGATGCACCGCTCAGGCTGCGCGGGGTCACCCTGCTGTCGGAGCAGGCCGCACTGACCGCGGAGTTCATCACGCGCTTCGGCTACAGGTATGGCGAGCGGGAGGGCACGACACAGCGTATGGTTTCCGACACCGACGCCGTGGACGTCCGGGGGCTTTCGGGTTTTGTGCCGTCCGTGCCCGGAGCCGGCGTCCCGGACCATGTGGCGTTTCGCGCGCAGGATGCCGGGGCAGTGCAGACCATGCGGCAATCGCTTAAGGACCATGGACCGACAGAAGTCCACGACAGGAGGTACTTCCTGTCGCTCTATGTGCGCGATCCTGCCGGGATCCTGCTTGAATATGCGACCGATGGACCTGGGATGGCCGTCGACGAAGCGCCCGATGATCTTGGCCGGACGTTGCAGATGCCACCGGGCGAACGTACCCGCGCCGAGGATATCAAGGCGTTGCTGCCGCAGTTCTCGATGCCGGGCGAAGAACGGTTTCCGGCCCGCGATCTGCCTTTTGTCCACCGCTTTAACCGCCCGGACGACCCGGACGGGACGACATTGGTATTGCTCCACGGGACCGGCGGGAACGAAGCCGACCTTCTGCCTGTCGCGCGCCGCATGGCACCGCGCGCAACTCTGTTGGGGGTGCGGGGCAGGGCCGCCGAGGCGGGAACAAACCAGTGGTTCAGCCGCGTCGGTTTCCTGAGCGCCGACCAGGAGGATCTGCGCCGCGAAGCTGATGCCTTTGCCGCTTTTGTCGATGGCGCTGTGGCCGGTTACGGGTTGGACCCGAACAAACTGGCCTTTATCGGCTATTCCAACGGAGCAACGTTTCTGGCTGCCGTCCTCCGGCTTCATCCGGGCGTCCTGCGCCGCGTCATTCTGCTCCGCGGCAGGGAAGTCCTTCAGGATGCCGAAGATGTGGATCTGGCCGGGGCGCGTGTGTTGACACTTGCGGGCCAACACGACTTCCTGGCCGACAAAAAGTCGGCGTTGGCAGAAAGCCTTGGGGCGCGCGGTGCCGCGATCGAAGCCCGGGTCCTTCCCGTCGGTCACGATATTTCAGACGCGGATGTCAAAGAGGCCGGCCAATGGCTCCGGCAGCATCTTGCGGGGGGAGTCGGAGGCTCGGTGCCCGATGCTTCTGGTTCGGGCAAATGACAAGCACCTTCGTGCCGAAGAACGCATTCTGGATGCCTCTCGACCTCAAGCGGACGAGAAGGGGGCATCGCCCCTGCCTGATCGGAAACGTAAATCAAATCACGGCATGGGCGCGTCGCCTTTGCGCGAAGGTTCTGCCCGGCCGGCCGTCGCCGTTATCCGGTTACGCGCCGCCGGAAGGCAGCAAGATCAGCACCACGGCAGCAGCTTGCGCGCCGCAGAAATCGGGGCGTCGCAGTAGGGTCTGAGCAGCGCAGCCGGTTGATCGCAGCCGGTTGATCGACGGGCGCGACCTGACGCGAAACCGATCGTCAGATCAGACCACTCGGAACTGAAAAGGATGAATTGATGACCAAAGTTCTTGTTCTTTATTACTCCTCCTATGGGCATGTCGAAGCATTGAGCGCGGCAGTGGCCAAGGGTGCTGCAGACATTGCCGGTACGGAAGTTACCGTCTTGCGCGTCCCGGAAATCATGACATCGGAGGCCGCAACCGCCGCTGGCTTCAAGACGGACCAGGCCGCAAGAATTGCCACGCCCGATGAACTGGCGGACTACGATGCGATCATCTTCGGGACGCCGACCAGGTTTGGAAACATGGCCTCGCAGATGCGCAGCTTTCTTGATCAGACCGGCAAGCTCTGGATGCAAGGCAAACTGATCGGCAAAGTAGGCTCTGTCTTCACCTCTACCGGGACCGGCGGCGGCGGCGAGACGACGATCACCTCGTTCTGGCACACGCTCGCCCACCACGGGATGGTTATCACCGGGCTGCCTTATTCCAGCGGCGAATTGACTGTTACCAACGAGGTCCGTGGAGGTTCTCCCTATGGCGCGGCGACCATTGCCGGGGCGGATGGTTCACGCATGCCCAGCGAAATCGAACTGAAGCTGGCCGCGGATCAGGGTCGCCATGTGGCCTCGCTGGCCGCCAAGCTCAGCAAATGAAGCAAAGATCAGGAGAAGCAAAAATGTCGAAGCTCGACGTACTGACGCCGCAGAATTCCCAACTCATCTTTATCGACCATCAGCCGCAAATGGCTTTCGGCGTACAGTCCATCGACAGACAGACGCTGAAGAACAACACGGTCGGCCTGGCCAAGGCTGCGCGCATCTTTGACATCCCGACGATCATCACGACGGTCGAGACCGATGGCTTTTCCGGGCACACCTATCCGGAACTGCTGGATGTCTTCCCCGATGCCCCGCTGCTGGAGCGGACGTCGATGAATTCCTGGGATGACCGGAAGGTCCGTGACGCCCTGGCGAAGAATGCGGCCGAAGGGCGCAAGAAGGTGGTTGTCGCGGGTCTCTGGACCGAAGTTTGCAACACCACCTTTGCGCTCAGCTGCCTCGCGGATACCGACTATGAGATCTACATGGTGGCCGATGCTTCGGGCGGCACCACGCTGGAGGCCCATAACCGTGCCATGGACCGTATGGTGCAGGTCGGCGTGGTGCCGATGACCTGGCAACAGGTGCTGCTGGAGTGGCAGCGTGACTGGGCGCGCAAGGAAACCTACAATGCGGTGGTCTCACTGGTCATGGAGCATTCGGGGGCTTACGGCATGGGCATCGATTATGCCGTAACCATGGTTCACAAGGGTCAGCAGCGAACACGCCATACCGGAGAGCGGCTCGATCCTGTCAGCGCATGACAGCACGCCGGCGGTGGTGGCAGCCAGCCGCCGGTTCCCTTTTCTCGAATGTGAAATGAGGCTCGCATTGACCGATCTGATCCTGCGCAATGGCCGCATCACCACCCTCGATCCAAGAACCCCCGACGCTACAGCCTTGTCCGTCAAGGACGGTCGCATCGAGGCTGTCGGCTCGGATCAGGCGATCATGTCAGCTGCGGATGCGTCAACGCGGGTCATCGACCTGAACGGGCGACGGGTGATCCCCGGTCTGAATGACAGCCACACCCATCTCATCCGCGGGGGCTTGAGCTACAATATCGAATTGCGGTGGGAAAACGTGCCATCGGTGGCAGATGCCCTGGCCATGCTGCGGCGTCAGGCGGCGAATACGCCCGCGCCGCAATGGGTGCGGGTCGTCGGCGGCTGGTCCGAGTTCCAGTTCGCCGAACGGCGTATGCCCACGCTGGACGAGATCAATCAGGCCGCACCCGATACACCCGTCTTCGTGCTTCACCTTTATTCGCGCGCCTTGCTGAACCGCGCGGCGTTGCGTGTCCTCGGCATCGGGCGCGACACGCCGTCCCCGCCCGGTGGCGAGATCGAGCGGGACGCGCGCGGCAACCCGACGGGCATGCTGATTGCGCGGCCTTCGGCGCTGATCCTTTACTCCACTCTGGCGCAGGGGCCGAAGCTGCCCGTGGACGACCAGATCAACTCGACCCGCCATTTCATGCGAGAGTTGAACCGCCTTGGCGTCACAAGCGTCATTGATGCCGGCGGCGGCGGACAGAACTACCCCGAGGATTACGACGTCATCCGCCACCTTCATGAAGAAGGGCAGATGACGCTGCGCATCGCCTATAACCTCTTTGCGCAAAAGGCGGGGCAGGAGCTGAGCGATTACGAACGCTGGATCGCGATGACGTCGCCCGGCGCGGGCGACGCGATGTTGCGCATGAACGGGGCGGGGGAAAACCTTGCCTGGTCCGCTGCGGATTTCGAGAACTTTCTCGAACCGCGCCCCGAACCGGCCCCGGTGATGGAGGCTGAACTCGAGAAGATTGTCGAGCTTCTGGCGGAGAATGAATGGCCGTTCCGCATCCACGCGACCTATGACGAAACGATCGACCGTTTCCTGACGGTGTTCGAGCGGGTGAACGGCCGCGCGCCCTTCAGGACGCGCTTCATCATCGACCACGCCGAGACGATCAGCCCCCGCAACATCGAACGTATTCGCGCGCTTGGCGGCGGCATTGCCACCCAGCACCGGATGGCGTTCCAGGGCGAATATTTCGTGGACCGCTACGGCGCCGACGCGGCCCGCGCGACACCACCGATCCGCGAGATGCTGAATGCCGGCCTGCCCGTTGGCGGCGGAACCGACGCCACACGGGTTGCAAGCTATGACCCCTGGGTCGCGCTGCACTGGCTCACGACCGGCCGGACTGTCGGGGGGCTCCCCCTTTTCGATGATGCGCATCTTCTGACGCGCGAGGAAGCGCTGGCGATCTGGACCACTGGGTCCGCGTGGTTCTCGGGCGAGCAGGACCAGAAAGGACGGCTGATGCCCGGGATGCATGCCGACCTGGCCGTTCTGTCCGCCGACCTCATGGCGGTCGAGGATGCCGCGATCCGGTCGATCACCTCGGTCCTTACCGTGCTCGGTGGCCGCGTGGTCTTTGCGGATGCCGAGTTTTCGGATCTCGACCCGCCGGTGCCGCCGCCCAGCCCGTCCTGGTCGGTCAATGCCACCTTCGCCAGTCCCGCGCAGCGTGCAGGCGCGCAAGAACCAGCCGCCATGCGGATGCGGGCCTGCGCGGACGGCTGCGGCAATTCCTGCGGCTTGCACGGCCATGACCATGGCATCGCCTGGTCGAATCCCATTCCTGTGGGTGATGTCCGGAGTTTCTGGGGCGCACTTGGTTGCTCGTGCTTCATGGCCTGAACCCGATGGATCGGCAGCAAACGAAAGGCGGAGCCGATGACGACAGCGGAGCACATTCTTGTTGGCATTGCGGCGCTGCTCGTGACAGCGCCGTACTGGGTCAGTGCCGGCCTGAAGACACTATGGTTTCGGGCCACGATCGCCGAGATGCAGGCCCTGGGCGTCGAACCGGCAAGGCCGATCGCGCAAGCCACGATCCTTGTCCAGGCCTTTGGCTCGGCTGCGCTCGTCCTGAATATCTTTCCGCTTGCCGGCGTGCTGGCCCTGGCGGCCTTCACCGTGGCTGCGACCTGCGTCGGTCACGCCTTCTGGCGCCTGCCGGCGGGCGAGCGGCTGAACGGCGCCAATGGCTTTCTCGCGAATGTGGGGCTTGTCGGAGGCCTGATATGCGTCGCGTTGCTCCGTTATCTGCCCTGAGAGGATTGAATATGGCCGAACCTGACATCGCGCTCGAACGGAGCCATAGCAGGCGCCCCTGCACAGGGCATGTCGCGGGCCATTCCGATAGGGCCATCTCCGAGCCCCTGCTCATCGCCGACCGAACCTTCGTCCCGGCCAATCCACCGCCACCAGGCGTGCGGGAACCCGCCGGAAAGATGCCCGCCGGAAAGATGATTGTCCCCCGATGCAAGCGGATCGTCTCGGACTGTCCGTTCATGTGCGCCCATGCACCCAATCCCGGCGAGGAGCTGGCCAATGCCGTCCACTGACAAGACAGCCGCAAAAGCCGGCCCGTTTTCACCCTTCGCCCATCGCGCCTTTGCGCTTCTCTGGACTGCGGCGCTGATCTCGAACATCGGCACATGGATGCATGAGGTCGGCGCGGGCTGGCTGATGACCGAGTTGAGCCCGTCGCCGGCGGTTGTCACGCTTGTGCAGGCTGCGACCAGCCTGCCGATCTTTCTGTTCGCGCTTTTTGCCGGCACGCTGGCCGATCGCCTGGACAAGCGGCACATGCTGATCGTGATCAACTTGCTGCTCTTCGTCGTCATTGCTGTTCTCGCCGTTCTCGTCCGGGCCGAACTCGTGACTCCAACGGTACTGCTTCTCTTCACGCTGGTGATCGGGACATGCGCGGCCTTCATGGCACCTGCCTGGCAGGCCGTCGTGCCGATGCTGGTGCCGCGGTCCAAGTTGCGCCCGGCGATCGGCCTGAACTCGATGGGCATCAATGTCAGTCGCGCGATCGGCCCCGCGCTTGCAGGCATCCTGATTGCCTCGGTCGGTCTGGCCGCTCCCTTTGCCTTGAACGCTGTCAGCCATCTGGTCATCATCGTGGCCCTGCTCCTCTGGCGGCCAGAGGTCCCTGCGGTCTCAAAGCGTAATCATCTGCCGATCCTGCAGGACATGGCGACGGGCCTGCGCCATGTGCGCCACAACAAGCCGATGCTGCAAACGCTGATCCGCGCCTTTGCCTTCTTTATCTCCGCATCGGCATTCTGGGCAATGATGCCGCTGGTTGCGCGCGGGGCAGATGACGCCGGTTCCTCTCTCTATGGGTTCCTGGTGGCAACGGTTGGCGTAGGGGCGGTTCTGGGCGCCCTGGGGCTTCCTTACCTGCAGGGACGCCTGGACGCGAACCGGGTCGTGCAACTGGGCACGGCGATGACCGCGGCCGCCTTGCTGGCCTTTGCGTTTTCGACCGCAACGGCAGTGATCATACCGGGGGCCTTCCTTGGGGGCGTGGCCTGGATTCTCGTCCTTACATCGGTGAACGTTTCGGCGCAGATGGCATTGCCGGACTGGATCCGCGCACGCGGTCTTGCCGTCAACCTCATGGTGTTCTTTGGCTCGATGTCGGCGGGTTCGTTGATCTGGGGACAGATTGCCAGCCGCCTGTCGATCAGCGCCGCGCTTTTTCTGGCGGCCGTGGGACTTCTCATTGGGCTGCTTGCCACCCGGCGTGTCGAGCTTGGCACATCCGATGATCTGGACTTGGCACCGGCAAATGCCTGGCCCGAAGCTCCGCCCCTTGCCGAAGGAGATCGCGACGACTCACCCGCCGTTGTGATGATCCAGTTTCAGATCGCGCCAGAAGACAGGGCGGCATTCGTCAAAGCTGCCTACAAGCTTTCCGCAGAACGGTATCGGAACGGCGCGACACGATGGGAATTGATCCACGACGTTACGGATCCGACCATCTGGTTCGAGATATTTTTCCTGCCGAGTTGGGCCGAACACCTGCAGCAGCACGCGCGCACCACGAATGCGGATGCTCAACTGCATACCGAATTGCACGCGTTCGACCGACGTCCAGAGGGGCCTTCCGTCAACCACTATATTGCGGCGGCCTGACATCAGGCCCGGATACGGCGGAGCACGATGCTGAAACCCAAAGCCACGTGCCATTGCCCCGCCGCCGTGCAATGTCAAACGCAATACGGGAACGCGGACGGGCGCCCGTTTGCGTATTTGGTGCACCGCCGGCAGTCAGAGGTTTGGTCCCGTGCCGTCGGAACCCACAAGCCCGGAATGTCATCGACCCGCAACGGGTGACGCCAGAGCACCGCGAGCATCGCACATCGACGCAGCGGGGGGCCTTTCAGCTACATGGTCAATAAGGACTCTTGGGCGCCTTCGCACGCGTTCTCGAAGACGGGCGGGCCGCCTGCCACGGACTTGGAGGGGGCTATCCCCGGGACGCCGGATAGTAACGGAAAGCTACGATCGGACGTCTGCTGGGCTCCGCGGACCGGGAGACCAGGACATGACGAAGCGCCGGCGCCAGCGGGAGAGTAAGCTCCGGCTCCCGCGGTGCGCCGACCGGCAGTCCACGCCGGAGGCTCACACAGCAAGTTCAGCTTCTGTGCATGATGATCATCTTTTCCTGCGTCATGTCGCGCATGGTATAGCCGATGCCGCCGGTGCCGTATCCGGATTCCCTCCGGCCGGCAAAGGGCATCCAGTCCGTCCGGAATGCGGTAAGATCATTGATCATCACAGCCGAGGCATCGAACCTGTTTGCCGCGCGCAATGCGACGTCGATGTCCTGCGCGAAGATGCTGGATTGGAAGGCCGTGGGCAGCGCGTTGGCGCGCGCGATGGCGTCATCGAGATCGCTGTAGCGATAGACAGCGACCACCGGGCCGAAAACTTCCTGTGTCGATACTCTCGCATCGATGGCGGGAT
The DNA here is from genome assembly GCF_042681825.1 of Halodurantibacterium flavum. NCBI lineage: Bacteria > Pseudomonadati > Pseudomonadota > Alphaproteobacteria > Rhodobacterales > Paracoccaceae > Halodurantibacterium > Halodurantibacterium flavum. The sequence continues at coordinate 158,596 of NZ_JBHUGH010000001.1, forward strand.
CGAGCAGCACCGCCGGACGCACGGTCGTCTCGGAAAGCCGGTCGCCGCCGGTCGCAAGAAGAGCCCCCCCATCAACCGCTTCGTCAATCCACTGCCTGACCCGGTCGGCCTCGCGCGGGAGGATCAGTGGACCAACCTCGGTCTCCATGAGAGAGGGATCGGCGGTGCGCAATTTCTCGACGCGGTCAATGAGCTTCTGCGTGAAACTATCGGCAATATCGCGATGGACGTAAATCCGCTGCGTCGACACGCAAACCTGGCCGGCATGGTAATATGCGCCCTTGACGATCGGCTCGATAATCTTGTCGAGATCGGCACTGCGGTCGACGATGGCTGGTGCTGCGCCACCATGCTCGAGTGCCGAGCGGGTGCCCGGAGCAAGCTTGGAGTGCAGCGACCAGCCGACCCTGGCAGAGCCGATGAAGCTCATGAACGCGATGCGCTGATCGGTTGCAAGATTCTGGGCCAGTTCGTTATTTGCCGCAATGAAGCTCTGGCACCATGGCTCCGGCAGGCCGGCCTCGTGGACCAGTGCCACGAAGTCGAGACAGGACAGCGGCGTGGTACTTGCCGGCTTGACGATGACCGGGCAGCCGACCGCGATGGCTGGCGCCACCTGGTGCACGATCAGATTTAGCGGGTGATTGAAGGCCGAGATCGCCGCGACGACGCCGATCGGCTCTTTTGTGGTGAAGGCCCAGCGGTTCTCAGCCGCCGCGGACAATCCCATCGGGATCTCCCGTCCGCCGAAATTGCGGAGCTCGTCGGCGGCGTTGAGCACGCCGTCAATGGCACGATTTGTCTCGACGATGGCGTCGCGCAGCGGTTTGCCGCCCTCTCGCGCGATCTGCCTGGCAAGATGATCGCGCTTTTCTTCCATCAGTGTGGCGAGCCTGCGCAGGATCGCGACGCGCTGATGAGGCTTGAGCCAGCCGTCCCGGTCCTTGAAGACACGCTCCGCGGCCTGCAGCTTGCGCTCCAGGGCGGCGGCATCGTCGGTCTCTATCTCGGTGATCGGCTCACGGTCGAAGGCCTGCACGACTCTCAGCATGGGCGGTCTCCTTTTCGTCTGCGTCACGCACATTCCACATCGGGCGTGCGATTGCGCAACTCGTCTACCAGCACGCGCGTATTCTCGGAATAATCGATTGGTACGTCGACCAGATGCACGCCGCCGCCAGCGAAGGCCGCCTCGAGCGTCGGGACGAGATCTTCGACTGCCGTCACGCGTGAACCCTTCGCGCCGTAGGCCTCGGCATAGCGGACGAAATCGGGATTGCCAAAGCTCATGCCGAAATCCGGGAAGTTATCAACCGCCTGCTTCCAGCGGATCATGCCATAGGCGTTGTCGTTCAGGATGACCACGACGAGGTTCAGCCCGAGCCGCACCGCCGTCTCCATCTCCTGCGAGTTCATCATGAAGCCGCCATCCCCGCAGACCGCCATGACGCGCCGCCCCGGATAAAGCATTGCCGCCATCATAGCCGAGGGCAGACCGGCCCCCATTGTGGCGAGGGCGTTATCGAGGAGCAACGTATTCGCAACATGGGTGCGGTAGTTGCGGGCGAACCAGATCTTGTACATGCCGTTGTCGAGACAGACGATCCCGTCCTCGGGCATGACCGCGCGGACATCATGGACGATGCGCTGAGGTGTAACCGGAAAACGATCCTCCTCGGCGCGATCATTAAGGCGCGCAAGAATTTTCTGGCGCAGGTCGAGCATGCCCTGATCGCCGGCCAACTGTCCTTCAAGCCGCTCGCCAAGCGCGGTGACGGTGGCCCCGATATCGCCGATCACCTCGATATCAGGGTGGTAGACCTGTTCAACCGTAGCGGACTGGTAGCTGATATGGATAACCTTGCGTCCGCCCGCGCTCTTCATCAGGAAGGGCGGCTTTTCGACCGTGTCGTGGCCGATCGCGACGATCAGGTCGGCACGTTCCACGGCTTCATGGACGTAATCGCCCTCAGAAAGGGCGGCGGTCCCCATGTAGCGGTCAGAGCCACCGGTGACCGCTCCCTTTCCCATCTGTGTATTGAAGAATGGCAGTTTCGTACGCGCTATGAAACGCGACAGCGCCTCGACCAGCGCTGGCCGGTTGCCGGCCGCGCCGACCATGACCAGGGGCCGCCGCGCTGCGATGATTGCCCGGGCCGCGCTGTTGACTGCGGCCGCACTGGCAACGGGCCGCTCCAGGGCGTGAGGGGCGATGACGGGGATGTCCTCTACCGGGTCGGAAGCGACATCTTCCGGAAGTTCAAGATGAACGGGTCCCGGTCGTTCTTCCGTCGCGACCCTGAAAGCATCCCGTACCGTTGCAGGAATACTGGCCGCGCTGACGATCTGGCGCGTCATCTTCGTCAGCGGTTTCATCGAGGCAACGACATCGACGATCTGAAAGCGCGCCTGTTTGGCGCTCATCAGGGGTTTCTGACCGGTGATGAGGATCATGGGCATCGCGCCGAGGTGCGCATAGGCCGCACCTGTCGAGAAATTCAAAGCGCCCGGGCCGAGCGTGGCGAGGCAGACACCGGGTCTGCCCGTAAGCCGCCCATGCGTTGCAGCCATGAAAGCGGCCGCCTGCTCATGGCGTGTCAGGACCAGCTGAATGCTGGATGTTCTCAGCGATTCCAGCACGTCGAGATTCTCCTCGCCCGGCACGCCAAAGATGCGGTCGACCCCTTCATTCTCCAGCGCGGCGACAAACAGGTCCGATCCCTTGCCCATAGCACGAATCTCCTTTTCATGGTGTCGATGCACCGGCACCGATCCTGCAACAGAAAGTGTGATCGCCGTCGCGTATCATGTCGCGAAATCGCAATCGCACCCGTCTAGCCCGACACAATATCGGAATATTCCGGGTGGCGGGCATAAAAGCTGCCCATGAAGGAGCAGCGCAGGATGACTTTGCCGCCGCGTGCCCGAACTTCGTCAAAAACGCCGCGTGCAAGCTGCGAGCCGAGTCCCTCCCCGGAAAACTGATATGGCACCTCCGTATGAACAAGAACAAGCCCGCCATCCTCGACGCGATAATACGCGGCGGCGATTTCGCCATCACTCCCGTCTATCGGGAGCTCGAAACGCTTCTGGGCGGGATTGTCCACAACTTTGCTCATTCGTTTCCTCTGGCCTGCGGTGTCAGGTGATGTCCGCGTGTTGAGTGGTGGAAGACATCTGCGCTGCATCCTGGGCTCTCCGGACGATCGGGGCAACCTCCGTGCCAAGAAGCTCGATGGAGCGCTTCATCGCTGCCTTTTCCAGCGAGGCCGTGCTCATCTGGAAGGTAATGCGTGAAATGCCGCCAAGCGTCGCGCTTGCCTTCAGCATCTTGGCAGCCACCGTCCTCGGCTCCCCGATCAGGAACGCGCCTTCGGGGCTCGCCATGGCCTCGAACTGCTGACGCGTCGGCGGCGCCCAACCACGCTCTCTCCCGATCGTGCCGGTGAGATGGGCCCAGCCCGGAAAGAATGCATCCTTGGCTTCCGCATCCGTCTCGCCGACGAAGCCCATCGCATGGACGCCCACGGTGAGTTTGTCAGCACGGTGACCAGCCCGAATGCCGGCTTCGCGATAGAGATCGACGAGGGGACGGAAGCGCTCGAAGGTGCCACCGATGATGGCGACCATCAGCGGAAGGCCAAGCTCGCCCGCGCGCTGAAAAGACTGCGGCGTGCCGCCAACGCCCACCCATATGGGCATTCGCTGCTGATGCGGGCGCGGGAAAACACCTACGTCGTCAAGCGCCGCGCGGTGACGCCCCTCCCATGTGATGCTGGTTGTTTCGCCGAGGCGCAGCAACAGATCAAGCTTTTCGGCAAAAAGCTCGTCATATGCGCGGGTGTCGAGGCCGAACAACGGGAAGGCTTCGATGAAAGAGCCGCGTCCCACCACGATTTCGGCGCGTCCCCTCGAAATCAGATCGAGCGTCGCGAACTCCTGAAAAACCCGCACAGGATCGGCCGCGCTGAGCACGGTTACTGCGCTCGTCAGTCGGATGTTCCTGGTACGGGCAGCAGCGGCTGCGAGTATGACTGCTGGCGCGGAGTCGAGAAATTCAGCACGATGATGTTCGCCGATGCCGAAGACATCGAGCCCGGCTCGATCGGCAATCTCGATCTCCTCCAGAAGATCCGCCATGCGCTCCGTCGGCGAGGGAAGCCGCCCGGTGGCAGGATCGGAAAGGATCGCCGCGAAACTGTCTATGCCTATTTCCATTATGCGTCCTTTCAATTGGCTGTCGATCCTGATGATCGCACTCTCAGGATAGGCGTGGTTGCCCCGTTCCGCCGCGCAGGCGGCGCCGCTTCCTCAGGATCGGATTTCAAAATGCTGCTATCGGCTGCCGTCGCCGCCACTTCACTCTTCCACGCGCTATGATGTTCAGGAAATCCACGCCCCTGATCCGAAAATGTCGTCTGCAAACTGCGGTTTGTCCGCCCGGCAATGAATGCGTCCGTGGATGGCAGCGTTCACGTGCTTGGTGGAAGTTAGCGACAACACCTGTGCACTGCGTTGCAGATTCTGCCGGGCCGTTGCTGTTCTTGCTCCTTCCCGGCTCATCGCTGCGGGAAGGCTTGAGTTCGATCAGCTTCTTGGAGAGAGTATGTCTCGAGCCGGAGTTTCATTTCGGGACGATGCCGCGAGAGTGTGCCTCGATCGACCCGGTCACGAGAAATCCAGCCCGCCGGTAACCTGCCGGCCCTTTGCGCAGCGATATGCCGCTGGGCTTCGATCAGACATATCGGCGTCGGTGCCAGGACGATTAAACGGCCGGATCAGCCGGCCCGCTACAAGAGGATAAAGCGCATGAGTTGGAACCCAGCAATAGAGCCCGGTTGCCCCGACGAAGTTGGCGTCGATGCCATTGAGACACTCATCGTGCCGCGTTCCCGAGACCTCGGCGGTTTCGAGGTGCGGCGCGCCTTGCCCGCCCCGAAACGGCAGATGGTCGGGCCCTTCATCTTCTTCGATCAGGCAGGGCCGGCCGAGTTTCTGACGGGACAGGGCGTCGACGTCCGGCCGCATCCGCATATCGGCCTCGGCACGGTCACCTACCTGTTCAGGGGCGATTTTCATCACCGCGACAGCACCGGCGCCGATCAGATTATCCGCCCCGGTGCACTGAACTGGATGGTGGCAGGGCGGGGCGTCACGCATTCCGAGCGCACGACCGCAACCGCCCGAACGGGTCCGAACAGCCTGTTCGGAATCCAGACCTGGCTGGCCTTGCCGGACGGCTACGAGGATGTAGCGCCCAGCTTCGAGCACCATGGCGAGGCGACGCTGCCCGTCATCGAGGATCGCGGCGTTTCTGTTCGGTTGATCCTCGGCGACGCCTACGGCAAGGTCGCGCCCGCGAAGATGTTCTCCGAGACATTCTATGCCGATGTGAGGCTGGAACCGGGCAGCAGGCTCCCGATGCCGGACAACCACGAGGACCGCGGTATCTACATCCTGGAAGGTTCAATTTCGGTCGCCGGACAGGAATTCAAATCCGGTCAGATGATGGTGTTTCGCCCGGGCGACCGCATCACGGTTGCCGCCGGAGAACGGGGGTCCCGGCTGATGATCCTCGGGGGCGCCACGTTTAATGGGCCGCGCTACATCTGGTGGAATTTTGTCGCCTCGTCAAAGGAGCGGATTGAGGCAGCCAAGGAGGAATGGCGCGCCGGAAACTGGGGCGAGGGACGGTTCGACCTGCCCGTCGACGACCGGAGTGAACACATTCCCCTTCCCGATTGATCGAGGGCCTCGCTGAGGCGTCCACCCCGGAAGATACCATGGCCGTTCGCGACATCATGGTGGTTCTTGAGGGAAAGACTGCCGTCTCCCAAAAGAATGGAACCGTGACGTCAGGTCCCGGCGCGATCATGGCCATGCACGAGGGAGACAAGGTAACGATCCGTTCCCACGGCCTGGATGTGGTAGCGGCCCAGTTACCTGCCCCCGCTGGTAACGGCCCGAGGCATGATTGCTGCACAACACCCGCTCAAGCAGGCACTGGATGGAGACCGCGAAATGACGAACAAATGGCCCTCTTTCGATTACCTCAGCTGGCGTGAAACCTGTTCGGCGCTGCATCTCTACCTCCAGATCGTCGGCAAATACCGGCTTGCGCACACGCCGTGGCTCAACCATTCGTGGAACGCGACCTTTTACGTCACGCCACATGGTCTGGCCACCTCACCCATTCCGGACGGCCCGGGCATCGAAATCCTCTTCGACCTTCGCGATCACAAGGTGGTGGGCACCTGCGGCCATGGCCACAGGGCGTCGTTCGATCTTGGTCCGATGACGGTCGCGGCCTTCCACGCGAACTTCGTGCAGCTGATTTCCGATCTTGGCGGCACCCCGACCTTTCACGGCCGGCCGAACGAGGTTCCCTATCCGGTTCCCTTCGCCGAGGATGATCGGGATCGTCCCTATGATCGGGAAGCTGTTCAACGCTACCATCAGGCATTGGTGGCGGCGGATAAGGTATTTAACCGGTTCCGCACATCCTTTCTCGGGAAATCCAGCCCCGTTCACCTGTTCTGGGGCGCACTCGATCTGGCGGTGACCAGATTTTCCGGGCGACGGGCGCCGCTCCATCCCGCAGGTATTCCGTCGCTGCCAGATGACGTGGCACAGGAAGCCTATGACCGCGAGGTTTCCTCGGCGGGCTTCTGGCCGGGCGGCAACGGCATCGACTACCCGGCATTTTATGCCTATGCCTATCCGGCCCCGGCCGGGTATCGCGCGGCGTCTGTCAAGCCGGATGCGGCGTTCTTCCATGGTGATCTGTCGGAATTCATCCTGCCCTACGATGCCGTGCGCTCGGCTGCCAATCCTGACGAAGCTCTGATGGATTTTCTTGTTTCGACCTACGAGGCCGCCGCCGAATTGGGTGGCTGGGACCGGGATCTTCTGGAATGTGCGCACGGGCTGCCGCGACAGATTCGCGCGCCGGATGCCGCGGTAGCGTCGAAAGTGGCTTCGCTTGGTGATGTGCAGGTGGAGCGGGAAGACAGCCCGTCGAAAGGGCGTTATTGGCTCGTCATCGACGGGGTGGAAGCCGAGATGACGTATAGTCGGGCCGGTGACAAGCTGCTCATCATCGACCATACGGACGTTCCTGCGGCCCTGCGCGGTCGAAAGGTCGGCGAACGACTGGTGCGTCAGGCGATAGAGGATGCGCGACGCGAGGGTGTCGCCATCATGCCCCTATGCCCGTTCGCGAAGGCACAGATCGATCGCCATCCTGAATGGCAGGATGTTCTCCATCGGTGAGAAAAAGTGATGGGGGCGGCAATAAGCCGCCACCTGAGGCTCTTCGGCCCAGCCGCGGATCCGGCCGTGAATGGCGACAAGGTCGCCTTCGGCGACCATCATGCCCGGCTCGTAGTGGACCGATGACGACAGGGTCTCGACGATGCCCTGCAAGGCGCTTCGGCCCTGCGGTATGTTCGGATTATGTTGGATATAGTCTTCCGCATAGAGTCGCTCTACCGCCGAGGCATCGTGGCGCTGAAACAGTGACGTCATCGCATCCAGCACCAGTGCCTTGTTGCGGTGGGGTCTATCATCGCTGGTGCGATCGGCCGGCTGCGTAACCGCAATGGTTCCGGTCATCCGGAGGAAACGACCGTCAGGCAGCGTCGCGAACGAATGGACCACGCCCTTGTCATAGTCCTGAACATTCGTAACGGTTGCGCCGTCCTTTTCTTGCCAACTGACGGCAAAGATGCTGTTGCCAAGAGACTTGACCTCGATGTCGACAATCTCGATCCGCGCGAACGGCCCCTCCTTGATTTCGAATTTCAGCTGCTCGACCGACAATAACGTGAGGCTCACCTTGAAGTCCGGATACGACACATTCACTTCCAATCCGATCGGGAAAAGATCGACAGACATTATTACATGCTCCTTCCGAAATGACTTGGAGGGCAATGGGATGACGAAGACCAATCCGTGTCAGCTTCTTCGAAGCGCACGTTCCGATCTCCGTCATCCCGAAATTGGTTATGCCGCGTCGCCGGGCACAGGCGTGTTGAGCAACTGCTGTTCCCACAGATAGGCGATGGCGCTGCCGCCGAGGTGGTCTCTCAGGGCGTCGTTGAGCGCGAAAGCCGTCTCGGCGCGCGCCCAGTCGCGCTGCCACTCGGACGCAAGCGCTACCCAGGACATCATGTTGATACCTGCCGCGATCATACGCTGGATCGCTACCTCGTGGCTTTCAACCGATATGCCGCCGCACGCATCCGTGATCACCGTCACGTCCCAGCCTTCGCCGGCCGCCTGAATGGCGGGCATCGCCACGCAGATCTCGGTCCAGAGGCCCGCGATGACCAGTTGCTTGCGACCCGTCGCCTTGACCACATCGACGACTTTCGGGTCCTGCCAGGTGTTGATGAGCGTCCGGTCGATGACCTCCTGATCGGGAAACACTTCCGTAACATGCGGGAAGATGTAGCCGCCGCGCGCAGCGACGACGCTCGTCAGAATGGTGGGAACGTTGAACACCTTGGCCACCTTGGCAAGCGCAGTCGTGTTGTTCACCACCGCCTGCGGGTCGTGGCTGTTCAGGTTTGCGAGCTGATAGGGCTGGTGATCGATCAGCACGAGAACCGAGTCTTCCGGACGAAGAAGGGAGTCAAGACCATTGCGAAATTTCATGATTTCATCCTCTGCATTGGTGGATAGGTGCGTTTGGAGAGTGAACTCTAGCAGGCGCTGCCGAACCCTGCGGTGCAGAAGCTGGCGGGTTGTTGCTTGCTTTGCTGCCTTCGGGTTCTCCCTTGCCGGATGAGCGGCACCACGACGCAATCCTGCCGAACCATGCAGCCGGACGGGCTGGTTGTCCGGGCAACCTTTGCTTTGTTGCTTGAGGAGGGCGCGAGCGTTCCGCAAGATGCGACACAGATGCGCGAATTGCGAGGCTAGTGACGCTGAGCCAGGCTTGTTAACCTGAAGTCGATAGACAGAAGGCATGCACGCGCGGCAGGCTCAGCCTGTGGCGTTATCCGGGAGCACCAAACAAGAAGAGGAACCGCACTTGATCTGGAGTTCCGCCTTGGTTCCATGCCCCCGATGATGTCGGCGAAGCGACAAGATCGCTGATCATCGGCCTCTGCTACCGTGATGACAAGTTGCGCCGTATGGCCTCTGTTCAAGCCCCAAGTCAGCACTTTCTGGTGCTCTTTTTTTGACGACGCCGGACAGATGCCGGTCCGGAAAGTCATGGTATGTGCAAGGTGCGGGGTTTGACGCATGATAATGAGGTCCTGCGAGCGGCTGAACGCGAACGACTTAACCCCGTAACTCGGCGCCTGAATGGCGCCTCTCACAATTTCGACACAGGCGGCGAGGAACGCCGTATTTAAAGGAGACCGCCATGACCGGGGCCGCGCATCCGTCCTTCACCGATTGGTATAGGGAAGGCCCGTACGCACCCTTTGTCTACTCGGCAAAATCTGCAGGCGGGTTTCTCAACTTGTTCGGTTCGGTACAACCGGGCTCTGAAGTGAATTACCCGGCCATGCCCGATCTCGTCTTGCATCAGGCTCTGACACCCGGCACCCGTGTCAGCGCCAACCTTGGAGGAGGTCGTTTCAACGTTGCGATGGAGGTGGGTGGTTTCGTTATCGCCGCGCCGAATTTCGCAATTCAGTCAACCGTCCCGACAGTCCACGAGATGCGGAGCTTTGCGTTTCCCATGGCGCAGTGGCAATCCGTGCTTGACGAAGCGTCCGATGGCAGGCTGTCGTTTGACAGCCTGCGGATTTATCGCGGAGCGTTTACGACGCCGTCTCTTCAGGGAAAGCTCCGGAGGCTCTGGTCCTTGTGCGAGGAAGAAGGCACACCGTCCCGTCTGTTGGCGCGCGCTGCGGGCTGCGAGATCCTGGCCGAACTGTGCCAGCTTGGTGGTGCAGAGCTTGCGACGCCAAAAGGGGGCCTCGCCACATGGGCAGAGCGGCGCTGTATAGAGCTGATGCGCGCGCGGCTCGCGGACGACATCAGTCTTGATGAACTTGCTGCCGAGGCAAAGCTCTCACCGTTCCATTTTGCGCGCATGTTCAAGCAGACGACAGGAATGCCACCCCGGGTATATCTGACACAATTGAGACTGGAGAAAGCCTGCGAGCTTCTCGAAAAGACCGACCTGTCCATCATGGAGATCGCCCTCGAGGTCGGATATTCATCAAGTCAGGTGCTCGCCCGGGTCTTCTTGAAGCACCAGAACATGAGTGCTTCCGACTATCGCCGGGCCGTACGCGACCCGACGCGCATATATGGTCGTGTGTTTCCTTGAACGCAGGCGCATCTTGTCCGCTGGCGCGGCCCTGCCGGCGCCGGTATCGGGATCCTGGCGCGCGTCGGCTGGTCGGTGCAGGCAAAGGCGGGGCGACGGCCTGCCCTGATTCCCGCATAATGGTCCGGGCGGGCCGGCGCCACCTCGCCCCATGTCGGCTTGGCCGCTGTCCGGAGCGCCAGGCCAACCTGCCGCCGTTCCAAGCGTCACATCCGGCTCTTCCTGGCCCTTCCGCGAAGCTCTGGAATGATGTGGGTAGCTCTCCGATTATTTTGCGCGACGCTTGGTGTTGTGCGATCTTCTGCGCCTGTTGCGACGGCCCTGTTCAGGCGTGCGAGGGTCTCAACATATTCGCCCGGCTGGCCCGAGCCTCAGAAAGCGCCGACAGTTCGGGCGCATGGAGGACGACGTGGCGCACGGTCCGGTCGACGACCGCAGAGATGATCGCCGGGAGGTCGTCGTAACCTGAGAGCCGTCGGTCCCGTCAGCACCGCATCAGCGTTGAGCGGAGCTTAGGCCGCCAATATGGTTGCGGCGACCATGGGCGGCGGATCGACAGCGACCCGAGGGGTGTATCGCCGACACCTGTTCGGGCCGGAGCTTCCACGAATGCCGTCTCTTTGGTAAGGGTCGAAACCGCGCAGTTCACGAATTGGGCGTCACGGCGCTGCCAATGTCATGCGGGCCATGCGGAGGAGCAAAGCAGATGGATGCACGGATCGTCGGCTGGGGCCATACCCCGTTTGGCCGGCTCGCAGAGAGCCTGGAGGGACTTATCGTAGCTGCCGCACGCGAGGCGATCGCTTCGGCGGGGCTCGAGGCGTCGCAGATCGACGGGATCTGGTTGGGCCATTTCAACGCGGGCATGGTGCGCGATGGTTTTGCCGCCTCGCTGGCCCTGCAGGCGGATGACGCCCTGCGCTTCACCCCCGCTACCCGGCTGGAGAACGCCTGTGCCAGCGGTTCGGCGGCGATCCATGCCGCACGCAATGCGATCCGCGCGGGCGAGGCACGCATCGCTCTGGTGATCGGCGCCGAAAAGATGACCGGGCTGGATACAGCTGGCGTGACCGATGCGCTGATGCAGGCGGGATATGCTGCCGAGGAGGACGGGCAGAGTTTTCCCCGCATCTTCGCCCGTTTCGCCGATGCGTACTTTCAGGAAAATGGCGACCAGAGCCGGATTTTGGCCAGCATCGCCGCGAAGAACCATCGCAACGCGCTCGATAACCCGCTGGCGCATATGCGCAAGGATCTGGGCGAGGAGTTCTGCGCGACCGTCTCAGAGAGGAACCCGATGATCGCCCCGCCACTGCGGTTGAGCGATTGCTCTCTCATTTCTGACGGTGCGGCGGCTCTGATCCTGGTGGCGGAGGATATGGCGGCAGAGTTCGACCATGCCATCGGCTTTCGCGCTGCGGTGCAACTCAATGACTATCTGCCTATGTCCCGTCGCGAACTCTTGGCCTTTGAGGGCCCGGCGCGGGCGTTTGCACTGGCCTATGAACGCGCCGGGCTCACTGTTGACGATCTGGATTTCGCCGAAGTGCACGATTGTTTCACAATCGCCGAACTGCTGATCTACGAGGCAATGGGCATTGCAGCGCGCGGGCAGGGCGCGGTGGCCATCGAGTCCGGTGCGGTGTTCAGGGGCGGCCGGCTGCCGGTGAACCTCTCGGGCGGGTTGAAGGCCAAGGGGCATCCGGTCGGGGCAACAGGTGTATCAATGCATGTGTTGGCCGCGCGCCAGCTCGCGGGTGTCGCCGGTGCCATGCAGGTGCCCGATGCCCGACTGGGCTGCGTGTTCAACATGGGCGGATCTGCCGTGGCAAGCTATGTCTCGATCCTGGAACGTATGGGTGGCAAGGCATGAGCGTGACGGGCACGCCCCGCAGTAAAGGCTGAAAACGTGACGACACGACGGCAGAGCGCCGGCAGGTCGGTCACGGACAGCGACCAGACAGCCCGGACGCAGCACCGCACAGGCAGGTGCGACGTCCGGGCCTCGACCTCGGCTTGCCGAGGTCATCGCCAGGATGCCTTATGGCATCCGAGAACCTGACGGTGGCTGCATCAGCTCATCCGCCGTCAGGCGCGCTGGAGCACGTCGTCGTGGTCGGTTGACATCGCGAGGTGACGCCAGGCCTCGGACTCGGTCCGCAGTTGCGTGATCTTGCGATCCAACTCTGCCAGGCAATCGCTGCCCAACTGCGCCCGCAGCGGTGGTGCTTCGGTCGTGGCAAGCGTGAGAATGGCAGTCGCCGCCCTGACCGGGTCGCCGGGCTGATTGTGGTTGAGGCTTGGAACCACATCCCGGATGGCACCGGCGCTGGAATGATAGTCCGCGATGATATCGTCTTCCGTATCCAGGCTTTGCGCGTCAAGAAAATCTGTGCGGAAGTAGCCCGGTTCGACCACCGTGACCTGAATGCCAAGGCCGGCAAGCTCTGCGTGCATCGCCTCCGAGATGCCTTCTACTGCGAACTTGGTGGAGCAATAGATCCCGAAGCCGGCAGAGCTGCTGAAGCCACCGAGCGAGCTGATGTTGAGGATCCGGCCCGAGCGTTGCGCGCGCATGACCGGAAGCACCGCACGGGTGACGTTGAGCAAGCCGAACACGTTGATGTCGTAGAGCGAGCGAACCGCTGCGTCCGAGGACTCTTCCACAGCAGCCAGCAGACCACGTCCAGCGTTGTTGACCAGAACGTCGATCGTGCCAGAAACCTCTACCGCGGCAGAGACGGCCGTCCGGGCCTGGGCTTCATCCGTTACGTCAAGTGCCTGCGCGAGCAACCGCTCACCATGCCCCGGCAGTGCCTTCTTGACGGCGTCAGGATTACGGGCGGTGGCCACCACGTTATCGCCACGCTCAAGTGCCTGGCGGGCAATTTCCAGTCCGAAGCCGCGTGAGGCGCCGGTAATGAACCACGTTGTCATGATGTGCTCCTTATGGGGGAACTCTTCCCCCTCGTGTGTTGAATGGTTGGAGAATTTCATCCCGCTCGGCTCTCCGGGCCGCTTTCTCCGGGCCATCGCCCGGAGAAAGGGAAGGGATCGCTGCTAGGCGCGGACGACCTTGGTTTCCAAGTACTCTTCCATGCCATCCGGCCCGAACTCGCGCCCGTTGCCCGACTGTTTGTATCCGCCCCAAGGCGCACTCCAGTCGAAGTCGGTGTCGTTGATGATGATGTAGCCAGCTCTGATCTTTTCTGCGACGGCGTGGGCCGCAGCAGGATCGGAACCGGTAACATATCCCGCGAGCCCGAAGGGGCTGTCGTTGGCGATCTGGATCGCCTCTTCGACGGTATCATAGGCAATTACCGACATCACCGGGCCAAAGATTTCCTCTCGCGCGATCGTCATGGAATTCGTGACATCCGCGAACACGGTCGGCTTGGCGAAATGGCCGGCCTCCAGCCCTTCCGGCTTGCCCAATCCGCCGGCCACCAGACGGGCGCCCTCGTCGATACCCTTGCGGATATAGCCTTGGACGATATCCCACTGTTCGGCCGAAACCAGCGGACCCATGGCGGTCGTCTCAGCGCGCGGGTCACCCACGCGGATCGCTTCGACCGCAGGAACCAGGACGTTGAGGAATTCCTCAAGTCGCGACCGAGGCACGATGGTCCGGCTCGGCGCACTGCAGAGCTGGCCGGTCATCGCCATCAGCCAGTTCATGGCGGTGTTCACCGCCACGTTCAGATCGGCGTCCGGCAACAGGATGTGCGGTGACTTTCCGCCCAGTTCAGAGGTGACGCGCTTTGCTGTCGGCGCCGCAGCGATGGAGATTTCGGTGGCTGCCGGAAGCGAGCCGGTGAAAGAGACCATCCCGACATCCGGATGCGAACTCAATTTCTTGCCAATGACAGAGCCGCGGCCATTGACGAGATTGAACACCCCTGCCGGAACGCCTGCCGCATGCATGATCTCGGCCAGGATAAGGGCCGAATACGGCGTCAACTGGGCGGGCTTGAAGACCACCGTACATCCGGCGGCCAGGGCAGACACGGTCTTGCCCACCGGCTGCAGAACGGGGAAGTTCCACGGCGTGATGAGCGCCGCTACCCCGAGCGCCTCTTTCCGGATCTCGGTCGTGCCCCGCATTTCGGTGAACGGGTAGGTCTTCAGGGTCTCGATCGCCGTGGCGATCTGCACCCGACCGCTTGGCAGGTGCGCGCCGCGCGCCAGCGCCACCGGCGCACCCAGTTCCTCGGTAACGGCTTGCACCAGGTCTTCGGTCCGTGCATCGAACTCGACGAGGATCCGCTCGAGCAGTTCAATACGCTCTTGCGGGGTCGTCTGCGAATAAGAGGCAAAGGCACGATCCGCCGCGGCGACGGCCGCATCGACGTCTGCCTCGCCACCAAGCGCCACCCGGCCAGTGACTTTCCCGGTTGCCGGGTCCGTCCTTTCCAGGACCGACGGCTGGAGCGGGTCACGCCATGCACCGTCGATGTAAAGTTGATTATGCTCACGCATGTTCGTCGCTCCCACGAATTGATAGTCAGGAACCATCATGTGGCCGTGGGGCTGTCGGGGTGATAGACGGAAACTCCGCGATGATTGCACGATCCTCCAAGGCCGGGCGAAAACCCGTTACGCGCGCGGTTCCGAAAGGGGCAGGGGGCGCCGGTGCAGGGGGAAAAGCAAACCTCCGGATGTCCAGCGCATATTGTCAGGCGGCCTTAGGGGCGGTGTGCCGAGCGAACTCTGCGGCGGATCACGCGGCGGGCGATGCCGGACCCGAAGATTCGCGCTGAACAAGTATGTTCGGCACCATCATGCGCAGTGGCGCATAGTCGATCAGCGGATTGCGAAGTCGGGCATCCAGCCGTCTGACGGCATTTCTGCCAAACTCTGCCGCGCGGACCCGAACGGTTGTCAGTTGCGGGCTTACCTGAACGGCGGCGCTGTAGTCGCCAAAGCCGACGACGGATACGTCGCGTGGAATCCGCCAGCCCCTTGCCAGGAGATCCGTATAGGCGGTGATCGCCAACGCGTCATGTGCGCAAAAGAAGCCAGTCGGCCTTCCGCCCTGCGCAAGGATCTTGTCGAGCGACTCGCTGAAGGATCCGCCCTGTTCCCACGACACATAGTGGCACCGCATACCGGTTCCGGCAGATGCGACCTCAAGGACACCGTTCCAGCGCTCTCGTCGCCCACGCAGGTCAACATCGCCATTCACGAAAACAATCTCGCGATGGCCGAGATCGTAGAGGTAGCGACCGACCGCAATACCGGCTTCGCGGTCGGTCCCCCCGACATGGTCGACCTGCTCAAGCGGCTCAAGCCATCCGGCACGGACCAGCGGCTTTCCGGTGGCGACGATCTTTGCGATGGTCGCCTTGTCCCGGACGTTGACCGCGAAGAAGCCGGAGCAGCGGTCGAGGAACTTTGGCAGGTCCAGTTCCGACAGGTGCCACTGGGCGATGACGGTGCATCCGAGATGGCTCGCCTCGCTTTGCAGGCCGCTCTGGATCTGGATGTTCATCTCGCTGTTGATCGTGTCGCTTTCGTCAAAGATGGCGCCGATAACCGGGCTGGCAGGGGGGGCGCTGCGCTCGGGGCGAACATAGCCGAGCCGCTCAGCGACGGCCAGAACCTGCGCCCTGGTCGAGGCGCTGACCCCGGATTTTCCCGAAAGCGCTCTCGAAACCGCGTATTTGGAGAGGCCGGTTTCCTCGGCAATGATTCGCAGTGTGATCTTCGACATGTTCCTGCTCCATTCCTGCTGCACTGCCGCATCCCGACAAAGCTTGGGGTGTTTTTAATGCCTTAGTCCATTTGCGCCTGCAGAAGAAAAACTTCGTCATAACGCTTTACCTAACAACATGCCTTGAGAGAACCTAAAGTAGAACCGAAATCTGTTCTGGGAGGGGCAAGATGGTACGGATTAACAGACGGAGTTTTCTTTTCACGACCACCATGGCTGCGGGCGCCGGGATGCTCGGATTGCCGTTGATGGCTCAATCGGCCGGCCTGCCACCGCTGGAGGAGCGGCTGCCGCGAAACCCTTTGGTCATCGTCCCGACTGATCGTCCGGGTGTCCAGGGCGGCACCTGGAACCACGCCCTGGTCGGCGGCGGATCCCTCTCGATGCTGATCCGCTACCAATCCTATGAACCCCTTGTCCGCTTTACCCCGGACTGGTCTGGCATCGAACCTAACGTTGCCGAAAGTTATGAGGTGAATGAGGACTCGACCGTCTACACCTTCACGCTGCGGGAAGGCCATAAATGGTCGGACGGCGCGCCCTACACCACCGAAGATATCCGCTTCTGGTATGAACACATCCTGACCGACCCGGAGGTCGGCACGACCAGCGGGCAGAGTTTCTGGCAGGTAGATGGCGCATGGGGCCAGTTGGATATCGTGGACGAGACGACCTTCCGGGTGGTCTTCCCCTCACCGAACGGCTTTTTTGCGCATGGGCTCGCCTGGGCCAATCAGGATCAACTGACGCGTGCACCCGCGCATTACCTCAAGCAGTTTCATATCCGGTACAACCCGGATGCGAACCAGCTGGCGCAGTCGCGCGGGTACCAGAGCTGGACCGCCCTTTTCGCGCGCGAACACGGCCTGGCGGAAGACAACATTCATTTTCAGAACTCGGCCCGGCCAACGCTGAACGCGTGGATGTTCACGAGCGCCCCGGGCGAGAACACGGAACGTGCGATTGCCGTGCGCAATCCGTATTACTTCAAGATCGACACCGAAGGCACGCAATTGCCCTACTTCGACCGTATCGTCTACCAGATGGTCGGCGATCCGCAGGTCCTGCTGTTGAAGACGCTTCAGGGCGAGATCGACATGATGGACCAGTATATTGCGACGCCGACCAACCGGCCCGTGCTCTATGACGGGCAGCAAAGCGGCGACTACCGCTTCTATACGCTCCGCGAGACGGCGGCGAATGTCATGGTCTTCAACCTGAACCTCAACCACACGGACGAGGTGAAGAACGCGCTCTACAACACGCGTGAGTTCAGGCAGGCCCTGTCGCTGGCGATCAATCGTCAGGATCTCATCGACGCGGTCTTCGTCGGCCAGGGCGCCCCGGCACAACCCTCGATCATCGAAGGCGATCCGCTCTACAATGAGCGGCTGGCCACGCAGTTCACCGAATACGATCCGGATCGCGCGAACCAGATGCTGGATGAGATTGTGCCCGACCGGGACAGCGCCGGCTACCGTCTGGATCCGGCGGGACGGCGCCTGTCGATCATCTTCGAGATCGACCAGACCCGCACGACTTTCGTCGACATGTTTCAGCTGCTGCCGCCGATGTTCCAGGCGGTCGGAGTCGATGTGCAGATGCGGACGATGGACCGTTCTCTCTGGGAAACCCGCGTCCGCAACGGTCGGGAATTCGATGCGACCGCGCATCAGTTCGGCGCCAACTCCGGCATCGCCGCCATGCTGGATCCTCGCTACTTCGTGCCGTTCAGCAGCAACTCGGTCTATGCGCCGGGGTGGTCGCTGTACTTCACGTCGCCCGAAAACCCCAACGCAATCGAGCCGCCCGAAGAGATCAAGCAACAGCAAGAGCGGTACCGCGATCTGCTTGCGACGGGCGATCCCGAACAGCAGCATGCAAAGATGGCCGAGATCCTCGAGGCGGCCGCGGACCAGTTCCTCGTCTTCGGGATCTCGCTGCCTGCCGACGGCTACGGCATCGTGAAGAACAACATGGTCAACACGATGGACGTCATGCCGAACAGCTTTGGCTGGCCGACGCCTGGCCCCTCGCGGCCCGAACAGTTCTTCAAGACCTGACGGGACTGCGCCGGCAGCAACCTGCTCGAACCGGGGCCGGCCCGTCGGCCCCGAACGACCCCTGCATGAGGAAAGCGACGACATGCCCGACACCTCTCTTGACCCGGCACGGCTGCTGCGCACCCCCGACTGGTATCGCGGTGCGACGCGGTGGACACAGCTGACTTTGGCCGAGGATGATCCCGTCAAGTTCAGCGTCGAGGAATGGATCGACGTCTTTCGGCGCACCGGATCGAATGCGACCTGCCTCAGCGCGGGGGGGTATGTCGCCTATTACCCGACCGAGGTGCCATTCCATTATCGCAGCAAGTGGCTGGGAGACACCGACCCGTTCGGCGCATTGGTAGAGGGCGCCCGCAGCCTGGACATGCATGTGATGGCCCGGGTCGACCCCCACGCCATCCATGACGACGCTGCGGCGGCACATCCCGAATGGGTGGCCG
Organism: Halodurantibacterium flavum; assembly: GCF_042681825.1. Taxonomy (NCBI): domain Bacteria; kingdom Pseudomonadati; phylum Pseudomonadota; class Alphaproteobacteria; order Rhodobacterales; family Paracoccaceae; genus Halodurantibacterium; species Halodurantibacterium flavum. The sequence goes on from NZ_JBHUGH010000001.1 coordinate 177,109, forward strand.
TCGATGCCGAAGGGCAGCCGCGGCGGCATTGGGCTTATCCCGATATCTGGGTTACCTGCGCCTATGGTGACTACAACACCGAATACATGCCGCAGATCGTGCGGGAAATCGTGCGCAACTACGATATCGACGCCGTTTTTGCCAATCGCTGGCAGGGCCACGGCATCTGCTATTGCGATGCTTGCAAAACCCGGTTCAAGGCGGCGTCCGGTTTTGATCTGCCGCGGGTAACTGACCCGGCCGATGCGTCGTGGCGGGCATGGGTCGCCTGGCGGCGCGAACGACTGACGCAGATGGTGGTCCGGTGGGACCGGGAGGTTCAGGCAATCCGACCCAACGCCAGCTTCATCCCGAACATGGGTGGCGCGTCCCTGATGGAATTCGACCTCGCGACGATCGAGGCGCATTGCCCGTTCCTTGTGGTGGATCACCAGGGACGCCATGGGCTCGAACCGCTCTGGATGGCCGGGCGCAACGCCAAGCGTATCCGTGCAACCTTCCGCGACCGCCCTGTGGTTCTGATCACCTCGGTCGGTCCGGAAGAACCGGTGCATCGCTGGAAGGACTCGGTCACCACAGGCCCGGAAATGACCGCATGGATCGCGGATGGCGCCGGGCACGGGATGTTGCCCTGGTTCACCAAGTTCAATGGCGTGATTCCCGATCGCCGGTGGATTGAGCCGATTGCGCAGGGTTTCGACCTTCATGCCCGGATCGAACCCGCGCTCGCCGCGACCCAGCCCGCCTGCGAGATCGCCATTCTTGATGCCACAACCACGCTGCGTCTGCACGACCTGCGTCAGCGCGATGCAGCCGAGGCCGATGAAAAGGGCTTCTGCCATGCGCTGGTCGAAGCCGGACTGGCCTTTGAATTCGTTTCTGACCATGCAATGACGCCGGACATGCTCGATCGGTTCAAGGTTCTGATCCTGCCGAACGCGCGCTGTCTGTCAGACGACCAATGCAGGATGATCGAAGACTGGGCGCGCCGCGGCGGCAATCTTGTCGTCGCCGGCGAAAGCGCCCTGGCGTATGAGGACGGCACGCCGCGGGATGAGTGCGGTCTGGCAACGGTACTGGGAACGCGGGTGGCCGGGCCGACCCGGGGTCCGTTAAAGAACACCTATGTGCAACTGGCGGGCGAACATCCGGTAAACGAAGGCTATCAAGGTGCCAGGCGCATCATCGGCGGGTTGCGTCTGACGGCCGTCGCAGCCGAGCCCGATACGCAAGCGCCGTTCCTGGCCGTCCCTGACTTTCCCGACCTGCCGATGGAGGAGGTTTATCCCCGGGAAGAGGCAACCGCACCCGCTGTCGTCACACGCGAAACCGCTGCGGGACGCAGTGTCCACATTCCCTGGAACATCGGCGCGACCTTCTGGGAGGTTCTCGCGCAGGATCACCAGCGCCTGATCGAGAATGCCGTGCGGTGGGTCCTTGGCGGCCCCTCGATGGTCGAAATCGAAGGTCGCGGCCTTTTCGATATCGGTGTTCGGGAAGCGCCCGGCGAACGGCTGGTGACGCTGATGAACCTGACAAACCCGATGGCCTGGAAGCCACCCATCCGCGAGATCTTTCCGTCGGGCCCGCAAGAGGTATCTATCGCCCTCGATCCGGGCGCGCGGAACCCGACAGCGCGACTCCTTGTTTCGGGCCAGGATGTCCCGGTCACGGTGCAGGGTGGCCGGGCCATGGTTACCGTGCCGCAGGTCGACATCCTGGAGGCCGTCCACCTGACCTGGCAGGAGCAGGGCTGATGTGGCTCTATGCACTCAAGCGGCTCCTGCTGATGATCCCGACGCTGTTCGGCATCTCGCTGATTTCGTTCTTCATCATCCAGTTGCCGCCGGGCGACTACCTCACGTCGCTGCTGGCATCGATGGCCGACAGCGGTCAGACACTGGATCCGGTCGAGATGGCGCGTTTGCGGGCGACCTACGGGCTCGATGATCCGATGATCGTGCAGTATTTCAAGTGGATCTCGGGCATCGTGCTCCGCGGCGATTTCGGATATTCCTTTGAATGGGGCCGCCCGGTCAGCGATCTGATCTGGGAGCGGATGGGCTCGACACTCGCGATCTCGGTCGCCTCTCTGATCTTTGTCTGGGCGGTATCGCTGCCCATCGGGATCTACTCGGCCGTCCACCGCCATTCGATCGGCGATCACGTCGCGACTTTCTTCGGCTTTCTGGGGCTTGCGATCCCGAACTTCATTCTGGCGCTGACGCTGATGTATGTCAGCTATCGCTACTTCGGACAAAGTGTCGGCGGCCTCTTTTCGCCGGAATATATCGGCGCAGACTGGAGTTGGGGCCGCGTTTGGGATCTGATCAAGCATCTCTGGATCCCGATCATCGTCATCGGCACCTCCGGCACGGCGGCACTGATCCGCATCTTGCGTGCGAACCTCACGGACGAACTGTCCAAGCCTTATGTCACCACCGCCCGCGCCAAGGGCCTGTCCGAATTCAACGTCATCATGCGCTATCCCGTGCGCATCGCGCTGAACCCCTTTGTGTCGGCCATCGGCTGGGTGCTGCCGAACCTCATCTCGGGCGTAACGATCACGGCCATCGTTCTGAACCTGCCGACGGCCGGGCCCCTGCTTCTGAGGGCGCTGGTCAGCCAGGACATGTATCTTGCCGGAAGCTTCATCCTGCTGATGGGTGTGCTGACCCTGATCGGCATGCTGATCTCGGACCTGCTGCTGGCCGCGCTTGACCCCCGGATACGCTTCACATGACCCATCTGCATTACCCCCCGACCGAGCTGCCGCCCGATGGCCCCCACGCGACCGAAGAGCTGGGGCCCGCCATCAGCCCCCTGCGCCCGGGCGACGATCCGGGCAAGATCGCCGTCGCCTCGCAATGGGCGTTGATCTGGCGGAAGTTCCTCTCAAACCGGGTTGCTGTATTTGCGGGCATCGTGGTGCTGTTCTTCTACCTGGTCGCCCTGTTCGCCGAGTTCCTGGCGCCGACGTCGCCGTCGCTTGCCCGGCCGCAATTCACATATGCCCCGCCCCAGAGCATCGGCTTCTTCGTGGCCGAGCCGGACGGAAGCCGCCGCTGGCAGCCCCATGTCAAGGGATACACGATGACGGTCGATCCGGCCTCTCTGCGCCGCTCTTTCGCGATTGATGAGACGGCGATCATCCCTATCGGCTTTTTCGTCGAGGGACCGGCCTATCGCATGTGGGGTCTTTTTGACGCCAATATCCGGCTTTTCGGCCCGCTGGATCCGTCGCAGCCGATGAACCTTCTTGGCACCGACGCCCTCGGACGCGACCTTCTCAGCCGCCTGATCCATGGCACCCGCATCTCGATGTCGATCGGCCTCATCGGGGTGTTCTCCAGTCTGATCATTGGCGTCGTGCTGGGGGCGCTGTCGGGCTATTTCGGTGGCTGGACCGACCTTGTCATCCAGCGCATCATCGAGGTCATCAGCGCCATGCCGACGATCCCCCTCTGGCTGGGGCTGGCCGCAGCCGTTCCCGTGGCGTGGTCTCCGGTGACCGTGTATTTCATGGTGACGCTGATCGTGTCGCTGCTGGCCTGGACCGGACTTGCGCGCGAGGTGCGCGGACGCTTTCTCGCCCTGCGCCACGAAGATTTCGTCACAGCCGCGATCCTCGACGGCTCGGGCCGTAGCCGCGTGATCTTCCGCCACATCCTGCCCTCTCTGACGTCGCACATCCTTGCCGTGGTGACGCTTGCGATCCCGACGATGATCGTCGCGGAAACCGCGCTTTCCTTCCTCGGAATCGGGCTGAAGGCACCGGTCGTGTCCTGGGGGGTCCTGCTGCAGGACGCCCAGAACATCCGGACGGTGTCGACGGCGCCGTGGCTTCTCATCTGGCCCTCGGGGGCGGTGGTTCTCGCCGTTCTCGCCTTCAACTTCCTGGGCGACGGAATGCGTGATGCGGCAGACCCCTATGAGACATGATGCGATGACCCAGCACCCGAACCCTCTCTCTCCGGTCGCCCAGCCAGTTCCGGGCGTGGACCTTGCGCCTGTCCTGTCGGTCGAGGGCCTCAGCGTCGATTTCCACCTGCGCAGCCATATCCTGCATGCGGTTCGTGACGTCAGCTTCGATCTGCGTCGCGGCCGGACACTGTGCCTGGTCGGTGAGAGCGGTTCGGGCAAGTCGGTCACCGCCCGCGCGCTGCTGCGACTGATCGATCCCCAGGCGCGGGTGTCGGGCGGCATGATCACCCTGCGCGGCGCAGACGGAGAAGAACTGCGGCTCGACCGAATGCCGCCGAACAGCCGCGACATCCGCGCGATCCGCGGCCGGCGCATCGGCCTGATCTTTCAGGAACCGATGTCGTCGCTGTCGCCCGTGCGTACCATCGGCACCCAGATTGCAGAGGCGCTGCTGCTGCACCGCACGATGACGAAGGCCGAGGCAAAGGCCGAGACGGTCAATCTGCTGCGCCAGGTCGAGATCGCCAACCCCGCCCAGATGGCCGACCGCTACACCTTCGAGTTCTCGGGCGGGATGCGTCAGCGCGCGATGATCGCGATGGCCCTGGCCTGCGACCCCGACATCCTGATCGCAGACGAGCCGACGACGGCGCTTGACGTGACGACGCAGGCCGAGATCATGGACCTCATCGCGCGTCTTCAGCGCGAGCGCGGCATGGCCATGCTGATGATCACGCACGATCTGGGCCTTGTGGCCGAAGTCGCCGATGCGGTGGCCGTCATGCGGTGGGGCCGCATCGTCGAACAGGGGCCGGTGGAGCAGATCTTTCACGCACCACGCCATCCCTATACGCAGCGGCTGCTGGACGCGACGCTGAAGCTGGACAGCGCCGCCAAGCGCCCGGCGCCCAGGACCGAGGGCAGCCCGCTGCTTTCCATCCGCGGCCTCTGCAAGGGGTTCGGCGCGACGAACTGGCGTGGCCAGCAGACTTACGCGATCAAGGCGGTGGATGAAGTGAACCTCGACCTCTGGCCGGGAGAAAATCTGGGAATAGTCGGTGAAAGTGGGTCGGGCAAGACGACCCTCGGGCGCATGTTGCTGCGTATCATCGAGCCATCCAGCGGCAGCATTCTGTGGCATGGCGATGGATCGCCCGTCGAGGTTACGACGATGAGCCGCCCGGACCTTTCGCGTTATCGGTCGGCTGTTCGCCTGGTGTTCCAGGATCCCTATGCATCGCTGAACCCGCGCATGACCGTAAAGCAGGTCATTGCCGATCCGCTGGTGGTGGCCAGCGGGCTGAAGGGCGCCGCGCTTGACGAACGAGTCGCGGAGCTTCTGGAGCTTGTGGGCCTCGATCGCTCCGCGATGGAGCGGTATCCGCACGCCTTCTCGGGCGGCCAGCGACAACGCATCGGCATCGCCCGGGCCCTTGCCCTGAACCCGCGCGTCATCATCGCGGATGAGGCGACGTCCGCGCTGGACGTTTCGATCCGGGCACAGGTGCTGGACCTGCTGCTTGAATTGCAGCAGCGGCTGGACCTCAGCTTCATCTTCATCGCCCACGATATTTCGGTCGTGCGATACTTTTGCGACCGCGTCGCAGTAATGCATCGCGGTCGCGTCGTCGAAACCGGCACAGCGGAGGAAATCTGCACCCGCCCGCGCGAGCCGTACACCCAGAGCCTGATCTCTGCCGTACCGAACCCCGACCCACGCAACCGCCGGATGCTGCACCGCACCCGCTTTCGCGCCTGACGTCAAAGGACCCCATGCCCAAATTCAGTGCCAACCTGTCGATGCTCTATCCAGAGCTTGAATTCACCGACCGTTTCGCAGCCGCTGCCTCGGATGGGTTCCGGGCTGTCGAATATCTCGATCCCTACGATCATCCGCCGAAAGAGATCGCGGCGATCCTGCAGCAGTCAGGATTGCAGCAGATCCTTTTCAACCTGCCGTCGGGCGACTGGCAGGGGGGCGAGCGCGGGCTGCTGTGCCTGCCGGACCGGCGCGCCGAATTCCGCGAGGGGGTAGAGACCGCACTGCGCTACGCCGAGGCGCTTCAGTGCCACCAGGTGAACGCCCTTGCAGGTATCGCGCCGGCGGGGGTGGCGACCGATGCGCTGGACGAAGTGATGGCCGAGAATCTCGCCCATGCCGCGCCCCGGCTGGCCGACGCCGGCATCAGGCTGCTGGTCGAGCCGATCAACACCCGCGACATTCCGGGTTTTCACTGCGCGCGGGTCGAGCATGCGCTGCGGGTCATGGACATGGCCGGCCACGCGAACCTGTGGCTGCAATACGACTTTTACCACGCGCAGATCATGCAGGGCGATCTTGTTGCGACCTTTGAACGGCATCAGGCGCGGATCGCGCATGTCCAGATCGCCGACCATCCAGGCCGGCACGAGCCTGGCACGGGCGAGATCAATCACCGCTTCATCTTCGGAGAGCTGGACCGGCTCGGCTATCAGGGATGGGTCGGATGCGAATACAAGCCCTTGGGCGGAACGTCCGAGGGCCTTGACTGGATGAAACAGCACGGAGTTGCGCCATGAAAATCGGCTTCATCGGACTGGGCGTCATGGGCCGCCCGATGGCAGGGCATCTGATCGCGGCGGGCCACGACGTTCTGCTGCACCGGGTCAAGCCGGTCTCGCAGCACCTGGTCGATGCCGGCGGCAGCGCGATGGACAGCGCAGCCGAGGTTGCCGCCGGCGCCGAGGTCGTGATCCTGATGCTGCCGGACACGCCCGATGTGGAAGATGTGCTTTTTGGCGAAACCGGCATCGCGGCCGTATTGAAGCCGGGGACACTGGTTATCGACATGAGCTCGATCTCGCCGGTGGCGACGCAGGACTATGCGGCGCGCATCGTGGGGGCTGGCGGGGAATGGCTGGATGCCCCGGTTTCCGGCGGAGAGGCCGGCGCAGTGAACGCCGCGCTGACGATCATGGCGGGCGGAAGCGAGGCCGCCTTTCAACGGGCGCTGCCGATCCTGCAACTGCTGGGCAAACGGATCACGCATATCGGCGGGGCAGGGGATGGGCAGACGGCCAAGGTCTGCAATCAGGTCATAGTCGGCCTGACCATCTCTGCCGTGGCCGAGGCGCTGTCACTTGCGGAATGGGCCGGTGCAGACCCTGCCAAGGTCCGGGAGGCGCTTCTGGGCGGCTTTGCCGACAGCACGATCCTGAAGGTGCACGGCGAGCGGATAATCAACCGGACCTTTGAACCCGGCTTCCGGATCGCCCTTCACCGGAAGGACCTTGGCCTTGCTGTCGATGCGGCGCGCAGCCTGAACAAGGCGCTGCCCGGCACGGCGCTCGCCCATCAGATGATGTCGGCAGCGATCGGGCGCGGCGACGGCGATCTTGACCACTCGGCCCTGGTCCGCACGTTGCGCGCGATCTCGGAGCCGCAGTGAGAACCAGTGCAGAACCCGCCGCTTGCGGACCGGAAAGGAGCCGTCATGGCCAGTGAATACCCCCGCATCCCCTATGGCGCCGTCTATTTCCGCAAGTCGAACCCCCCGCGCGAGGACTGGAACCGGGACTATGCCACCGCCGCCGAAGACGGGCTGAACACCTTCCGCCACTGGTTCATGTGGTCCGCGATCGAGCGCGCCCCGGGGCGCTTTGACTGGGATGATTGCGACCGTCAGCTGGACCTGGCCGCGGCGCATGGCCTGTCGACGGTCATCGCCGAGTTCACGATGGCCGCACCCGACTGGCTGGTTCGCAAGCTCGACCACGCCCGCATGCGGACGGCCGACGGCCGCCCCATGGCCTCGCAGCTCAGTCCCTCTTGCGCGGTCGGCGGATTCGGCGAAGGGCTGGGCGGGGCAGGGCCACTGACGCTCAATGATCCCCAGGTGCACGAGGCCGTCATGGGCTTCCTGACGCGCCTGGCCGAACGTTACCGGGGCCATCCCGGCCTCATGGGCTACGACATCAACAATGAGGTCAATTATCAGCCTCAGTTCGACTTTTCCGATCCGACGGCGGCGGCGTTCCGGCGCTGGCTCCGGGAAAAGTACGGCAGCCTGGATGCCCTGGCCGAAGTCTGGCATCGTTATTCCTACGCCGACTGGGATGACATCATGCCGCCTCGTCAGGTCCAGCCCTATGCCGAATGCCTGGACTGGATGACCTTCCGTGAGGACAATTTCTACCGCCATGTCGAGGAGAAGATCCGCACCATCCGCGCCGCCGACCCGGATGCGGCGATCATCTCGCACGGGATTGCTGGCGCCGTCACCGCCTTGGCCGGCCACGGTTGCAACGACTGGCGCGCGGCCAGCCAAGTCGACATTTATGGCTATACATGGATCGCCGCACGCAAGGGCAACCAGCCCTGGCGCAACTTCTATGCGGGGGATCTGATCCGCGGCGCGGCCCGCGGCAAGCCCTTCTGGCATGCGGAGCGGCAAGGTGGCCCCCTGTGGATGCAGCCGCAGGTCCTTGGCCGCGCCAAGGAGGATGCCCGCGTCGCCACACCCGAGGACATACGGCTTTGGTCGATGGCCTCGTTCGCGGCCGGCGCACGTGGAATGATGAACCTGCGTTACCGGCCGTTGCTGGACGGCCCGTTGTTCGGCGCGTTCGGCGCCTATGGCATGGACGGGAGCCGCACCCCCCGGTCCGACATGCAGGCCGCCATCGGGCGATGGGCCAATGCACCCGCGCAGGCAGCGCTGATGGCGGCCAGACCGGTGCGGGGCGAGATTGGCATACTGATGATCCCGGAGGCACAGCGGTTCGACCGTCTTCTCTCGAGCGAAGGGGGCTTCACCACATACCAGGACGCGATGTGGGGCGCCTACCGCGGATTTCTCGACCTGGGCCTGCAGCCGGATTGGGTCCATCACGAGGACATCGACAGCCATGATGTGATCTATGCACCGTACCCCATCCTGATCCCCGCCGCTCTGGCCGCCCGGCTTGCGGTATGGGTCAGGCGTGGCGGCAAGCTGATCTCGGAAGCATGTCCCGGGTATTTTGGCGATATGGGGCGCGCGGGGGGCCGGCAGCCGCACAACGGGTTGGACCAGCTTTTCGGCGTCGTCGAGGATGAAGTCGAGTTCATGCCCGACATCGCGCACCGCACCAAGGTGGTTCTGGACAACGGACGCCTGACCTGCGGCGGCTTTCTCCAGTCGTACCGCGCGCTGGGGGCCGAGGTCATGGGACGGTTCGACGATGGGCGGGTGGCCGTGACGCGCGCGGTCCACGGCAGCGGTGCGACGCTGCTGATCGGCACGCATGTCTCGGCGGCACATTTCCGCGCGCTCGAGGCCGGGCAGGATGACGCGGCGCCGTGGTTCAGAACATGCCTGGACTGGGCGTCCCTCACCCCCTTGGTGGAAACCGGGAACAGCCATGTGATAGGCCGGCTGCACGTTGACGGAACACGGAAATTCATCTGGCTCGTCAATCCGACTGATGCCCCGCAGCCTGTGTCGGTAAAGGTCGGCGGCCAGACTGTCGTTGCAACATCGTGCCTGTGGGGTGACATATCGAGCGGCACCGTTCCGGCACAGGACGCGATCATCCTCTCGTGCTGAGATCGATCCGGCCGCGCAGGCTCCTTCGCCCGGCCGGACGGGTGGACGACGCAGAAGTGTCGCGTTGTCGACGGGCGCGTCCGCACCTGTCGTCGGAAGGATGCCGTGGTGCCATCGCCATCGGACGAGATCAACCGGATCGTGCCCGAAGAAGTCAGCAGCAAATAGACGTTGCTCCTGCTGGCGGCCTTGGGCAAGTGACCGTTTCGTTTCAACGCCTCGCGCAAGGAGAACACGAGTGTAGCCCGGAAGACACTGACCCGGCCGCAGGCTGCAGGAGGCTTGCGGATGGCGTTGACTCAGGCGGCTGCCGGGGTCCCAGCTTCGCGAAGACGCGTGACATCGCGCGCCGGCGGCAGCCCGAAGACTTGCCCGTATTCGCGGCTGAACTGTGAGGGGCTGTTATAGCCGACTTCAAAGCCGGCATTCGCCGCCTCCAGCCCTTCCGTCAGCATCAGCCGGCGCGCTTCCTGCAGGCGGATCTGGGCGCGGTAACGCAGTGGGCTCAGACCGGTCACAGCCCTGAAATGCTCATGAAACGCTGATGCGCTCATCCCCGCCCTTTCCGCGAGCTGTTCGACCGAGACGGGCTCGGCGAAATGATCGCGCAGCCAGGCGATGGCCTGGTCGATCCGTCCCAGGCGTGTGTCTGCGGCGGCCATACGCCGCAACATCGGTCCGGCCGGGCCGCGCAGCAGTCGCCACATCAGCTCACGCTCGATGAGGGGGGCGAGCGCCGCGACGTCGGCCTCGTTATCAAGAAGGGTGACCAGCCGGCAGGCCGCGTCCAGCATGTCTTGCGTGCTCTGCCCGAGCATCAGACCCAGGTCCAGTGGCGCGCTGTCCCGTACCGCATCCGCATGGGCTGTGATCAATTCCGCCAGGGCGGTCCGGTCAAGGTCGAGGACAAGGCACAGATAGGGTTCCTCCGCGCTCGCCCGCGTCACCGCGCCGATCACCGGAAGGTCCACCGCCGCGACGAGAAAGTTGGCCGGATCATAGCGGAACCGGCGCGTTGCAAGCTGCGCCTCCTTTTCCCCCTGCGCGACAAGGCAGAGCGAAGGCGTATAGATTGCGGGCATTGGCAGGGTCGGTTTGCCGGACCGGATAAACCGAAGCCGGGGCAGTGCAGTGCAATGCGTCCCATCGCCAGGGGCGTGACGTGCGATCAGATCGCTGAGGTGCCTGGTATTTCGCATGCTGAATATTCTCATTTCCCGAACACAGGTGCAAGCTGATCTCGCCGGACATCTGGAGGATCGTGCAATCTTTGCGACTCCGGCGGCTCCGCATTGCGGCCGGGAAAGCCGCGGGCGGGGGGCTGCGGTGGCGCATTCAGCGAAAGGCTATCTGGCATCCCCTGCCTGAACGGACAGCTTGACCGCCTTTGCCAGATTGGCCTCCAGTTCGGATTTCGTCTGATGCGCGAATGCTGCTTTCCACGAAGGTTGACCCGGGCCGCTACGCCAGGATTCACTGAGCGGGCTGTTGTCAACCGTGTCGAAACCGAACTGATCGTGAAGCCGCGTCACGAGTTCAACGGCCTCCGGATAGTTGCTTGAGACGGGCAGCGCATGGCGGGCGTGCGGATCCGCCGGGTTGCCCAGAACGAAGAGGTTGGGGGCCTGGATAAGGGAGAAAGCCTTGGCCACCTTGGATGTCGGCAACTGTTCCTGGCGGAGCTCGTGAACCGTCTTTTCGCCCGAGTCGATGACGGCGAAATTGCCGTCGCGCCAGGCCATGTAGTTGTTCGTATCGAGCACGATCTTTCCCGCCAGTTCCGCCACCGGCATGTCGTTGGCAAGCTTGAGCGGAACGGCGATGATGACGAAATCTCCGCTCAGGGCCGCCTCCGCCGCGGTCGCGGCACGGGCATTCGGCCCAAGTTCGGCAATCAGATCGCTCAGGGTTTCGGGTCCGCGCGAGTTGGCGATGACGACGCGGTAGCCGGCAGCGATCGCGGCACGAGCCAACTGACTGCCGACCTCGCCGGCACCAATGATCCCAACAGTTTCCATGGACTCTTTCCTCAATGACGGGTGCAGGGCGGCTTTGCTGGGCCCGGCCCTGCACCGCTTCAGATCATGCGCCGAACGCGCCGTCGATCGTGTGCATCGCCCCCGTCACGAAGCTTGCCTCCGGCCCGGCGAGCCAAGCAGTCATCGCGGCGACTTCGTCGGGCCGGCCGTGTCGCTTGATTGCCATGAAGCTGTGCAGCACGTCTTTCATGGGTCCGTCCGCCGGGTTCGCGTCAGTGTCGATCGGCCCGGGTTGGACGATATTGATGGTGATCCCGCGCGGTCCGAAATCACGCGCCAGCCCGCGGGCCAGACCTTGCAATGCGGATTTGCTGAGCGCGTAGGATGCCATGCCCGGAACTGGCATCCGGTCTCCGTTCACGGAACCGATAATGATGATCCGACCGCCTTCCGGCATGCTGCGGGCAGCCTCGACCGAAGCATGATAGGGCGCATGAATATTGATTGCGAACAGCCGGTCGATCGCGTCCGGATCCTGTTCAAGTGGGTCACCGAAGACGGCGACGCCTGCATTGACGACCAGCACGTCGAGCGGCCCACTCTCGCGCACCCGTGCAATCACGGCGTCACGGTTCGAGCTGTCGGTCGCCACTGCGATGCTGCCCGTTTCGCTTGCAAGCTGCTCTGCAGCCGCGCGGGATCCGGAATAGGTGAACGTCACATTCGCGCCGTCCGCAACGAAACGCTTCACGATTGCAGCCCCGATGCCCCGGCTACCACCGAGTACCAGGACCGATTTTCCTTCGAAAGTGGCCACAATGCCCTCCTTGATATTTATTGTAGTATGCAGTACATAATAACGCAGGAAAATCGCGTCAAGGATTTTTGTAATTATGAATACAAAAAAAACTCGTGGACGACCGCGCCGGTTTGATCCGGATCAGGCGGTGGAGACCGCCCAGCGTCTGTTCCACGCTCATGGCTACGATGCAGTTACTGTCGCCGACATCACGGAAGCGCTCGGCATCAATCCTCCCAGCTTCTATGCAGCCTTTGGAAGCAAGGCCGGGCTCTTCGCTCGCGCTATCAGCCGGTACAACGCCGGCAGTGCGATACCGTTCTCCGATCTGTTGCGACCCGACCGTCCGGTCGCCGAAAGCCTTGCGACGATTCTGAAGGAAGCCGCGCGTATCTACGCCGCCGACCCCGACACCACCGGCTGCCTTGTGCTGGAAGGTACCCGGAGCAACGACCCCGATGCACGCGAGACCGCCCGCGGCTTTCAGGCTGCCGCGGAGGAAATGATCCGCGAATATATTGCAGAGCAATATCCGGAGAAGTCGGAGCGTGTGACGGACTTCGTCAGCACCGTCATGGTGGGGCTTTCCGCCAAGGCGCGCCGAGGCCACGCGCTTGATCGCCTGCTGGCGACGGTCGATCTTGCCAGCCTTGCATTGGCCGAAGCACTTCCGGAAGAAGCGCCCGATGCAAGAGCATGAAGCGCCTTAATCCCCCCAGGCGGGCGTTCTTGCGAATGCTGCGTGTTTCGGACATGGCGGCGCGATCAAGGGCCGGAATCCTCTGCCGCTGCCTGGCCGGTCATGCCGCTCTTGCCTTTCATGGCGTGTCTGGCATGGCCGGGGGCTTGACCCACGACGCGCTTGTAGGCGCGGCTGAAGGCCGCATGAGACTGATAGCCAAGCCGTCTGGCGACCTGATCGATCGGAAGATGATCATTCACGATCCACTGCGTGGCAAGACGCATCCGCAACGCAGACACATATCGCAGGGGTGTGTGGCCGGTTGCGGCAACGAACCGTTCAGCGACGACCGAGCGCGAGCTTCCCATGAGAGCGGCCATCTTCTCCAATGTCCAGTCGTGCCCCGGATCGCGATGCAGCGCCGAGAGCACCCGGCCAAGCCGCCCATCGCGTATCGCACCGATCCAGCCGCTCGAGTCATTGCAGTCGCACTCGATCCATCCCCGAACGATCGAGGCGGCAAGCACATCGGCCAGACGGGTCAGGATACTTGCCGTTCCGGCCCTGTCGGCGGCCATTTCACGCTCCATCGCGTCCAGCAGCGGTCGAATTTCAGGCTGACGTTCAAGCAACGAACTTACGCACAGGACGTCCGGCATGAGATCGATCAGGGGATGCAGGGTCGCCATCTCGAACTGCAGGCGCGCCGAAAAGATCAGCACGTCCCTGGATCGGCAGACATCCTCCTGATGCGCATCGAGCGCGCAAAGTCCATCACACAGCGGAACGGTCGGAAAACTCTCCATCGGGCGCGCCTTGACCCGGGGGCCCGAGATGATCGCATGCTCCTGACCGCGCGGCAGCAGCACTGCGGCTCCGCTGGTCATGGGGATCGGGGATCTGTCGCCCACTTGGAGGAGCGCCTCGCCCCTTGCAACAAAATGAAACCGGGCATCATCAGAGTTGGGGAAGCTCACACCGAAAGGTGGGGAGAACAGGAGCCTGGAATAACTGGCGCCCCGCAGGCGCATGCCCATCAATAGCTCGCTGACTGGATCGGACATGTTAGCGGTCACAGGTTCGGACTTTCGATCAAGAATTTAGGTATTCCTGTGATTGATCATCCGACACTTTTCGCCATTTGACAACAGTTGTCGCTTCAACATGAGGATCACACCCAATGAATATTGATGCCCAAGCCGCCAATCCGGGGGCGCCGACGGCGTCCGCCTGGGCGGCCGTCTTTTCCATGAGCCTGGGGGTCTTTGGCCTCGTCGGCGCCGAGTTTCTTCCCGCCAGCCTGCTGACACCCATCGCCGCCGATCTCGGCATTTCTGAAGGGATGGCGGGACAAGCCGTCACCGCAACCGCAGTCATGGGCGTCTTTGCCAGCCTTACCGTTGCGTCATTCACCCGGTCGATTGATCGCAGGGTGGTCCTGCTGGCCTTTACCTTGCTGCTTATCCTCTCCAACTTCGTGGTTGCCGCTGCTCAGTCTTTTCCGGTCATACTGCTTGGTCGCGTGCTGCTCGGCATTGCGCTGGGTGGATTCTGGGCGCTTTCCACCGCGCTGGTCATGCGGCTGGTCCTGGAAGCAGATGTCCCGAAAGCGCTGTCCATCGTGATTGCCGGCGTTTCCGCAGCCACCGTCTTTGCCGCTCCGCTCGGCAGCTACGTGGGCGATGTTCTGGGCTGGCGCGCGGTGTTCTTTGGCGCGGGCGCCCTTGGGATCATCACCTTTGTCGTTCAGTTCCTTGCCCTGCCCTCCCTGCCGTCCCTGGGTCATGCCAATATGGGCACGATTTTCCGGGTCGTCGCGCGCCCGCACGTCGCCCTTGGGATGATCGCGGTTCTGCTTGCCTTCGGCGGCCATATGTCAATGTTCATCTATGTCCGGCCCTATCTTGAAAACGTGACGAGCGTCGGTGTGACGGGCATCACCTTTGCGCTGCTGGCGTTCGGCCTCGCCAATTTTGCCGGCAACTATCTGGGCGGTGTTCTTGTTGCGCGTTCCTTGCGGGCAACTCTGGCAATGATGCCCCTACTGATCGCGGCAATGGCCTTCCTGCTCGTCAGCATCGGGCAGAGCTATGTCGCCACGGTGGTGCTGATCGTGATCTGGGGCATGGCCTTCGGGGCAATTCCGGTGGCATGGTCGACCTGGATATCGCGCGCTATTGCCGATGAGGCTGAGAGTGGCGGTGGACTGCTCGTGGCGTCAATCAGCTTTGCCATCGCCGCGGGTGCTGCGATCGGCGGTGTCATCCTCGATCTGGTCGGCATTCAAAGCGTCTTTATCGTCAACGGCATTGTTCTGGTGCTTGCGGCGATCGTGGTCGCGACGGGCGTGGGCGCCTCGCGGACGGCACCCGCACCGGTCTGACGTCAAGACGCTGCAAAGGGCACAGCTCTCTCGGATGCGGTTGACGGCTGGCGGGGCTCGCTCCGCCAGCCTCTGCTCCGATGGCCACGGTCTGACCGACCAGTCCTGTCTCTGTCCGGATCGCGCTCTTCCCGTCGCACCGTCGGCCATTGCGCGAGGGGGAAAGCTGTCACCGGCACGGAGGTGCCGGATCATCCTGTCCCCCGCGAGGGGGGGATCCGCCAATCGGGAGGGATCGGGCTTTCTCCTCGCATCACGGGGCCGTGTGAAAGGCCGGCGTCACCCGGATGGCCCGAAGGTCTCGAAATGAATATGATCAGGCGGCACATTCCCGGCTTCAAGCCCGGCGCGAAGATCGGCAAGAAAACGTGCCGGGCCGCAGAGCATGTAATGGGCCTGCGTCCCCGCCCCGAGCGCCAGCAGATGCTGTTCGCTTACGCGTCCCGCAACATCGAAATCCGCACCCTTCCTATCTGACTCGCGCGGTGCACTGTAAAAGACCTTGCGCGTAATGTTTGCCCGCTGCCGGATGAGCGCATCGACCTCGGCGCGGAAGGCGTGGCTCTGCCTGTCGCGCGCGCCATGAACGAACCAGACCGGCCGGCTTGACGGGCTGGCCACGACGGCCTGCAGCATCGAGAGCATCGGGGTTACCCCGACGCCCGCGCTGACAAGGACCAGCGCGCCATCGCCACCGGGAAGGGTGAAGTCGCCTGCGGGCTGGCGCGCGGTAATCGTATCCCCGATCCCGGTCGCGGAATGAAGAAAGGTCGAGGCGATGCCGTGATCTTCGCGCTTGACGCTGATCCGGTACGTCCCGCCCAGCGGCGAACCTGACAACGAATAGCTCCGCCCGACGCGTTGGGGCTGGCCCGGCACGTCCAGTTCGACGGGCAGATGCTGGCCCGCCGCGAAAGGCGGCAGCGCTGTGCCATCCGCCGCGGCCAGGTGAAAAGACGTGATCCGATCGCTCTCGGTCTCCTTTCCGATGACGCGCAATTGCTGAAGCATATCGCCCTCATCACGCCAGCGGAGCGTCAGTGCGCCGGGACGGTCAATCACCTTTTCCACCGCCACCTCGATCATCCGCCGCGCATTCGGATCATGACTGTCGCGCGGGGCCCAGTCGATCCTGGCGCGCCCCGCGACATGCAAAAGACCGCCAGTCGCAAAATCGACGAAAAGCAGGCCGACACGGGGGTCACTGACAAGGTTGCCGATCGTGTTGAAATAGTTGTTGCCCGCGTAGTCGGGAATGCGGAGCACCGTCCCCCCGCCCATGACGCGGACGAACCCGGGCGCGCCCCCCCGATGCGAGGCATCATAACCGTCTGAGGGCCGGTCCCCGCCCGCGCTGTAGCCCGAGCCGATGAAGAAGGTATCGGCCGCCGTGATGCGCGCTTGCTGGCCCGGGTCGAGCCGGCGTGAAAGGCGCGCACTGGCCTCGGTGGCGGGCTCGGCCCGGTGCCAGACGCGTTCATGTATGTATTGCGGGCAGTTCCCAAAGCTTTGCCGCACCTCGATCGCAAAGCCCGCATCATCCGCGCGGATCAGGCCATTCAGCCGGTTGCGCCGCCTGGTCGCGAGCTCGATCCCCAGCGCCCCGATTTTTGCGCCGGGGACAAGGGTTGCGGACAGCGGGTCCTGCGGGGGCAGGCGCGCCGCGACCGAAAGCCTGCGCTTGTCCGGCGTGCTGACAAATCCCGCGGGGCCCTCGACGATCGTCACCCATGGCCACCCGTCACCGTCGCCACCCGCGATCACCAGAAACGGCAGCGACGCAAAGAAGGCGCGGTGCTGATCCGGCATATGATCGCGGATAAAGCCTCCGGCCCAGGAGGCGACGTCGCCCGCACCGGCCCGGCGCTGTGCCTCGAGTTCCCCGGGATGGAAGGGGGAATGTTCGGATGTCATCGGGTAACCTTTGCTCTGCGGGCTTGTTCTCAGGCCAGTGCCGGCGAACGCGCCATTCCCACGAAACGCGGCAGCGCCTCGATACGGCCAAGCCAGCCTTGAACCGCGGGATAGGGTGACAGGCTGACGCCGCCTTCGGGCGCATGGGCGATATAGCTGTAGCCCGCAATATCGGCGAGCGTCGGTCGCGCCAGCGCAAGCCAGTCATGCTTGGCCAGATGTGTCTCCATTACGGCCAGAAGGCTATGTGCCTTGGCTATTGCCCTCGCATGGTCCAGATCCGCGCCAAACAGCGTGACCAACCTTGCGGCGCAGGGGCCGTAAGCGATCTCTCCGGCAGCGATGGAAAGCCAGCGCTGGACCTGCGCCTTTTCCACCGGGTCGGCGCCCCACCAGGTCGCAGCATCGCCATAGCGTTCGACCAGATAGATGAGGATGGCGTTTGAATCCGACAGGGCCACGCCGTTATCCTCGATGGCCGGAACCTGCCCAAGGGGGCTGATACGGAGGTAGTCGGGCGCCTTGTGCGCGCCGTTTTCCATATCCAGATCAACGGTCTCATAGGGGATATCCAGCAGCGCGAGCATCAATTCGACCCGGTGGCAATGACCGGATTTGGGGTGGCGGTACAGCTTTACGGGCATCCCGTTGCGGGCATTCGCATTGGCCATGACGAGGTTCCTTTCAGGTTCGGGTGGACCGCTGTGGCAGCGGGATATTCATGGACCTCGATGATAGTCACGTGCTAGGCTCGAAATAATAAGCTGCCTTTGAAAGGCAGTGTTGCATTTTCCAAAACAATCGGCAGTCCATGGATCGTCTGCAAAGCCTGAGAGTGTTCGTCGCCGTCGCCGAGACCGAGAGCTTCACGGCGGGTGCGCGCGCTTTGGGACTGAGCACACCATCCGCCACGCGTGGCGTTCTCGCACTTGAAGCCGAGCTTGGCGCCCGGTTGTTCACGCGCACCACGCGGCAGGTAAGGCTGACGGATGTGGGGTGGTCCTATCTTCAGGATGTCCGCGAGGTTCTGGCCGGCCTTGCGGCGGCTGACGCCGCAGCCTCCGGCGCGGCGCAGATCCCCGTCGGGCAGCTTCGCATCACCTGTCCGCAGGAATTCGGGCGGATCTATGTCGCTCCACTTCTGACGGAGTTCCTTGATCGCTTTCCGGGTGTGAGCGCGGATGTCCTGATGATCGACCGGATCGTGAACATTGTCGAGGAAGGTTACGATCTCGCCTTGCGCATCGGGCGGCTGCCGTCATCGGGACTTGCCGCCATCCGGGTCGGGCAGGTCCGCCGTGTTCTCTGTGGCGCCCCGGGTTATTTCGCCGTCCGGGGGCGCCCGCAGGTGCCGGCTGAACTGGCCTCTCACACGGTCGTCTCGGTCGGCCCCCGCACGGCCGGCCAGCACTGGCGCTTTGGGTCGGGTGGCGAGCATGCGGTCAGGGTCAGCCCGCGGCTCAGCGTCAGCAGCGTGGCCGCAGGAATTGAGGTCGCGCGGCGCGGCTGGGGCATCTGTCAGGCACTGTCCTACCAGATCGGCCCCGATCTGGAGGCCGGCAGGTTGCAGCTTGTGCTTGAAGACTACGAGCCTGAACCCCTTCCGGTCCATCTCGTCCATATCGAGGGACGTCGCGCCGCGCCCAAGGTCCGCGCCTTGGTGGATTTCCTGACCGAGCGCTTGCGCGAAACTCCGGGCGTGAACTGGAAGGGTCAGGAACAGCAGGATTGACGCCCTGCGATCCCGGACTGGTCAATCAACTGTCCTTCAGGCCAAATCGGGCAGTTGCTCCGAAAGCCACTGTGCAAAGGTGGTCATGGCACCCTTGGCCGGACGGTCGGACGGCCATCCGAGATAGTATTTTCCGGCCGATACTGTGGCATCGAACGGCTGTGTCAGGCGCCCCTGCCTGATGTGGCCCTCGAACATGGCGACCGGCAACAGGGCTGCGCCAGCACCGGATGCGGCCAGTTCCGCAAGGGCGACCGAGCTGTCGAACACCGGCCCCGCGACGGGCGGACAGGGCGTACCCGTCACGGCAAACCAGCCGGGCCATTCGGCACTGCGATAGCTGCGCAGAAGGACCGTCCGTCCAAGATCGGCGGGGCTTTCCAGCCGAGATGCCATTTCAGGTGCGCAGAGCGGAGACAGGGGGGCCTCCATCAAGGGGATCGTGTCATGACCGGTCCAGCCGCCGGTTCCGAAACGGATGGCCATGTCGAGCCCCTCTCGCAGTATTTCCACCCGGTTGTTGTTGCTGGATATCCTCAGGTCGATCTCCGGATGGGCCGCGCGAAAGGAAGCCAGTCGGGGGACCAGCCAGCCAAGGGCAAAGGTCGTGTTGACCCCCACCTTGAGCACCTCCACGTCGCGGCGCCCACCCAGCCTGTCAAGCACGTGTGCCATCGCGTCGAAGCCATGTTCAAGAACCGGGAACAGCAGGCGGCCTTCATCCGTCGGGACAAGCCCTTGGGAGGTGCGCAGGAAAAGCGCGGTGCCCAGCAGGTCCTCCAAGCGCGCGATCTGATGGCTGACGGCCGCCTGGGTGACGCGCAGTTCGGTCGCGGCCTTGGTAAAGCTACCCTGCCGCATGGCGACTTCAAAAACCCGCAGGGCGTTCAGGGGAAGGTCGGGGCGATCCACGGTATTACCTCAGCTATTGGCAGCCCATAAGATTTATCGTTTGAGGCAGCACAGCAAGGCGGAATACACCATCGCCATGACATCGCCGGATGTCCTGCCCTCAACCGAAGCCGACGCGGCGCCCCCAGAACAAGGAAGATCCCATGCCATTCACCACCTCCGCCCTGTCGCGCGCTGCGGCAGGGCTCGCCCTTGGCTTGTCGCTGGCCAGCCACGCCCTGGCCGAGACGCCCTTGCAACATCTGGCGGCCACGGTCGCGGAAATCGAGGACCGGTTCGACGCGCGCGTCGGCCTTGTCCTGACGAATAGCGGAACGGGAGAGTCATGGGCCCATCGCGCCGATGAACGCTTTCTGATGACCAGCACCGCAAAGGTCCCGCTCTGTGGGGCTGTGCTCGCGCGGGTCGACGAAGGCGCGCTTTCCCTGAGCGAAGCGTTGCCCGTCACGGATGCAGACATCCTGTCCTATGCGCCGGTGACGGAAACACGCGTCGGTGACAGCATGACCATCGCCGATCTGTGCCTTGCCGCCATCGACATGAGCGACAACACCGCCGCTAATCTGCTGATCGACCGTCTGGGAGGACCGCAAGCCGTTACGCAGTTCCTGCGCGACAGCGGCGATCCGGTCAGCCGTCTGGACCGGCGCGAGCCGGAGCTGAATACCTTTGCGCCCGGCGATGAACGCGATACCTCGACCCCTGCCGCCATGGCGGACACGCTGCGCAACCTGCTGCTGGGCGATGTGCTGACCCCGGCGTCCCGCGAGCAGCTGGCGGACTGGATGGCCCGGGGCGGCGTGACGGGCGCATTCTTGCGCCGGGATGCGCCGGGGGACTGGATCATTCACGACAAGTCCGGCGGCGGCGACCAGACTCGGAGCATTGTGGCGCTCATCACACCGGCCGACGGCGCTCCCTGGGTCGCGACAATCTTCCTTTCGGATGCAGACGTGGACTTTGCCACCCGCAATGCGGCCCTGCAGGAACTCAGCGCCGCCGTCATCGCGGTGATCCGGGGCTAGGTCAAACCGGAGATCCCGGCAAAGACACGCCTGTCCCGGCCCCATGAGCCCGAATGTGTCACCCCCTCCGCAAGACGCCGGCGGAGGGGGCTTTCGCAAGCCGATATCCGCCGGGCGTCAGATGCGCCGATCACAAAGGCGCGCCGGCCCAGTGCCCCGTATCGAGAAAGGTCTCGATCATGTCGCGCCACGGGTCAATGTCCAGCCCGTTCGCGCGCAGCCAGCCTGTATCGTAATACGTATGGGCGTAGCGATCGCCGGAATCGCAGATCAGCGTGACAAGGGAACCGCCACGCCCCTCTCGGAGCATCGAGGCCGCGATCCAGAGAAGCCCAAAGAAATTCGTGCCTGTCGACCCGCCGACCCGCCGAAACAGCCTTTCAGAGAGCACATGCGCCGCTGCAATCGAGGCCGCATCGGGAACGCGGATCATGTGATCGATGACCCCCGGAATGAAAGAGGGTTCCACCCGCGGCCGGCCAATGCCCTCTATGCGGCTGCCCGAGGCGGTGACGCCGGGGTCGTTCCGGTGCCAGGCATCGTAGAAGGCCGAATTTTCCACGTCGACGACGCAAAGCCGGGTGGCAAGGTTGCGATAACGGATATAGCGGCCGATCGTGGCGCTTGTGCCGCCGGTTCCCGCGCTCATGACCACCCATTCGGGGACGGGCGCAGGCTCTCCCTCCATCTGGCCAAAGATGCTCTCGGCGATATTGTTGTTGCCGCGCCAGTCGGTTGCACGTTCGGCATTGGTGAACTGATCCAGATAGCATCCATCCGCATCGCGCGCGATCCGCTCAGCCGTTGCATAGACTTCGTCCGCCCGGTCGACGAAATGGCACCGGCCTCCGAACCTTTCGATCGCCGCGATCTTTGCGGGGCTTGTCGACCGGGGCATCACCGCGATGAAAGGAAGGTCCAGGAGGTTGGCGAAATAGGCCTCGGATACTGCGGTCGAGCCTGAAGAAGCCTCAACCAACGTCGTGCCCTGACGGATCCGCCCGTTACAGATGCCATAGAGAAACAGGGACCGCGCCAGCCGGTGCTTGAGACTCGCCGTCGGATGTGTGCTTTCGTCCTTGAGGTAGACCTTGATCTCACGCAGCCCGCGGAACACGGGATTGACCAGATGCGTGTCCGCAGACCGGCGGCCATCCCCTTGCAAAAGCGCGATCGCGCGTCGCGCCCAGTCACGGTTCGGGCTTTCGGGCAAGGCGTCAAGATCGGGGCATCGGCAGGTCATCGCATCTCCGGCAGGTATCGGCAGGTCCAGCGGCTGGACCGCGCGGGGACAGTGTCGTCGGCCAGCGTCACACCACCCGGAGCGACCCGGGCGACGCTGGGACCTTCGCCCTTGTAAACAGGTCGGGCGCCGTTCGCCATCGCTGGATCGCCGCAACCGACAAGGCCGGCCCGAAGCGTCCGCGCCGACCGCGCAAGCGCTGGTAATCCGACGGCGGCTGCGCCGGAAGTCGGGCCGTCACCATAGCGGAATCGCCAAGTCCGGCGCCGCGGCTCGGGCATGCGCTGCGGGGCGATCTGGGCATTTCGCTGCGCACGAACCTAGGCCGAGGCGCAGATCGAGGCCGCGCCTGATGCAGGCTTATGCGGTGGGGCGCTGACGACGTGCTCGATTGCCGCATGTGACGAAGACACCGGCCATCTCGGCGTGGCCGCCTGAGCGCCGGTTCCTTTTCGGCGCGCCTGCATGGAACCGGCGCCACCGGCGAGGGCTTGTCCCGCAGGATGAGGGGCCCCGGATGAACGGCCCTTCGGCTATTCGGAGGGGGTGATCCCATGGCGCCGCGCAGCTTCTGGAAAGGTTATCTCAAGCTCTCGCTCGTGACCTGCGCGGTGACGATGTCGCCCGCGACCAGCGAGGCCGAAAAGGTCCGGTTCCGCACGCTTAACGCAAAGACCGGCAACCGCGTCGTCAGCCGCTATGTGGACAGCGTCAGCGGCAAGCCGGTCAAGGATGACGATCAGGTCAAGGGGTATCCTCGTGGCGAGGACGATTTCGTCCTGCTGGAGGATGACGACCTGGACGACGTCGCGCTGGAGAGCACGCGCACCATCGACATCGACATGTTCGTGCCCGCCGACAGCATCGGCTGGATCTGGTATGACAAGCCCCATTACCTCGCCCCCGCCGACAAGGTTGGGCAGGAGGCGTTCTCGGTCATCCGGGAGGCGATGGCCGCGACCGGCACGGTGGGGATCGCGCGGCTTGTGCTCTATCGTCGGGAACGGGCCGTGATGCTCAAGCCGCGTGGAAATGGCATCGTTGTCTGGACCCTCCATTACGGCGATGAGGTGCGGGACAAGGACGATTATTTCGGCGACCTTGCCCCCGACAAGCCGCAGCCCGCGTTGATGAAGCTCGTCAAGCGGCTGATCGAGGAACGCAAGACGCCATGGGCGCCCGAAATGGCAAGCGATCCGGTGCAGGAACGTCTGCTGGAGATCATCGCCGCCAAGAAGAAGGGTCGCAAGCGGCCTGCCCGGTCCAAGGCGAAACCGGCGGAACAGCCGGACAATGTCGTCAACATCATGGATGCGCTGAAACGCAGCCTTCAGGCGGAAAAGAAGGGCAAGTGAACCCGATCTGCCTGTGTCGGCGGGATGTTCGGCCGCCAGCGGTCGTTCATCCCGCGTCTGCCGCTTGCGGTGTCGGAAGCTGCGCTTGGCCCGCTGGATGAACAAGGCGCGCCGTGGCGTTCCAACGGCAGGCTGAGCCACGGCCTGACGCTAGCCCTTGCGCCCCTTTTTCTGGCTGCGAAGGGGCTTTGCGGATTTGAAGAACCCCTCCCACGGGTCGTGGCTCAGGGCGTCAAGACGCGCGGGCAGGGTCGCGACGGAAAAATGATCGGGCGTCAGTTCCGGCAGTTCGTCCCAGCCCACGGGGACAGAGACCGGCGCACCGGGCCGCGCGCGCGACGAATAGGCGGCGACCGCGGTGGCACCGCGCTGGTTGCGCAGATAATCGATCAGGATCTTGCCCTTGCGCCGGGCCTTGGCGATGGTCGAGACATAGCGGTCGGGCGTGTCGCGCGCCATCGCATCCGCGATCCCCTTGCAGAAGGCCTTGACCTCCGGCCATGTGGCATGGGGTTTGAGAGGGGCCGTCACATGCACCCCCTTGCCACCCGAAATCTTGACGAAGCTTTCCAGCCCCGCATCGGCCAGCCGCTGACGCACCTCTGCCGCGCCCTCGACGACCGCGCCCCAGCCCACGCCGTCGCCGGGGTCGAGATCCATGACGATCATGTCCGGGCGCTCCCAGTCCTCGGCGCTCGACCCCCAGGGGTGGATTTCCAGCGCCGCCGCCTGAACCAGCCCGATGAGCCCGTCCAGGTCGCTGATGCTGATCAGGCTGTCGCCCGGGCTTTTGGGGTCGCTGAGCGTGGCGATGTTCCGGTTCATCCCCTTCCAGGCGTGTTTCTGAAAGAACCGCTGCCCCGTGATCCCCGATGGGCAGCGCAGAAGCGCGAGCGGACGGTTCACGACCAGCGGTCCCATCCGCCGCCAGACCTGCGCATAGTAGTCGGCCAGCCCCTCTTTGGTCACGCCGGCGTCCGGCCAGTAGACCCGGTCGGGATGGGTCAGCGTGACATTGGGCCGGGGTATGCCGCGTCCCGCGGCGGGGGGCCGGGATATGCCGCCTTTCGCGGAAGGGGGGCGGGGCGTGCCGCGTTTCGTGGCGGGTGTGCTTTCGCGGACCACCTCGGCAGCGGGCTTGTCCTCTCGCAGTCCACGGAACGCGGCGTGGCGCAGGTGGCCATCGGCGGTCCAGGCGCGAAACTCGACCTCGGCCACCAGATCGGGGCGGACATAGCGGACCTGCCGCGCCTGCGCCGTGGTCAGGGCGGGCGAAAAGGGGCTTTCGTCGGTCCGGATATCTTCCAGCCGGCGATAGAGGTCCGTCGCGACGCTGGCGCTGAAGCCGGTGCCGACGCGGCCCACCGGGTGCAAGCCGGCCTTTTCGTTCAGGCCAAGCACAAGCGAGCCAATCGCCTGGTCGGACGTGGTCGAGGGCACATAGCCCCCGATCACGAATTCCTGCCGGGCCGAGCATTTCGACTTGACCCAGGCCTTGCCGCGCCCGCTGCGATAGGGGCTGTCGCGCAGCTTGGACACGATCCCCTCAAGGCTCAGCCGACAGGCATGGCGCAGAACCATCGCCCCGCTTTCCTCGAAATGGCTGCTGTAGCGCAGGGTTTTCCCCGTCTCGGCCAGCAGGGATTCCAGGACCGCCTTCCGGTCCTCCAGCGGGACGGCGCGCAGGCTTTTTCCGTCCAGATGCAGGATGTCGAAGGCATAGAACACGAAACGGTCGTGGCGCCCCTCGCTCAGATCCGCCTGCAATGCGGAAAAGTCCGACGCCCCCGCGCCGGTTTCCACCACCACTTCGCCATCAAGGATCGCCGCGCCGGCAGGCAGGGCCGCAAGATCGGCGATCAGCGCCGGGCCGAAACGGTCCGTCCAGTCAAGCCCGCTGCGGGTCAGAAGCGTCGCGCGCCCGTCCGTCACCCGCGCCTGAAGGCGATAGCCGTCGAACTTGATCTCATGCAGCCAGCGGTCCCCCTTGGGCGCCGAGGGCACAAGCGTCGCGAGCATGGGGGCGACGAAATCGGGCATCCGCTCCTTGCGACTGCCCTTGGGCGGGGCGGGTGCGGCGGCGCTTTCGTCACCGGCTGACGTTTCGGCCTCCGCTTCAGGTTCGGCCCTGGTCGTCGCGCCCGGCGGGTCGTCGATCCCGCGCCCCGACAGAACCGATTGTGGCGCCTCGGTCAGGATGTCGGGCGCGTCTGCGGGCCGCGCGGCCTCATCCTCGGCCTTGATCAGCAGCCAGTTTTCCCGCGTCTCGCCCGTCTTGCCCTGCATCCGCACGAGATGCCAGCGCCCCGAAAGCTTTTCGCCCGCAAGCTCGAATTCCAGATGCCCCTTGGCGTAGCCCCGGGCAGCATCGCCCAGGGGTGACCAACTGCCCCGATCCCAGACGATCACCTTGCCCGCGCCATATTCGCCCTTGGGGATTTCGCCCTCGAAGTCGCCATAGTCGAGCGGGTGATCCTCTACATGCACGGCGAGACGCTTTTCACCCGCGACAAGGCTCGGGCCCCGCGTCACGGCCCAGCTTTTGAAGACGCCGTCCAGTTCCAGCCGCAGGTCGTAATGCAGCCGCCGCGCGGCGTGTTTCTGGATGACGAAACGGTCCCCGCGCTTGCGGGACTTGCGGCCCTTGGGTTCCGGGGTCGCCTTGAAGTTCCGTTTGGCGCGATAGCTGTCCAGCGCCATCGCCTAGCCCGCCTTGCGCCGGGTGCCGGACCCAGCCGTCTTGCCCTTCGGCGCGGTCTTGCCGCCCGACTTTGCAGACTTCTTTGCGGGCGGCTTCTTTTCGGCGGCCCCCGCGCTTGCGCGCAGCGCCTCCATCAGGTCCACCACCTTTTCGCGCGGGGCGGCGGGGCGGCGGGCGGGCTTGCGCCCTTCGGCCTTGGCGCGGACCAGTTCGGCCAGCGCGGCCTCATACCGGTCCTCGAACGATTCCGGCTCAAAGCTGCCGGTCTTGGTTTCGATGATGTGGCGCGCGAGGTCCAGCATTTCCCCCTTGATCTTCGTCTCGGGAATATCGCGGAAGGCGGCATCGGCCGACCGGACCTCATAGTCGAAGTTCAGCAGCGTCGCGATCAACCCGGTTTCATGCGCCCGGATCAGCACGGTCCGCATCCGCCGGAAAAGCACCGTGCGCGCGATGGCGGCGACATTAGTGGCGCGCATTCCCTCGCGGATCAGGGCAAAGGCTTTGTGGTCGGATTTGCCCACTGGTGCAAGGTAATAGGGCTTGTCGAAATAGACGCTGTCGATTTCCCCGCAGGGAAGAAACGCCTCGACCGAGAGCATCTTGTCACTGTCCGGAACGGCGGCCGCGATCTCTTCGGGGTCAAGCAGGATGCAGTCGCCATCGGTCTCATAGCCCTTGACCTGGTCGTCGCGCGGCACGGGCTTGCCGGTATCGGCATCGACGAATTCGCGCCGGACCCTGTGGCCGGTGGCGCGGTTGACGGTGTGAAAGGCGATCCGGTCCGAGGTCGAGACGGCGGTATAAAGCCCGACCGAACAGGCGACCTCTCCGATCCTCAATGTACCTTTCCAGTTCGCGCGGGGGGCCATGGGCAGCTTTCGTCGCGGGATGTTTGCCCGATCAGAACCCGGCGACCGGGGCGGCGGTTCCCTGCGAAGGCCGTGCGTCGGGCGCGCCGCCTTAGTCCCGCGCATCCTTCCCGATGCGGCCCAGATGCGTATGTCCAAAGCCGTCAGGGTATTTCAGGCCATAGCCGAGCGCCCGGTCAATCCCGATATGCGCCGCCCAGATCAGGCCGAGGCCAAGCGCCGCCGGGACCGGGCCGATCACCCCAAGCCCGATCAATGCCAGTGGCAATGCGTGCGAATGCGCCAGGTTGTAGACAACCGCACCGGTCCGCGGCCCGCCCAGATAGCCAAGCATCGAGAGATCCGGCGCGAGGATCAGCACGGCAAAGACCCACCAGCCAGAGACGGCGCCGGTTTCAAGCACCGCATAGAGGGCCGTCGCCACCGCAAGGGTGATGGCCCCTTCGGCCCGCAAAAGCGCCCTTGGGAAGCCCGTCACATCGCCGCTCATCCTGCACCCCCGACCATCCCCCGGCACCCGGTCACGGACCGAGCCTAGGGGCGCGGCGGGTTGCCTTCAACCCTCGTTCCAGAGCAGGCGGTGTGGCGGCTCGTCTTCCTCGATCGCGGCAAAGCGGCCGATCTGGTCGAGGAAATAGTTGTCGGTCAGGTCGTCGTTGCACTGGCTGACCTCGGCGACAAAGACATCGCCCGCGCCCGGCTCGCCCCAGAAACTGTGCTGCATCCCGCGGGGGATGGTGATGCTTTGCCCCGGCGTCAGGCGGACGGGCAGGCCGAACGGGTCGGCGACCGGGCGCCCGTCGACCAGCACAGGTCCGGTGTCGAAACTGCCCTGCGGCGTGAAGGAAACCATCAGGTTGCCGCCGCCCCGGACGATGATGTCCTCGACCTTGACCTTGTGGGCGTGGAAGGGCGTGACCTGCCCCTCGGCCACGAACAAAAGCTTTTCGGCATAGGGCAGGGTGGCCGGATCGCCCTGACGCCCGTTCCGCACGCAGAACAGAACAAGGCCCTTTTCCCCGAAGTTCCCCAGCCCGAAATCGGTGACATCCCAGCCCAGTTGCCGGTCGCGCAGCCAGGCCGCAAGCTCTGGCTCGGCCTTGTGATCCTCGGGCGCCCAGGCGGCCCAATCGGGCAGGCGCCAGTGATGTTGGTCCAGCATCGCCTCGGCCCGGCGGATGGCGGCGTTGATCTCGGATCGTTTCATCGGGGTTCCTTTGCGGTTTCAGTGGCCTAGCCGGAACTGCCGCAACCGGGGCAGAACCGCGCCAAGATCAAGCGAGCGACCTGAGCCGAAGCCGTGATAGAGGCCCTCGAACAGGGCGAAAAGGTCGTCATAGGCGGGGCGCGCGGCGGGGTCGGGATTATAGACGCGGGTCGGCGGGCAAAGGCGGGCCTGCGCGGCGGCGACATCGGCAAAATGCCCTGCGGCGACGGCAGCAAAGATGCAGGCCCCCACGCCCACGGGCGAACGGTCGGGGACGTGCACCGGCACGCCCAGCACATCGGCATAGACCCGGTTCAGCACGGGGTTCTTCTGCGGGATGCCGCCGGCGTTTATGATGCGGGCAAAGGGCGCGCCGCCGCCCATCCGGCCCAGGATCAGGCGCACATGCATCGCCATGCCCTCGATCGCGGCATGCAGTTCGTCGGCGGCCGTATGCGCGAGGTCCCAGCCGAGCGTCACCCCGCCCAGATCGGGCCGCACAAGGACGGTCCGATCGCCATTGTCCCAGACCAGCCGCAAAAGCCCGGTGCCCCCCGGCCCTATATCGCCGATCTGTGCGGCAAGCATGGCGACATCGCTGCCGGCGCGGCGGGCGATGGCCTCGAATATGTCGCCGGTCGCGGACTGGCCTGCCTCGACGCCCATCGCGCCGGGCAGGACGCTGCCGGGGACCGCGCCGCAGATGCCCGCAACCGGGGCCGTGTCGGGGGCCGCCGCCGCGATGATGCAGGTCGACGTGCCGACGACGTTAACGACCTCGCCGGGGCGGATGCCGGCGCCCACGGCGTCCCAATGCGCGTCGAACCCGCCAAAGGGCATCGGGATGCCCGCCCGCAGCCCCAGCCGCGCCGCCCATTCCGGAGAGATCCGCCCCGCCACCTGATCCGAGGTGCCGAAGCGCCCGCCGAGCCGCGCATTGATGCCGCCCAGCAGCGGGTCGACCGAGCTCAGGAAATCCTGCGGCGGCAGCCCGCCCCAGCGGGGCGACCACATCCATTTGTGGCCCATGGCGCAGATGCTGCGGGGCAGGTCGCCCGGATCGGTGATCCCGCAGAGCGTCGCGACCACCATGTCGCAATGTTCCATCGCCGTGCCGAGCCGGTCGCGGGCGCCCGGGTTGTGACGCAGGAAATGCAGCAGCTTTGCATAGCCCCATTCATGGCTATAGGTGCCGCCGCACCAGTCCAGCGCCTCCAGCCCCCGGTCGCGGGCGGCGGCAGTGATCTCGGCGGCCTCGGCATGGGCGCGGTGATCGCACCAGAGGTAATAGTCGTCGAGCGGCTGCATCCCGGCATCGAGCATCACCACGCTCGACCCGGTCGTGTCGGCGGCAAAGGCCGCGATGGCCTGCCCGTCGATCCCGGCGGTGGCGATCGCCTCTTGCATGGCAAGAGTGAGGGCCTCCATATGGTCCGCATGGGCCTGCTGGCCCAGCAACGGGTCCGCCGCGCTGCGTTTGAGCGGATAGGGCGCGGTGGCGGTCGCCAGAACCTCGCCTGTCGCGCTGTCCATGATCGTCACCCGCACGCTGAGCGTGCCGAAATCCGCCCCCGCGACCAGTTGTGGTGCCGTCCCGGTCATGCCGGCTGCCCATAGGTCGCGTCGGCGCCGTGCTTGCGCAGGAAATGCCGGTCAAGAAGCGGCGCGGGGATCGGCGGCAGATCGGGGCGCAGCATCAGCGCGTGCCAGGCCATCCGCGCGACCTCTTCGAGGATCAGCGCGTTCAGCGCCGCCTGATCGGGGGTGCGGCCCCAGACAAAGGGTCCGTGGCCCGCGACCAGAACGGCCGGCACCTCGAGCGGGTCACGATCGGCAAAGGTCTCGATAATCACCGCACCGGTGGCCGCGACATAATCGCCCGCGATCTCTTCGGGCGTCAGGGGGCGGGTCACGGGGATCTCGCCGCGGAAATAATCGGCATGGGTCGTGCCGAGGCAGGGGATCGGCGCCATCGCCTGCGCCATGATCGTGGCAAAGGTGGAATGGGTGTGGATCACCGCGCCGATGCCCGGAAAGGCGCGGTAAAGCGCCAGATGCGTGCCAAGGTCGGACGAGGGCCGCAGCCGGTTGTCGAGGACCTGACCCTCAAGATCCGTCACCACCATCGCATCGGCCGTCATGCCGTCATAGGGCACGCCGCTCGGTTTGATCACGACGCGGCCCTGATCGCGGTCGATGCCGCTTGCATTGCCGAAGGTGGCGATCACCAGCCCGTGCTGAACGGTGGCGAGATTGGCCTGCAGCACGGCCTCTTTCAGGTGGCTGAGCGATGGGGCGGACATGCGGCGCGTCTCGGCTTTGCAGGGTTGCGGTCAAACGGGTTGCGCCCGGCCCCCCGATGTGGGGGCCGGGCCGGGGGATCAGCGCACGGCCGTCCAGCCCTGATAGGTATCGAGGTTCTCGGCCGTGATCAGCTGCGGTTCCAGCAGCACGGTGTCTTCCTCGGGGGTGTTGCCCTGGAAGAACTCATAGGCCATTTCCAGCGCCTGACCCGCCATCACATAGGGGTCCTGCGAGGCCGACGCCTTGATGAGCGCGTTCGGATCGCGCAGCGCCTCTTCGATATCCGGGGCGCCGTCGACGCCGGTGATGATGAATTCCGACCGGCCGAGCTGACGCGCCGCAAGCTGCGCGCCGATCGCGGTCGGGTCGTTGATCGCAAACACCGCGTCGATGTTGTCGTAACGGGTCAGAAGGCCCTGCATCACGTTCAGCCCGCCATCGCGCGACCCCTGGCCGTTCTGGTCGGCCGAGAGGACATTGATGCCCTCGTTCGCGGAAAACACCTCCTGGCAGCCGTTCACGCGGTCGCGGATCGACGAGGATTGCGGGCCGTTGATGATGACCACATCGCCCGTGCCGCCCAGATGATCGACGATGTACTGGCAGGCCTTGCGGCCGGCATCGACGTTGTCGGTCATCACGGTGACATCGGCGCCGGGGGCCGACACGTCAAAGGCTGCGACGACGACGCCCGCTGCCTTGGCACGGGCCACGGCGGGGGCGATTGCCTCGGCATCGACGGCGTTCAGCATGATGATGTCCATGCCGGCCGCGATGAAGCTGTCGATCTGCGACGACTGGCGGTTCAGGTCATAATCGGCAGAGACCGAAGTGACCTCCACGTTCGGGTTGATCTCGCGGGCGCGGTCCTCGATCCCCGCGATGGTCGCGACGAAGAACGGGTTGCCCAGAAGGCCGACCGAGATGCCGATCCGTTGCAGTTCCTGGGCGCTGGCGCTGCCCGCCAGAACCATCACGGCGGCGGCTGTCGTCATAAGTCTTGAAGTCGATCGCATGGTATCCTCCCGATGATGCGATGGTGGAAAGGGTCGGTTCAGGTCCGGGCGCCCCCCTGAAGGCGCAGCCGGTCAAGCGAGACGGCGACGATGATCACCAGCCCCTTGATGATGAATTGCCAGATGTCGGACACCCCGCTGAGGATCAGCCCGTTCGACAGGACCGCGATGATCAGCGCACCGATCAGCGTGCCCCAGATCGAGCCGACACCGCCGACAAAGCTGGTGCCGCCAAGGATCACGGCGGCGATCGCGTCAAGCTCATAGGCCTGGCCCAGCTGCAGCCCGTTCGCCGCATAAAGCCGCGAGGCCGACATGACGCCCCCCAGCCCGGCCAGAAGCCCCGAGACGCCATAGACGAACAGCAGCACCAGCCAGACCTTGATGCCGGTCAGGCGCGCGGCCTCCTGATTGCCGCCGACAGCGTAGATCCAGGTACCAAGGACGGTGCGGCGCAGCACGAACCAGGAAGCGACGATCACCGCGAGCGCAATGATCGCAAGCCATGGCACCCCAAAGAGCGTCGCATTGCCCATCGCCGCAAAAGGCAGGCTGGCGTTGAAGACGGTCGTGTCATTGCCCATCAGCCGCGCGATCCCCCGCACCGCGGTCAGCGAGCCGAGCGTGACGATGAAGGGCGGCAATCGCACAAAGGCGATCAGGCAGCCGTTCACGACCCCGAACAGGAGCCCCATCGCCAGCCCCGCCGGGATCGCCATCACCCCCCATTCGGGCGAGAGCGACACGATCAGCGCCGCCATTGCCGAGGCCGCCAGGATCGAGCCGACCGAAAGGTCGATGCCCCCGGTCAGGATCACATAGGTCATCCCCGCCGCCAGCACGATGTTGATCGAGGCCTGCTGCATCACGATCGACAGGTTGTTCGCCGACAGGAACCGGCCGCTGATCATCTCGAAGGCGATGGCAAGCAGGATCAGCACCGGCAACATGCCAAGCGCGCGGATCAGTGTCCGCATTCTTGCCCGCTGCCCCGGTTCGGGTTGCAGCGCGGGATTGCTCGCCGGGGGCGTCTGGGGGGGTTGGTCGGTCATCTCGGCTCCTCCTCGGCGGGGGTCATTTGCGGCGCCTCCGGGGCGGCGCCGGTCGAAAGGGTCATGATCGCCTCCTGGGTGACGGGCTGGCCGGGGGCCGGGGAGACCTCGCCCGCGATCATGCCGTCGCGCATCACCAGCACCCGGTCGGCGACGCCGATGATCTCGGGCAGTTCGCTCGATATCATCACGACCGCCATGCCGCGCTGCGCGAGCCCGTCGATCAGGCGATAGATCTCGGACTTGGCGCCCACATCGACCCCGCGCGTCGGCTCATCGAGCAGGATCACCTTCGGGTCGAGTTCCAGAAGCCGCGCCAGCAGAACCTTTTGCTGGTTGCCGCCCGACAACGCCCCGACCGTCAGCCGGGGCGACGGCGCCTTGACGGCCAGCGCCTTCATGGCCTCTTTCGCCCGCTGCGCGGCCTTGCGAAAGTTGATCAGCCGCCCGGGCAGGGCGTCGCGTTCCATCACGCAGAGGTTCACGTTTTCCGAGATGGTCATGTCGAGGAAAAGGCCCAGCCCCTTGCGGTCCTCGGTCAGGTAGACGATCCCTGCCGCCAGCGCCTCGCGCGGGGTGCGGGGCGTCACGTCCTGCCCCATCAGGATCACGCGGCCCGTCGCCGCCGGATCGGCGCCATAGATCAGCCGGGCGAGTTCGGTGCGGCCCGAGCCCACAAGCCCCGCGATCCCCAGAACCTCGCCCGCGCGCAGCTCGAACGAACAGTCGCGCACGAGGCGACCATCGCCCATCCCCTCGACCCGCAGCACGACCTCGCCGGCACCGGCGGGCTTGTGGTCCTTCTTGTAGAAGGTGCTCAGATCGCGGCCCACCATCATCGACACGAGGCGCGAGGCGGAAAGCTCGTCCCGGTCCAGCGTGCCGACATAGGACCCGTCACGCAGCACGGAACAGCGGTCCGACAGGCGATAGATTTCCTCCATCCGGTGGCTGATATAGACGATGGCGATGCCCTGCGCCTTGAGATCGGCGATCACCCCGAACAGTTTTTCCGTCTCTCGGCTGGAAAGCGAGGTGGTGGGTTCGTCCATCACGATGATACGCGCCTCGGCCCCCAGCGCGCGGGCGATTTCCACCAGTTGCCGTTCGCCCATCGACAGCGACGCGACGGGGGTGCCGGGGCCGAAATTGACGCCCAGCCGGTCGAGGATGGGGCGCGTCTCGGCGGCCATGCGACGGCGGCTGACGATGCCCGCGCGGGACTTTTCCGCGCCAAGAAAGAGGTTTTCCGCCACCGTCAGGTTCGGGGCCAGCGACAGTTCCTGATAGATCACCGCGATGCCCGCCGCCTTGGCGGCCTTGGGGTCGCCCGTGGCAAGGGGCGCGCCCGCCACCAGAACCTCGCCCCCCGGATCGGGGGTATAGGCGCCCGACAGGATCTTCATCAGCGTCGATTTGCCCGCGCCGTTCTCGCCCATCAGCGCATGGACCTCTCCGGCCCGGAGCGTGAGCGACACGTCGCGCAGCGCGCGGATCGGGCCGAAAGTTTTGGAGATGCCGCGCATCTCCAGCATCATGGGCGCGTCGTCGTCGGCGGCGGTGGGGGCGGGATGGGGCGCTGGTGCTGTCATGCGGCGGCCTCTGCCCGGTCGGCGATGATATAGTCCACGCCCTGATCCTCCAGCATCCGGGCATCGGTATCCGTGAGCCCGTCATCGGTGATAAGCCGGC
This sequence comes from Halodurantibacterium flavum, assembly GCF_042681825.1. Classification (NCBI taxonomy): domain Bacteria; kingdom Pseudomonadati; phylum Pseudomonadota; class Alphaproteobacteria; order Rhodobacterales; family Paracoccaceae; genus Halodurantibacterium; species Halodurantibacterium flavum. The sequence goes on from NZ_JBHUGH010000001.1 coordinate 211,468, forward strand.
TGACCCGGCCCAGCGGCAATGCGACCGTGGGCGGGCGTTCGGCGAATTTGCGGCTGTCCACCAGCACGACCACCTCATTCGCGAGGCCGACCATGTCGTTGATGAAGCGCACCAGCAGCGGATGGGATTCCAGCAAGCCCCGCGAACTGACCCCCAGCGCGCCGACAAAGAACTGCGACCCGTAAAAGCTGTCGGGGGCGCGCTGCGGATCATAAAGCACGCCGGGTTCGCGGTGCAGGTCGCCCCCGCCGACGGTCAGCTGGCAGGTGCCATGTTCCGAAAGATAGGCGGCAAGCGGCATCGAATTGGTAAAGACCCGCAGGTTCCGGTTCGCGATATGCGCGCCGAAATGAAAGCAGGTCGACCCCGCATGGATGATGATCAGGCTGCCGTCGCGCACGATCCGCCCTGCAGTGCGGGCGATGGCGCGCTTGGCCTCGACCGCGATGTCGCGGTTGACGATGAAAGGCAGGGCGACCGGGCGGCGGGCCGCGCCCTCCAGCGCCGCGATCCCCCCATGGACCTTTTGTGCAAGGCCCGCCCCGTCGAGCTTTTCGATATCGCGCCGGACCGTGGCTGCCGAAACCCCCACCGCCGCCGTCAGGTCATGGACCGAGGCGAAGGGCTTCTCCTCCAGTATCCGCAGAATCGCCTGATGGCGCTGACGGTCGCTCATCGAAAATCTCCTCCACTGACGAAGGTGATTGGATTCGATCATGTTTGCAAGGAAAATCGCGCGCTGGCCCTGAATTTTGATCGGAAGTCGTCATGTGTGGTCATGCATATCCGTCCGCCGAAAGGCGCTGATCCGCGAAATTCCGGAAAAACTCAGACGATGCCGAGCGCCACCAGCCCCAGCGCCATGAAGAGAAGCGCGCCGCTCTGGGCGGCGATCACGGCAAAGCGGCGCGATCCGGCGGACAGCATCCCGCCCAGCGACGTCCTGGTGCCAAGGGCCGCGATCGCCACCAACAGAAGGAACCGCGCCCCGTCGCTTGCCGCCGTCAGGACGGGTTCGGGGATCGGCAGCAGGTTGCGCAGGATCATCAGCACAAGGAACGCGCCGACGAACCACGGCAACCCCGCCCGCTGGCCCCCTTCTTCGCCCGGCGATCCGCGCTGCCAGAGCGCGATGGCGACCAGCACCAGCGGCAGCATGGCGACGCGCAAAAGCTTGGTGAAGGTCGCGATGTCGCCCGCGCTCTCGCCCAGCGAATAGCCGGCGCCGACCACCTGCGCGACGTCATGGATGGTCGCGCCGATCAGATAGCCGCTCTGGACCTCGCTCAGTCCCAGCGTGCTGAAGATCACGGGATAGGCGACCATCGCGACGGTCGAAAAACTCGTGACGGCGACCACGGTCAGCAGCACATCCTCTTCCCGGACGCGGCGGGCGAGGACGGCGGCGATGGCCAGCGCGGCCGAGGCGCCGCAGATCGCGACGGCGCCCGCGCTCAGCAGTCCGAAGGCCGTGGGATATCCCATGGCGCGCGCCAGCGCCGCGCCGCCAAGGATCGTCGTGACCAGCAGCGCCACCACCCCCAGGACCGGCAGCGCCCCCAGGGTCGAGACATCCTCGAAGGTCAGGCGCAGCCCCAGCAGGGCGACCCCGACCCGCAGCAGCGTGCCGGAACTGAAGGCGATGCCCGGCGCCATGGCGGGTTGCGCGGCGAGAAAGTTGAAGGCCATCCCGATCAGCAGCGCATAAAGCATCGCGGGCGCGCCGTAATGCTCGGCCAGAAAGCTGGCGGCAAGGGCGATGGTCAGGGCGACGATCACGCCGCCGCGCAGGGGGGCGATACGGGCGGGGATGTGCTGGATCATCGCGGGCCTCCTGCCGGGGGGCGGTCGAAATGGACCGGTGAATTGAAAGGGGGGGCCGTCTGGCCCCCCGCAGCTCAATGCCTTGTGTCGATCACATGCGCCTTTGGCGCAAGCACCTGCCGCAACACGATCGGCGCGATCAGCACCAGACCGGCAGCCGTGGCGTAAAGATCGGGCGCCACCAGCAGCATCGCCGCCAGCGCCAGCACCGCCCGTTCCAGCGCGTAAAGCGGCCCGAAGAGCCAGTCCGCAAAGGCCGCCGACAAGGCCCAGATGCCCAGCATCGCCCCGCCCGTCGCAAGGGCAAAGCTGGTCCAGGTGAACCCGTCCACCACCAGCAGGAGCGAGGGCGAGAAGACGAAGACGAAGGGCACCAGCACCTTGCCCATCGACAGCCGGAACGCGGTGTTCCCCGCCTTGAACGCATTGCCGTTCGCGATCCCTGCCGCGGCATAGGCCGCAAGCGCGACCGGCGGCGTCACATCCGCCAGAACCCCGTAGTAAAAGACGAAGAAATGCGCGACCAGCGGCTCGACCCCCAGCATCCCGAGGATCGGCGCAGCGACCGCCACCATGATGAGGTAATTCGCCGTGGTGGGAATGCCGCAGCCCATCAGGATGCAGACCACCGCCGTCATCACCAGTGTGAAGAGCAGCGTCAGCGTCGGCAGGCTGAAGAGCTCGAACGGCAGGAAGGTCAGCGCGGCATGCACGCTCTGGGCCCAGCCCGAGGCGACCGAGGTGACCATGAAGGCGATCTTGAAGCCCACGCCGGTCAGCGTGACGACCCCGATGATGACGCCCACCAGCGCCGCTGCCGCCGTTACGGCCAGCGAATAGCGTGCGCCGATCACGAACCCGTCCCAGATGTCGCGCGCGCTTTTGGGGATCGCCTGCGCCGGGCCGTGGCGCCAGCCGTTCTGCACGATCAGCACCAGCAGACAGGCGGAAATCCCCCAGAAGGCCGCCGCATAGGGGGTGCGCCCCGACAGAAGGATGATGACCAGCAGCACGAGCGGCAGCGTCGTCATCCATCCTTCGCGGAAGACGCGCCAGGCATCGGGCAGTTCGGCCTTGGTCAGGCCGCGCAGGCCACGGCGGCGGGCCTCCAGATGGACCTGCAGCAGGACGCCGAAGAAATGCATGAAGGCCGGGACCAGCGCTGCCGTCAGGATCGTGGTCAGCGGCACGCCCAGATATTCGATCATCAGGAAGGCGACCGCGCCCATCACCGGCGGCGTGATCTGTCCTCCGGTCGACGCCGCGGCCTCGACCGCCGCCGCGAAATGGCGCGGATAGCCGATGCGGATCATCGCCGGAATGGTCATCGCCCCGGTCGTGACCGTGTTCGCGATGGACGAGCCCGAGATCGAGCCGAGCATCGCCGAGGACAGCACCGACACCTTGGCCGGCCCGCCCGCGAACCGCCCCGCCAGCGCCGAGGCGAGGTCGATGAAAAGCTGCCCCAGCCCGATCCGCGTCGCCAGCACGCCAAAGAGGACGAAATGGAACACATAGGTCGAGATGACCATCAGCGCGGTGCCATAGATCCCCTGGCTGGTGAGGTAGAGGTGGTTGACGATCCCGCGCCAGTCGGTGCCCGGATGGACCAGGATGCCCGGCATGCTCTGCCCGAAATAGGCATAGGCCATGAAAAGCATCGCGATGACCGGCAGCGGCCAGCCCATCGCGCGGCGCGTGGCCTCCAGCAATACCACGATCAGGATCGTGCCCATGATGACGTCGATGGGCAGCGGGTTGCCGACCCTGAAGGCGAGATCGTTGAAGACCATCGGCACGTAAAGCGCGGCCGCGGCACCCGCGATCCCCAGCGCCCAGTCGGTCAGCGGCAGGCCCAGAAGGCGCGGTACCGGCAGCGGCGAGGGCCGGGAAAACGCCCCGAAGGACAGAAAGATCAGCGCGAGCGTGAAGGCCAGATGCACCCCCATATGGTTCGTCGCCCGCGGAATCCCGAAGCCCGAAGTGTAGTAGTGATAACAGGCCAGCGCGAACAGCAGCCCGCCCGCAAGCCAGGACAGGACCGGCGGCAGCGGACGGAACCGTGCCTCGGGGTCGAATTCTTCCTCGATCCGCTTCAGCTCGGCCTTGCTCATCTGGCGGGGGGCATTGGGATCGGCGGCGTCCGGTGTGGCGGGATGGGGGCGAGGGTCCATAGGGGCTCCGTCACTGGCAGGTGATAAGGGCGGGATCGAAAGCAAACGGGGGCCGGTTGCCCGACCCCCCTATGCGTGGCGCGATACAGCGCGATCAGTCCGCGAGCAAGCCCGCTTCGCGATAGAAGCGCTCGGCGCCCGGATGCAGCGGGATGCCGACGCCGTCGAGCGCGGTTTCCGCGGTGATCATCCGGCCCTTGGCATGGCCGCTGTCGAGCAGCGCGCGGGTGTTGTCGTTCCACAGCGCCTTGGTGATCTCGTAGATCTGTTCCTCGGGCAGGTTCGCGTTCGTCACCCATTGCGCCCCGACCGAGAGCGTCGTCACGTCGGCATCGACGCCGTCATAGGTGCCGGCCGGAACGGTGTCCTCGGCAAAGAACGGATAGTCGGCGACGATCTGGTCTGCCGCCTCGCCGGTGATCGGAACCAGCGTGATCGCGTGCTGGCTGGACAGTTCCGCAATCGCGCCGGCGGGGAAGCCGCCCACGAAGAAGAACGCGTCCATCGCGCCGTCACGCATCCGGTCGGCGGCCTGGTTGGGCTTCAGGAACTCGGCCTGAATGTCGCTCTCGCTGATGCCGTAGGCCTCAAGGATGATGCGCGCATCGACCAGCGTGCCCGAACCCGGCTCATCGAGCGAGACCCGCTTGCCGCGCAGATCCTCGACCGAGGTGATGCCCGAGGCGGCCGAGGCCACCAGATGGATCGATTCCGGATAGAGGTTCGCGATGGCGCGCAGGTCCGCAACCGCGTCGCGGCCTTCCCAGATGCCGGTGCCGGTCTGTGCCCAGGTGGCGACGTCAGATTGTACAAAGCCGGATTCCAGCGTGCCGCCCGCGATGGCGTTCACGTTGGCGACCGATCCGTTGGAGGCGATGGCCGTCGCGACGACGCCCGGGGCGCCGCAGGAACCGCCATCCTCGCAGGCGCGCGAGCCGGGCGGGTTCGAGATGGCGTTGGCGATCAGCCCGCCCACCGGGTAATAGGTGCCGGCGGTGCCGCCGGTGCCGATGCGGAAAAAGCTCATCTCTTGTGCGGTGCCGGCGGTGGCGAAACCGGCGACCATCGCGGCGCCAAGAGCCGCGCCCTTGATGAGGCGGGTGAGAACGGCCATGAGAAACTCCCTTGGTATGCTGTTTGTGGCGTCGGAACGCTGCCTCTTCTGTGGGCGGAAAATAGCCATAGCGCAAGGGGCATCCTGTGATGTGCAACCGTTGGGCGAGACGCGGGCGCACGCCGGATGCCCATGGATTGAGCAGATACCCGCGGCCCGCGCCCCTGCCATCGTGAGGGTGCCGCGGCCTGCGCCGGCCCATATGCACAGACCCCGGCAGATCACGGCCAGCCGCGCAGGATATGCATGCAATGCATCATCCCATGGACAAGCGCGGCTTTCCCTCGGGCGTCCGCTCGGCTATGGATCGGCGAGCCGCCGCCCCCTGGGGCCGCCACAGGAGGATCATATGTCGTCGCACGCACCCGCATCGCAATCGCCCGCATCGCACAAGGGTCAGGCCTTTGTCTGGGAAGACCCCTTTCTGCTGCGCGACCAGCTGAGCGAGGAGGAGCGGATGATCTCGGAGGCCGCCGCGGCCTTCGCCTCGGACCGGCTGCTGCCGCGGGTGAACGACGCCTATCTGGACGAACAGACCGACCCCGCGATCTTTGCCGAGATGGGGCAGGCGGGCCTTCTGGGCATCACGGTGCCCGAGGAATGGGGCGGCCCCGGCGCATCCTACGTGTCCTACGGCCTTGTTGCGCGCGAGGTGGAGCGGATCGACAGCGGCTATCGCTCGATGATGTCGGTCCAGAGCTCGCTCGTGATCTATCCGATCCAGGCCTATGGCTCGGACGCGCAGCGGCGCAAATACCTGCCGAAACTCATCAGCGGCGAGTGGATCGGCTGTTTCGGGCTGACCGAACCCGATGCCGGTTCCGACCCCGGCGGCATGAAGACCCGCGCCATCCCGACCGAGGGCGGCTATCGGCTGGTGGGGTCCAAGATGTGGATCTCGAACAGCCCCATCGCCGATGTCTTTGTCGTGTGGGCCAAGTCCGAGGCGCATGGCGGCAAGGTGCGCGGCTTTGTCCTTGAAAAGGGGATGAAGGGGCTTTCGGCGCCCAAGATCGGTGGCAAGCTTTCGCTCCGGGCCTCGATCACCGGCGAGATCGTGATGGACAACGTCGAGGTGGGCGAAGACGCGCTCCTGCCCGGGGTCGAGGGGATGGGCGGGCCGTTCGGCTGCCTCAACCGCGCGCGCTACGGCATTTCCTGGGGCGTGATGGGCGCGGCCGAGGATTGCTGGTTCCGCGCGCACAGCTACGGCATGGACCGCAAGCAGTTCAACCGCCCGCTGGCCGCGACGCAGCTTTACCAGAAGAAACTGGCCGACATGCAGACCGAGATCGCGCTGGGGCTTCAGGCCAGCCTGCGGGTGGGCCGCCTGATGGATGAGGGTCGCTTTGCCCCCGAGATGATCTCGATCGTCAAGCGCAACAACTGCGGCAAGGCGCTGGATATCGCCCGGATGGCGCGCGACATGCATGGCGGCAACGGCATCCAGATCGAGTATCACGTGATGCGCCACGCCCAGAACCTAGAGACGGTGAACACCTATGAGGGCACCCATGACGTGCACGCGCTGATCCTCGGCCGCGCGCAGACCGGTCTTCAGGCCTTCGGCTGACCAATGTCCGCACCGCTCAAGGGGCTGCGCGTCGTCGAACTGGCGCGGATACTCGCCGGGCCATGGATCGGGCAGACGCTGGCCGATCTGGGCGCCGAGGTCATCAAGGTCGAGGCGCCCGAGGGCGACGACACCCGCCGCTGGGGCCCGCCCTTCATCGAACGCGCGCGCCCCGATGGCACCACGGAAACCGTCGCTGCCTATTTCCACGCGGCCAACCGGGGCAAGACCTCGGTCACCTGCGATTTCAGCGATCCGGCGGATCTGGCCCGGCTGCGGCGGCTGATCGCCGATGCGGATGTGGTGGTCGAGAATTTCAAGGTGGGCGGGCTGCGGCGCTTCGGGCTGGATTACGAGACGCTCGCCGTCGACAATCCGCGCCTTGTCTATGCCTCGGTGACGGGCTTCGGGCAGGACGGCCCGCGCGCCACGCAGCCGGGCTATGACTTCCTGATCCAGGGCATGTGCGGCATCATGGACCTGACCGGTGATCCGGGGGCTGAGCCGCAGAAGGTCGGGGTCGCCTGGATCGACATCTTTACCGGGCTTTATGGCGTGATCGGCATTCAGGCGGCACTGGCGGAACGCGAACGCTCGGGCCTCGGGCAGCATCTGGACCTGTCGCTCCTTGATACGGGCGTCGCGGTGCTCGCCAATCAGGCGACGAACTTCCTGCTGGGCGGCATGGTGCCGCGCCGCCTGGGCAATGCGCATCCGAACATCGTGCCCTATCAGGTCTTTCCGGCCTCTGACGGGCATCTGATCATCGCTTGCGGCAACGACCGGCAATTCGCGGCGCTTTGCCGGGTACTCGGGCTGGGTGATCTGGCCGCCGATCCGGATTTCGCGACGAACGGGGTGCGGGTGGCGAACCGCGACCGGCTGTGCCCGTTGATCGCCGCGGCGACGGCGGCGCGGCCCCGGGCGGACCTGATCGCCGCGCTGGAAGGGGCGGGCGTGCCCGGCGGCCCGATCAACAGCGTGGCCGAGGCGCTGGCCGAGCCGCAGATCACCGCGCGCGGCCTCTGCATCGCGCCGGAGGGGATCGCCGGCCTGCGCGCGCCCCTGCGCTTTTCGCGCAGCGACCTTGCCACGGACCGCGCCGCCCCGGCCCTCGGCGCCGGCGACTGGCGTTTTTCGAATTCTTGACGGACGGGCGCCGGCGGACTAACTATGGTGGACTAACCCGAGGGGGCAACCGCCATGAAGACCGTCAACATGCACGAGGCCAAGACCCATCTGTCGCGCCTTGTCGAGGGCGCCGCCAACGGTGAGCCCTTTCTCATCGCACGGGCGGGAAAACCGCTCGTCAAGGTCGTGATGATCGAGCAGGAGGCGCCGCGCCGCACCGGCTTCCTCAAGGGCGCGGTGGATGTTCCGGCCGATTTCGACACGATGGCCACTGACGAGATCCGCGCGATGTTCGAGGGGCGCGGGCAGGCGTGAACCTGCTTCTCGACACGCATATCCTGCTCTGGTCGGCGGCGCGCGATGACCTGATGTCGCCGCGCGCCGATGCGCTGGTCAAGGACCCGGCCAACACGCTCTGGTTCAGCGTGGCGAGCCTTTGGGAGGTCGCGATCAAGCGCGGGCTCGACCGGCCCGATTTTCGCACCGATGCCGGCGTGTTGCGCGCCGGGCTGATCGCCAACGGCTATCGGGAACTGCCGGTCGAGGGACGGCATATCCTGTCGCTGACGACCCTGCCGCCCTTGCATGGCGACCCGTTCGACCGCATCCTGATCGCGCAGGCCATGGCCGAGGGCATGGCCCTTGTCACCGCCGACCGGCGCGTCGCCGACTATGGCGGGCCGGTTCTTCTGGTCTGACATCCGGCGCGCGACCCGCGAATTCGGGCATGGAGTGGAAGATGGCCCTTGAGAAATATTTCTGGGTAAGGCCTGAATTAGACGACGCTCAGACCGGGCTCCACGTAACGGACAATACGCCAAGCTGGATGATCCGAAAAGAATACTATGACGATCCGGCCTACGTCGAAAGGCTGAGGGCCACGCGCATAGATTATGTGTGGGCGGATGAGGACGCATGGAGCGAGGACGAAAGCGTTTACCGCGCCGACTTTCTCTACCTGGGTTTCGGCGTTTTTTGCTGCTCGAAGCAACTCTTTCACAGCCTCCCGCTTGGGGCGGATGAGACGGTTGCCATCCCGGTGTTCGTTTCCGGCGAGGAATACGCTGCGTTCCGGCCTGCGCTGTTCAGCGAAAATCTGGATATGTCGAGTTCAGTATACCGCGTCCTTTCGACGGGAACCGCCTATGGCTTTTCCCGCGTTGTCCTGTCGCTTCCACCGCCGAGAGGGACGGGCATATTGGGACTGGAGCTTGATGGCCGCAAACTGCATCTGAGCGTCGTCAGCAATACGTTCTACCGCTTTTACAGGGACCTGAGCCTTTCGGGCCTGACGTTCCACGAGGCGTGGCCCTATCACGGGTCGGCCTGACAGGGGCGGAGCCAGGAACGCCCCCTTTCCCCGACCGTCACATCCCCGTCACCGGAATCAGCTAGCTCTGCGCGCAAGGCCTTGCACACCTGTGCAGGGCTATCCGGACCAAGGGGCGAAGGCGTGGCGGAAACGGCGGACTATCTCGATATCGCGGGGCTGAAGGTGGGTTACGGCAGCACGCCTGTGCTGTCGGGGATCGACCTCTCCATCGCGCGGGGCGAGTTCGTGGCCCTGCTGGGTGCCTCGGGATGCGGCAAGACCACTCTGTTGCGCAGCCTTGCCGGGTTCGTGACACCCGATGCGGGGCGGATCAGCGTCGACGGGCGCGACATCACCCGTCTGCCGCCCGACCGCCGTGGAATGGCGCTGATGTTTCAGACCTACGCGCTCTGGCCGCATATGACGGTCGGGCAGCATATCGCCTATGGGCTGCGCCTGCGTCGGGTCGCGCGGGCCGAAATCTCCGCCCGCGTGGCCGAGCTGGAAACCATGCTCGGCCTGCAGGGCCTCTCGGACCGCAAGCCCGCGCAGCTTTCGGGCGGGCAGCGGCAGCGGGTTGCGCTGGGGCGGGCGCTTGCGGTGCGGCCGGACATCCTGTTGCTGGACGAACCGCTCTCGAACCTCGATGCGCGCATCCGGTTGCAGTTGCGCGACGAAATCCGCGCGCTTCAGAAACAGCTGGGGATCACGGCCGTGCATGTGACCCATGACCGGGAAGAGGCGATGGTGATGGCCGACCGCATCGTCATCATGGACCGGGGCCGCATCCAGCAGGTCGGCACGCCCGAGACGCTTTATAACCATCCGGCCTCGGCCTTTGTCGCGGCCTTCATGGGGGCGGAAAACAGCCTGCCGCTGGAACTGGGACCGAAAGCGGGGCCGAAAGCGGGGCCGGAATTTGGATCGGGCGGGTTTATCCCCCACACTCCCCGCCGCCCCGGGCTCTACGAGGCGCGCTTTCGCGCCGAGGCCGCGCGGCTTCACGCCCCCGACGCGGCGCCCGCGCCCGGGCCCGGAACCCTGTCGCTCCCGGTGACGGTCGAGGCCGTGTCCTATCCCGGCGGGGTCTGGCTGCACCGCCTGCGCCATGACGGCGCGATCCTGCAGGCGACCGCGCCCCATCCGCTGCCCGTGGGGCCGGCGGTGCTGCAGGTGCCGCCCGATGCGCTTTTCCTCTTTCCGGCCGGGGACGATGCGCCCGGGCCGTCCCCCTTCGGGACCGGCAATCAGGACGGCCGGCAACCCGACCTTCTTTCCGCCTGAGACGTCCTGCCCAAGACGGAGATACCGTTCATGAACCGCACCCTTGCCGCCGCGATCGCGCTTGGCGCGACGCTCAGCCCTGCGTTCGCCGACGAACTGACCGTCGTCACCGCAGGCGACCAGAACATGGTCGACTACATCAACGAATATCTCGGCCCCCTGTTCGAGGAACGCAACCCCGGCCACACCGTCCGCGCCGTGGGCACCGGGCCGGGCGATGCCGGGTCGCAGAAGATCCACGAACGGTTCGAGGCGCAGGCCGGTGCCGGCGCGGGCCAGTGGGACACTGACGTGGCTGTGGTGCACGAGAAATTCGTGGGCCCGATGGTTGAGGCCGGCTGGCTGGCCAGCTACCGCGACGATATCGGGACCGGCAGCCTTGTGACGCGGGCCAATGCGGACATGGCGCTGGGATCGGATGTGCGCGGCTATGTCATGCCGATGTTCAACAGCCAGACGGCCATCGCCTACAACCCGGCCATGGTTCCGAACCCGCCGCAAAGCTATGACGAGATCCGTGCCTGGGCGGCCGAGAACCCCGGCATGTTCGGCTATAACGGCATCAAGGGCGGCGCCTCGGGCGTGAGCTTCGTGATGGGCTGGGTCTATGCCTATGGCGAGGGCGATGCTGCGCGCCTCATGCAGGGCCCCTTTGACGAGGCCGAGACGCAGAACTGGACCACCGCCTTTGAAACCCTGCGCGAGTTCACCAACAACGCGACCCTGACGCCGGGCAATGCCGGAACGCTCGACATGCTGGCGCGGGGCGAGATCGCGATGGGCCCGGTCTGGGTCGACATGTTCTACAGCTGGCAGGCGAACGGGCAACTGCCGCCCGAATTTCGCCTCGTGCTGCCGGAACCGGGGATGCCGGGCCAGCCGATGCATTACGTGATCCCGGAAAACACCCCGAACCGCGATCTGGCCCTGGCCTTTGTCGAGCTTGCCACCAGCCCCGAGGTGCAGGCCCATGGCATCGTCGAACGGTTCAACTGGTATCCCGGCATCGACGCGCAGCATGTTCAGGCCGAACTGCCGGCCGAGGTCTGGAACAAGCTCTTTACCGATGTGACGCCGGAGCAACTGGCCGCGCGCGGCAAGCCCTTCCCCATCGCGCCCTACAACACCGCGATCCTCGAAGCCTATGAGACCTATCTCGCCAACTGAGGCGGGCAGGGGCGCCGCGACCCGGCGGCGCCCCCTTCCGGATCAACCAATGACCCCGTTCCGTATTCCCCGCCATCTGCCCGGCCTTCTTCTGGTGCTGCCGGCGCTGGCGACGATCCTTCTGTTCTTTGCGCTGCCGCTTGCCTTTTCGGTGACCGGGGCCTTTGCCACGGCCGAGGGGCGGGGGCTCGAGAATTTCGCCAAGGCCTGGACGCTCTACCGTCGCGACATCCTCCTCACGCTGCTCATCACCGGGCTTTCGACCGTGCTGATCGGCGTGCTGGCCATCGCCATCGGCGGATACCTGACGCTGGGGGAAAACCCGCGCGCGGTCGCGATCCTGCGCTGGCTTTACCGCTGGCCGCTCTTCATTCCGTTCATCGTGACGGGCCAGGTGCTGCGCACTTTCCTTGCCAAGAACGGGATGATGAACGGCGCGCTCGGCTGGATCGGCGCGGTCGATCCGGTCACGGCGTCAAGCTGGCTCGACTGGCGCGGGATCGTCTTTGCCTTCGTCTGGAAACAGACGCCCTTCGTGGCGCTGCTCTTGTCGGGGGCGATGGCCTCGCTGGACCGGGGCACGATCGAGGCCGCGCGCAACCTTGGTGCGGGGCGGCTGCGCATCCTGTGGCAGATCGTGGTGCCGCAGGTCGGGCGCGCGCTGCTGACCGGGCTGATCCTGTCCTTCGTCACGATGATGTCCGTCCTGTCGGTGCCGCTGATGATCAACGCGCAGTCGCCGACCATGTTGACCGCGAACATCGCATTCCGGCTGAACGCCTATGGCGATTACGGCGTGGCGAATGCGCTTGGGGTCGTGTCGCTGCTGATGACGGCCGCCTTTGCCGCGATCTACCTGCGCCTCAGCCTGAGGGACCGGTCATGAGGGCGCTCTGGTGGCTGCCGCGCGCGCTGATCCTGGGCGGGCTCGCCTTCGTGATCTTCGGCCCGCTTCTGAACCTTTTGCTCTGGACGGTGGCCGAGCGCTGGTTCTGGCCCAATGCCCTGCCGACGCAATGGGGCTTCAGCTACTGGGAGCGGGTCTTTTCCCCGCGGGGAAATACCTGGGAGGCGCTGAGAAACAGCGTTCTGGTCGCGTGCCTGACCGTCACCCTGTCACTTTCACTTGCCATTCCAGCGGGTTACGCGTTGGCGCGGCTGCCTTTGCCCGCACGCGCGCTGATCCTGATCGCGTTCCTTCTGCCGCAGGCCTTCCCGAACCTGCCGGTCTATGTGAACATTGCGCGGCTCTTCTATCAGGTCGGGCTGAACGGAACGATTGCGGGCGTGGTGCTGGTGCATACGACACATGGGCTGGTCTTTGCGGTCTGGATCGCGACCGCCGCCTTTGCCGCCGTGGGCCGCGATCTGGAAGAGGCCGCGCGATCGGTGGGCGCGGGCCCGTTCCGCGCCTTCCGTGACGTGACGCTGCCGCTGGCGCTGCCGGGGCTGATGGCCTCGGCGATCTTCGTCTTTCTGGAATCGCTCGATGAATTCACGGGGAGCTATTTCGTCGGCGCGCCCGATGTCGCGATGCTGCCCCTGATGCTTTATACCGCGGGGGCGGGCGGGAACTATCAGATCGCCTCGATCGCGGCGGTGGTTCTGCTGGTGCCCTCGATCCTCTTCATGCTGGTGGTCGAACGGTTCCTGCGGGCGGATGTTCTGGCGCGGATCGGCAAATGACCGACGATCCCCGGGACGACATCCGCGATGATCCCGCCGCCGCGACGCTGACGGCCCAAGGGTCGGGCCCCCGCTTTGTCAGCGCGCAGGACGTGGCGCGGCGGGCGGGGGTGTCACGCTCGGCCGTATCGCGCTGTTTCACGCCGGGGGCCAGCATCGCGCCCGAAACCCGCCGGCGCGTGCTCGAGGCTGCGGCCGCACTCGGCTATCAGGTCAACGATCTGGCGCGCGGTCTTCTGGCCAGCCGCAGCCGGCTGGTGGGCCTTGTGGTCACGAACCCGGAACTTGGCTTTCGCGCCTATCTGGTGGCGGCGCTGTCGCAGGCGCTGATCCGGCGCGGATCGGTGCCGGTCCTGGTGAACACCGGCCGCAGCCCCGCCGAGATGGAGGCCGCCCGCGCGATCCTCTTTGGTCACCGGGCCGAGGCGACGATCGTGCTTTCCGGATCGCCCCCCGCCGATTTCGTCGAGGCCGCGCGCCAGAACGGGCAGGCGCTGGTGGTGATCGGCCGGGATGAGCCCGGCTGCGACACGCTGCGCATCGACGGGGCGGGGGCTGCGGCCCGGGCTGCCGCGCTCTTTGCGCAGGAAGGGCGCCGGCATCTGGCGCTGATCGGCTCGGCCTCGGACACGCCGACGCTGCGGGAAAGAGAGACCGCCTTCCTTGCAGCCGCCCGCGATCTGGGGCTCGGGGTGACGCATCTGCGGGGGCCGGACAGCGATCATGCGGGGGGCCATGCGGCGGCGGTGGACCTTCCGCGCGACACGGATGCGGTCTTTTGCGTGAACGACCTGATGGCCTTTGGCCTGATCGACCGGCTGCGCCGCGCGGGGCGCACCATTCCCCGCGATCTGTCGGTGATCGGGTTCGACGATCTGCCGGAATCCCGCTGGGGCGCCTATGACCTGTCGAGCTTCCGGCAGGACCCGGCGGCCATGGCGGCGGCGGCGATCCGGCTGCTGGACCGGCGGCAGGCCGAGCCCGCGGCACCCCCGCTTGCCCTCACGCTGCCCGCGCCCTTTGTCGCTCGCGCGACCACCCTGCTGAAAGGAACGCCATGAAGCTGATCCAGATCACCGATCTCCATCTGGTGCCCGCGGGCGGGCGCATCCTGGGCATCGACCCGGCGGCGCGGCTGCGGGACTGTATCGACGATATCAACGCCCATCACGCGGATGCCGATCTTGTGGTGCTGACCGGCGATCTGGCCAATAACGGCGAGCCGGGCGCCTATGACATTCTGGATGCCGAACTGGCGCGGCTGCGCGTGCCGTTCCGCCTGACGCTGGGCAACCATGACGACCGGGCCGAGGTTCTGGCGCGTCACCCCGGGGCGGCCGACGGGGCGGGCTTTGCGCAATCGGTCTGGGACGGGCCGGGCGGCCGGGTGATCCTTGCGGATACGCTGCAGACGGGCGCTGTCGAGGGGCATCTTTGCGCTGCGCGCCTGTCGGTGCTGGACGGCTGGATGGCCTCGGCGCCGGGGCCGGTATGGCTCTTCCTGCATCACCCGCCGATGGCGCTGGGGATGCCCGCGCTGGACCGGGTGCGGCTCGATGCGCCGTCGCGCGCGGCGCTGCTCTCGCTGGCGCAGCGGCACGGCAGAATCGCCCATATTGCGGCGGGGCATGTGCACCGCCCCTCGGCCGGGCAGTGGTACGGGATACCGGTCACGACCCTGCGCAGCACCTGCCACCAGACCGCCTTTCAGTTCGAGGACCGGTTCGCGAGCGTCCCCGAACCCCCGGCCTATGCGGTCTTTGTGATCGGCGACGAAGGGGCTGCGGTGCATTTCCACGACTTCCCCACCCGCGACCTTCGGGCCTGACTTTTTTCGACCCGTGCAGGCAGGCTGGCGCCCCCGCGCGCGACGGGCCATACTGGCCACGGGGTCAGGTCAGGCGGGAACGATGCAGCATCCGGACGGCAGCATGGACGAGGACGAGGAAGAGACCGGCGAGGCCGATCTCTGGTTCCTGCCCGGCCCGCCCGAGGATGAACCACCCGGCGGCCCGCTGCTGCCGCCCCTGCCGCGCGCGGGACCTGCCGAGGGGGCGCTGGTCGCGGAATGGGGCCGGGCCGAGGCGGCGCTGGCGCCCGCACTTGCCCGTGCGGCCGCGCGGCTCGGTGCGCTCGACGACCGGCTGATGCGGGGGCCGTCGGGCTGGCGGCATCGTCTGGCCCTGCGCGAGGCGGCGGAACTCAGCTGGTTGTCCGGCGACCGGGTGGGACCGGACCGGATGGCGCTCTGGCTCGCGCTGCGGCTTTCGGGCGTGCAGGACGATGCGCTGGCGCTGTCGCGGCTGGGCTGGGCGGTGCGGCGGCTGACCGGCGGCCCGGGGCCCGAGGCCGGGCTGGCCGAGTTTCTGGGCCGCCACGACCCCGCCCAGCCCCCCGACCACGTCGACCCCGGACAGGGGGTGCCGGAACCGCTGGCCGACCGGGTGGCCGCATGGGCAGCCTCGATGGACCTGGGCGCGGACCTGCACCCGATCACGCGGGCGGCGATGGGGTTTCACCTCTGGCCGGTGGCGGGCCTGCCCGGCGAGGGCGCGCTGGAGCCCGCCGTGACCGCCGCCCGGCTCGCCACCGCCGAATGCACGGGCGGGGCGGTCTTTGCACCGCTTGCGCTTGGCGGGGCGGCGGGATTGCGCGGGGCAGGGATGGGCGCTGGGGCAGGGAGTGGTGGGATCACCGACCGGCTGGCGCGCTGGTATGACGGCCATGTCACCGCGACCCTTGCCGCCATGCGGGAACTCGACCGGCTGGAGGTCTGGCGCCGCCGCGCCGAGGAGGTGACGGCGACCCTCTCGGGGCGGACGCCGCGCCGCCTGCTCGATGCCTTTGCCAGCTGGCCGCATCTTTCCGCACCGATGGCCGAGCATCTGACCGGCGCGAGCCGCGCGGCGGTCCAGCGCAACATCACATGGTTCGAGGCGCGCGGTCTTGTGCGCGAGGTGACGGGGCAGGGGCGCTATCGCTTCTGGCGCGCGGATCTCTGACGCCCTGGCCTTGGTGCTCCGCCCTTGCGGAAGCCCGCCGCGCCGTATGTCTTGCCGATTGCCGAAGGCGCGTCCTGCGCGCTAGACTGCCCCGGCAGGCTTGGACCGGGGGCAGGGTGACGACGCAATCAGCCTATTACGAGGTCGTAAGGCAAGCCCTCAAGCGCAATATCGACGACGGGGTGCTGCCGCCCGGCACGCGGCTTTTCGCGGCGGCGGTGGCCGACCGGCTGGGGGTAAGCCGCTCGCCCGCCCGGCGCGCGCTCGAAATGCTCGCGGCCGAGGGCGTAATCCGCCGCGACCAAGGGCGCGGCTATCTGGTGGGCGACGCCCCGCCGCAGGAGGTCCGGACGAACCTTCACCTTCTGGACCTCGACCTGCCGCAGACCGGCCCCGCGCCGCTGGTCCGCGCGGGCTGGGAACGGATACTGGAGCGGGTCGAGGCCGATGTGCTGGAGGCGATTCCCTTCGGCGTCTGCCAGATCTCCGAGGCGGCGATGGGGGCGCATTTTTCCGTCAGCCGGACCGTGACGCGTGAGGTTCTGGCGCGGCTGCATGAACGGGGGCTGATCGTCAAGGATCGCGCCTCGCACTGGATGGCGGGGCCGCTGAGCGCGCGGATGCTGGACGACCTGCACGAAATCCGGGTGCTGCTGGAACCGGCGGCGCTGCGACGGTCGGCGGCACGGCTGGCGCCGGCGGAACTGGCGGCGATGCGCGCGCGGATCGAGGGGGACCTCGATCGCGAAGATCCGCTGCGCCCCGCGGCCATCGCCCGGCATGAGGCCGACCTGCACGAGACCTGCCTGATGCGCCAGCCGAACCAGCGTCTTGCGCTGGCGCTGCGGGGGTTGCAGGTGTCGCAGATCGTCAACCATCTCTTTGCGACCCATGTGGCGCGACACCGGGAACAGCCGATGCTGCTGGAACACCGGCTGGTGCTCGACCACCTGATCGCCGGCGATGCGGCCGGGGCGGCGGGGGCGCTGGCGCACCATCTGGAGGCCGATCACCAGCGCACGCGCGCCCGGCTCAAGGTGCTGTCGGTCTTTGCGCCGCCGCCCCCCGCCCCCTACCTGAGCCGGAGCCTCTGATGCGCAACATGTCCCGCTCCATTCCGCGCCCCCTGCGTGTCATCGGCCGGAGCGAACTGGTCATCGCCCCGATCCGCGAGCGGGTGCAGAAGGACCTGGGCCTGCCGATCGAATTCGAGGTGATCGACGACAGCGAGGTCCTGCAGCGCGTCGTCACCCGGCCCGAAAGCTTTGACGTCTATCACCAGTGGCACACGATCGACCTGATCTGGACCGCCCGCTGCGTGCAGCCGATCGAACTGGACCGGATCGCCATCGCCGCCGATATCCGGGCGGCGGCCCTGTCCCGGACGGGCAGCGCGCAGGTGATCGGCACGGTCTTCGACAAGCTTTTCGTGCAGCCCGATGGCAGCCCGGGGCGCGCGCCCGGCGACCGGCTGACCATGCTGCCGGTGATGCACGGGGTGGACAGTTTCGTCTATCTGCCCGCGCTGCAGGACAGGCTGCGCCCCGGCGAGGCCGACAGCTGGGGCTTTCTGCTCGACAGTCGCTGGGCGGGGCAGGTGGCGCTGATCGCCGACCCGGTTCTGGGCATGATCGAGGCGGCGCTGGCGGCCGAGGCCACCCTTGGCACCTCGTTCGACGATATCGGCAACCTGAGCATCGAAGAGGTCGATGCGATCATCGACCTGCTGGTCCACAAGAAGAAGACCGGCCATTTCCGCCCGCCCTGGTCGCAGTTCGACGACGCCGTTCGCGTGATGCAGCGCGGCGACGTGATCGCGCAGAGCATGTTTTCCCCCGGCGCCGCACGGCTGCGTGCGCTTGGCGTGCCGGCCATCGTCTCGACCCCGCAGGAAGGGTGCCGGGGCTGGCATGCGGATCTCTGCATCTCGGCCGCCGCGAGCGGAGAGATGCTGGACGCGGCCTATGCCTATCTGAACTGGTGGCAGGGCGGCTGGGCGGCGGCCTGTGTCGCGCGGCAGGGCTATTACGCGACCTTTCCGGGCGCCATCCGCGACCATCTGGCGCCCGAGGAATGGGACTACTGGTATGACGGGCAGCCGGCGGCGCGCCCTCTGACGGACCCCCATGGCGTGATCTCGATCCCCGAAGGCCACCGGCGCGAGGGTGGTTCCCACCGCGAACGGATGTCGAGCGCCCGGGTCTGGAACAGCTTCATGGACGAACACGCCCATGTGGCACGGCGCTGGCGCGCGTTCATCGGGTAGATAACTGTACAGCCGTATCCAGAATCCACTAGGATTTACGGTGCACAGGCCTCTGGTGCCTGCCGGCCCGCCTTTCGCGCGGCTATTTTGAGCAGAAGAAGGTTCATGCCCTGCACGGCTCCTGCTTTTGCGTCGGCGTTCGAATCAACGATTGGCCAGCTCAAGCGACCGTTATGAATTATGCGTCCAAAAAACACGCATATGTCCCGCAGGACGGTCAAAATTCGCCACACCGGGGAAAGATGGCGGAATGATTGTGCCCGCCGCGCCATCCCCGCTTTGGATCGCGGGCGGGGCGGGTGCAACTGGGGCGACCTGACCGCAGCCCAGAGGAGACCGGCGGTGCGCTCTCTGCTCGACCTCGAACTCGTATCCGTGACCAAGCGCTATGGGGACGCCGTGGCCGTCAACGCGGTCAGCCACCTTTTCCCCGCGGGGAAATACGTCTGCCTTCTGGGGCCATCGGGCTGCGGCAAATCCTCGACCCTGCGGATGATCGCGGGGCATGAAGGGGTCAGCGACGGCGCGATCCTGCTTGACGGGCGCGACATCTCGCACCTGCCGCCCGCCCGGCGCGGCACGGCGATGATGTTTCAGAGCTACGCGCTCTTCCCGCATATGACGGTGCTCGACAACGTGGCCTTCAGCCTCAAGATGAAGGGGACGGACCGGGCGACCCGCCACCGGCGCGCGGGCGAGTTGCTGGAACTGGTGGGCATGTCGCATCTGGCACAACGCCTGCCGGCCCAGCTTTCGGGCGGCCAGCAACAGCGCGCGGCGCTGGCACGGGCGCTGATCACCGACCCGCAGGTGCTGCTCCTCGATGAACCGCTTTCGGCGCTCGACCCGTTCCTGCGGACGCGGATGCGGACCGAACTCAAGCGGTTGCAGCGTGAACTGGGGATCACCTTCATCCATGTCACCCATGGCCAGGACGAGGCGCTGGCGCTGGCCGACCAGATCGTCATCATGAACAACGCGGTGATCGAACAGGCCGGAACCGCGCGCGAGGTGTTCAACGCCCCGAAAAGCGAGTTCGTCGCGCGGTTCATGGGGGGGCATAACGTGATCGCGCTCGGCGGGCGACGCCATGCCCTGCGCGCCGACCGCACGCGGCTGGTCGTGCCCGGGGCAGGCGCGCTGCCGGGGATATCCGACGGGATCGACGCGACCGTCACATCCTATGAATTCCTCGGCACGCATGTCGCGGTGGGCCTGATCGGGCCGGGCGATGCGGAACTGACCGCCATGCTGCCCGAAGAGAGCTTTTTCGCAGCCCCGGTGGAGCCCGGCCATGCCGTGCGCGTGGGCTGGCATGACGCCGATCTGCATCAGCTGGACGCCTGAACGGCGCCCTGAACATGAGGGCCAACGCCCCGCCAACAGGAGAGAGAAAATGACCGAGACGAAGGGAAAGGGACTGAGCCGCCGCGCCATGCTCAAGGGCGCCGCCGCGGTGGGTGCGGCAAGCGCTGCCTCGACCTTGGGCGCGCCGATGATCTGGGCGCAGAACATCCAGAACATCACCCTGCGGCAGGTGGGCACGGGCGTGTCGAACCTGAACGAGATCGCCCAGAAGGTGAAGGAAGACCTGGGCTTCACGCTGGAAATGACCGCGCTCGACAGCGACGCGGCGACCCAGCGGGCCGCGACCCAGCCCGGCAGCTATGACATCGCCGATATCGAATACTGGATCTGCAAGAAGGTCTGGCCCACCGGCAACCTTCAGGCGATGGACGTGTCGCGGATCGAGCGCTACGACCAGATCGTCGGCATCTTCAAGGACGGCCGCTTGACGCCCGAAAGCACCATCGCCCAGGGCACCGCGCCGCATACCGTGGGCTTTGTGGACGGGCCGGGCTCGACCACCTTCGTAGACGAACAATCGGGGTGGATGACGCTGATCCCCACGATCTACAACGCCGACACGCTGGGCATCCGCCCCGACCTGATCGGCCGCCCGATCGAGAGCTGGGCCGAGCTTCTAAACCCCGAATTCCGCGGCAAGGCGTCGATCCTCGACATTTCCTCCATCGGGATCATGGACATGGCCATGGTCTGCGAGGCGATGGGCGAGGTGCAATATGCCGACAAGGGCAACATGACCCGCGAAGAGATCGACCGGACCATCGCGATCTTTACCGAGGCCAAGCGGGCGGGCCAGTTCCGCAGCTTCTGGAAAACCTTCGACGAGAGCGTGAACCTCATGGCCTCGGGCGAGGTGGTGATCCAGTCGATGTGGTCGCCGGCCATCACCGCCGTCCGGTCGCGCGGGGTGGAATGTGTCTATCAGCCGCTGCGCGAGGGGTATCGCAGCTGGGGCGGCGGCATCGGTCTTTCGGCCGGCCTGTCGGGAATGGAGCTCGATGCGGCCTATGACTACATCAACTGGTATCTGTCGGGCTGGACGGGTGCCTTCCTGATGCGGCAGGGCTATTACTCCGCCGTGCCCGAAACCTCGCGCGAGTTCATGAGCGAGAACGAGTGGGGTTATTGGTTCGAGGGCAAGCCCGCCACCGAAGAGATCGTCAGCCCGCAAGGCCAGGTGCTGGAACAGGCGGGCGCGGTGCGCGACGGCGGGTCCTTCTATGACCGGATGGGCCATGTCGCCTGCTGGAACGCCGTGATGGACGAAAACCAGTACATGGTCCGCAAGTGGAATGAGTTCATCGCCGCCTGAGCGGAAGATATAACGACCGGCGGCGCGGGGCCGTATCCGCGCCGCCAGCCATCAGCAGACCGCCCCGCGGACAAGGATGCGCGATGTCCCCCCATACCAGCCCCCCGACAACCGCGGCCGGCGCCCCGCCCCATGCGGGCGCCACCCATGACAGGACCCATGATGACCGGCGGGCGGCGCTGGCGCGTCTGATGGCCCTGCCTGCGCTGCGCAGCTGGCTTCTGGCGCTGCCGGTGACGGCGGTGCTTGCCTTCTTTCTGCTGCTGCCGATCGTGATGATCGTGATCGTCAGTTTCTGGGGCGCGACCGAATATTCGATCTACCCGGCCTTCGAGTTCGAGAATTACCGCTACCTGTTTGGCTCCGCCGTCACCTGGCGCGTGTTCCTGCAGACCTTCATCTTTGCCGGAACCACATGGGCGCTGACGCTGGTGATCGGGTTCACGGTGGCCTATTTCCTCGCCTTTCACATCCGCAGCCAGACCTGGCAGATCGCGCTGTTCCTGCTCTGCACGATCCCGTTCTGGACCTCGAACATCATCCGCATGATTTCCTGGGTGCCGTTCCTGGGGCGCAACGGGCTGGCCAATCAGGCGCTGATCTCGATGGGAATCGTGGATCAGCCGCTCGAATGGCTGCTCTTTTCCAACTTTGCCGTCACGCTGGCCTTCGTCCACCTTTACACGCTGTTCATGGTGGTGCCGATCTTCAACACGATGATGCGCATCGACAAGTCGCTTATCGAGGCGGCGCGGGACGGGGGCGCCTCCGGGTTCCAGATCCTGACCAATATCGTCATCCCGCTGACCAAGCCGGGGATCATGATCGGGTCGATCTTTGTCGTGGCGCTGGTGATGGGCGATTTCATCACGGTGCGCTTCATGTCCGGGTCGCAGACCGCGAATGTGGGGCGGCTGATTTCCAACGACATCGGGCTTTTGCAATACCCCTCGGCCGCGGCGACGGCGGTGGTGCTGCTGGCCACCGTGCTGATCACCATCGCGATCATGCTGCGCTTCGTCGATATCCGGAAGGAGCTTTGAGATGGACGAGAAACGACCGCTTTCGTTCTATATCCTCGGGGCCTTCTTCGTCCTCTTTCTGATCTTCCTTTATGGCCCCACCTTCACCATCGGCATCCTGAGCTTTCAGGGGCCGCAGGGCGGGCTGACCTTTCCGATGCGGGGCGTGTCGCTCCATTGGTTCGACCAGCTTTTCCGGCAGCAGGCGGTGGGCGACATCTGGGGCGCGTTCCGCCGCAGCCTGCTGCTGGGGCTGATGGTGATGGCCGTCACGGTGGTCTTTTCGGTGATGGCGGGCATGGCGTTCCGGCGGCGGTTTCCGGGGGCGACGGTGCTCTTTTACCTGATCCTTGCCAGCCTCGTGATCCCGTCGATCCTCGTGTCGCTGGGGGTCGGGCTGATCTTCAGCCAGGCGGGATGGCGGATCCACTGGGCAAGTTCCGGCTTTGGCGCGCAGCTGACATGGACGCTGCCCTTCGGGTTCCTGATCATGCTCGCCGTCTTCAACCGCTTCAACGGCGCCTATGAAGAGGCCGCGCGGGACCAGGGCGCGAATACCTGGCAGGTGTTCCGCCATGTGGTGCTGCCGCTGATCGCGCCGTCGCTGATAGGGGTGGCGCTGTTCGGTTTCACGCTGAGCTATGACGAATTCGCGCGCACCCTGCTGACGGCGGGCAGCCGCAATACCCTGCCGCTGGAGATCTTCGGGATGACGACCAACGTAACGTCGCCGGTGCTTTACGCGCTGGGAACGCTGACGACGCTGTTTTCCTTCGGGATCATCGCGGTGTTCCTGATCGTCGCGCTGACGGTGCAGCGGCGGCGGGCGCGCAGGGCCTCGGATGCGGGCAAGGGTGTCGCGTGATGCGGATCGCCCTGATCAACCCGAATTCGACCGTTTCGATGACGGCCAAGATGGCCGCCGCCGCGCGCGCCGCCGCCGGTCCGGGCGTCGAGATCGAGGCCCGCACCTGCGCCGGCAGCCCGCCCGCCATTCAGGGACCGGAGGATGCCGAGGCAGCGGTGCCGCATCTGCTGGCCGAGGCGCTGGCGGCCGAGGCAAGCGGGGCGGATGCGGTTGTGATCGGCTGCTTTGACGATCCCGGGCTTACCGATCTGCGCGCGGCGCTACGCATCCCGGTGCTGGGCATCGGGCAGGCGGGGTTTCACGCGGCGGCCCTTATGGGGCATCGGTTCGGCGTGGTGACGACGCTGGCCGGGTCCGTGCCCGGGGTGGCGGGGAACATCCGGCGCTACGGGCTGGCCGACCGCTGTTCCGGGGTCCGGGCAAGCGGGGTGGCGGTGCTGGAACTGGAGGACCCGGGATCGGGCGCGCGGGCGCGGGTCTCGGCGGAACTGGCCCGCGCGCTGGCCGAGGATGCGCCGGGCGCCATCGTTCTGGGCTGCGCGGGCATGGCCGATCTGGCCCCCGGGCTGACGGCGGAACACGGCGTTCCGGTGATCGACGGGGTGGCGGCGGCAACGGGGCTTGCCGCGGCACTTGTGCAACTGAGGCAGACAGGAACAGCATGACACGTTACCTTTTGACGGCAAGCGCGCAGATGGGCCCCATCGCGCGCAGTGAGACCCGCACCGATACGGTGCGCCGCCTGATCGCCATGATGCAGGAGGCCAAGGGCCGGGGCTGCGAACTTGTCGTTTTCCCCGAACTCGCGCTCACCACCTTTTTCCCGCGCTGGCTGATCGAGGATGAGGCCGAGCTGGACAGCTTTTACGAGACCGAGATGCCCTCGGCGGCGACGCAGCCCCTGTTCGATGAGGCGGCAAGGCTCGGGATCGGCTTCTACCTTGGCTATGCGGAACTGGTGGTGGAGGGGGGCGTCAAGCGGCGGTTCAACACCTCGATCATCGTCGATGCGACGGGGCGGATCGTCGGCAAATACCGCAAGGTCCATCTGCCAGGCACCGCCGAACCCCTGGGCGGGCGGCAGTTCGAGCATCTGGAGAAGCGCTATTTCGAACCGGGCGACCTGGGCTTTCCGGTCTTTCGCGGCTTTGGCGGGGTGATGGGCATGGCGATCTGCAACGACCGCCGCTGGCCCGAAACCTATCGCGTCATGGGTCTGCAGGGGGTCGAGATGGTGATGCTGGGCTACAACACGCCCTTTGACCACGGCAACAACCAGTGCATGGACAGCCTGACCCTGTTCCACAACCACCTGTCGATGCAGGCGGGCGCCTATCAGAACGCGACATGGGTCGTGGGCACCGCCAAATGCGGCAACGAGGAAGGGTCGCGCATGGGCGGCCAGAGCGTGATCGTCGCCCCCTCGGGCGAGATCGTCGCGATGGCCTGCACGGTCGAGGATGAGGTGATCACCGCGCGCTGCGACCTCGACATGGGCAATACCTACAAGACCACGATCTTCGATTTCGCCCGCCACCGCCGCCCCGAACACTACCGGCTGATCGTCGAGCGCACCGGCGCCATCCCCCCATCCGAGTGAGGTTTCCATGAGCACCGTCATCAAGGGCGGCACCATCGTCGCCGCCGACCGCAGCTATGCCGCCGACATCCTGATCGAGGGCGACACCATCGCCGCCATCGGCCCCGGCCTGTCGGGCGACCGGGTGATCGACGCCGAAGGCGCCTATGTCCTGCCCGGCGGCATCGACCCCCACACCCATCTGGAGATGCCCTTCATGGGCACCACCACCGCCGAGACCTGGGAAAGCGGCACCTTTGCCGCCGTCTCGGGTGGTACGACGATGGTGGTCGATTTCGTGATCCCCGGCCCGGACGGCATGTTGCCGGCGCTGGACCTTTGGGCCGAACGCGCGGCGCGGCAGGCAAGCTGCGACTATGGCTTCCACATGTCCGTTACCGGCTGGTCGGAGCAGATCTTCGGCGACATGGAACAGGTCGTCGCGCGCGGGGTGAACAGCTTCAAGCACTTCATGGCCTATAAAGGCGCGCTGATGGTGAATGATGACGAGATGTTCGCCTCCTTCACCCGCTGTGCCCAGCTTGGGGCGCTGCCGCTGGTCCATGCGGAAAACGGCGACCTTGTGGCGGCGTTGCAGCAGAAATACCTGACCGATGGCGTGACGGGGCCCGAGGGACACAGCTATTCCCGCCCGCCCGCGGTCGAGGGCGAGGCGACGAACCGCGCGATCATGATAGCCGATGCGGCGGGGGTACCGGTCTATATCGTCCACACCTCCAGCGAAGAGGCGCATGAGGCGATCCGCCGCGCGCGTCAGGTCGGCCAGCGGGTCTATGGCGAGCCGTTGATCCAGCACCTGCTGCTGGATGACAGCGTCTATGCCAGCCCCGACTGGGATTTCGCTGCCCAACGTGTCATGTCGCCGCCCTTTCGCGACAAGCGCCATCAGGAAAGCCTCTGGGCCGGGCTGGTCGCGGGATCGCTGCAGGTGGTGGCGACCGATCACTGCGCCTTCACGCTCGCGCAGAAACAGCTTGGCCGGGGGGATTTCACCCGCATCCCCAATGGCACCGGCGGGCTGGAGGACCGCATGTCCCTTTTGTGGCATAACGGGGTGGGCACAGGTCGGATCACGATGAACGAGTTCGTCGCCGTCACCTCGACCAACATCGCGCAGATCCTGAACATCTATCCGCGCAAGGGGGCGATCCTGCCCGGCTCGGACGCTGATCTGGTGGTGTGGGATCCGAAAGCCTCGAAAACCATCACGGCGGCTGGCCAGAAGTCGGTCATCGACTACAACGTCTTCGAGGGGCACAAGGTGACGGGCCTGCCGCGTTACACCCTGTCGCGCGGGGCGGTGGTCTGGGACGCAGGCCGGGGCAGCAGCCCGCAGCCCGGCCGTGGGCAGCATGTGGCGCGCCCGGCCTTTCCGGCGGTATCCCGCGCCTATGCCACCTGGAAAGAGCTTGTCGCGCCGCGCCCCGTCAACCGCGCGCAGGAGCACATGCCGATCGGAGTGTGAGAGGAAACGCCATGACGAAAAAGATCATCTGCGCCTTCGGGACCGACATCGACTCCGTCGCCGGCTGGATCGGATCCTATGGAGGGGGCGACAGCCCCTCGGACATCCAGCGCGGGATTTTCGCCTCCGAGGTGGGCATTCCGCGCCTGCTGCGGCTGTTCCGGAAATACGACCTGCGCACCAGCTTTTTCATCCCCGGCCATTCGCTGGAAACCTTTCCCGACCAGATGCGGATGATCGTCGATGCAGGGCATGAGGTCGGCGCCCATGGCTATCTGCACGAAAACCCCGTGGCGATGACCCCTTCGCAGGAAGAGGCGGTGCTGGTGAAGTCGATCGAGCTGATCGAGGGGCTGACCGGCAAGGCGCCCCGGGGCTATGTCGCGCCCTGGTGGGAAATGTCGAATGTCACCGCCTCGCTTTTGCAGAAATACGGGTTCCGATACGATCACAGCCAAGGCTACCGGGATTTCCAGCCCCATTACGCGCGGGTGGGCGATGAATGGACGACCATCGATTATTCCGGCCCGGCCGAAAGCTGGATGAAGCCCCTGAAGCACGGGCATGAGATCGACCTCGTGGAGATCGCGGCGAACTGGTATGTGGATGACCTGCCGCCGATGATGTTCATCAAGAAATCGCCCAACAGCCACGGCTTCGTGAACCCCCGCGATATCGAGCAGATGTGGCGCGACCAGTTCGACTGGGTCTACCGCGAGATGGAGTACGGCGTCTTTCCGATCACCATCCACCCCGATGTGTCGGGCCGCCCGCAGGTGCTTTTGATGCTCGAACGGCTGATCGACTACATCAACGGCCATGAGGGCGTCGTCTGGATGCCGTTCGAGGAGATGGCCGAGGATTTCCGCGCCCGCTATCCCTTTGAGGCCAAAACCCGGCCCGAGGTGATCTGAATGTGCACGGCCTGCGGATTTCCGGCGCGGCCCGGGATCTGGACCGAGGCGGGCCTGGAAGGGCCGGGTGACCGGATGCGGGCGCGGTTCCGCCGGGCGCAGATCCTGCGCGAGGTGCTGCGGGGGCAGGGGCTGACCGCCCATGACGACGGCCAGACCGCGGGCGTGCAGATCGCGCGCCTCTCGGGGGGCGCGCAGATCGTGGGTGCCGTGCCCGAGATATGGCCGGCGGTCGAGGCGATGCTGGGCCGCCCGTTCGACCCGCTCGACCTTGCGGGGACAGAGGGTGGCTGACCGGGCCGGACGGCGGCTGCGGCTGACGGTTCTGGGGGGCTATCTCGGCGCGGGCAAGACGACCTGGCTGCGCCATCTGCTTCATCACTCGGGCGCCCGCCTGCATGTGATCGTGAACGAGGCTGCGGGCCTTCCGGTCGATGACGGGCTTCTGGGGCGCGCGGCGGGCGTGACGGTGCTGGCCGGCGGTTGTGCCTGCTGCGAAGGGCGCGCCGCGCTGATCGCGGCACTGCGCGGGCTCTGCGACGCCTGGGTGGCGCCGGACGCCGCCCGCCCCGATGCGCTGATCCTGGAGACGAGCGGCCTTGCCGATCCAGGGGCGATCGTGGCGGCGATCCGGGCCGATCCGGTTCTGGCGCATCATCTGCTGCTGCATGAAATCGTGGTGATGGTCGATGCGCGCCATGCCCCCGCGCAGCTGCGGGCAGAGCCGTTGGGCCGGGCGCAGGTGGCGGCGGCAGACCGGCTGATCCTGTCGCGCGTCGCGGGGCTGGACCCCTTGGCGCTGGCGCAGGTGCTGGCGGATCTGCGCAGCCTCAACCCCGCCGTGACGCCCGAGGCGGCGGAACATGGTGTGCCATTGCCGCTGCCCGAGCCTGCGGCGGGTGTCGCGGTTGCGCCGCTGCCCCCCCTTGCGGACGAGGCCGGGCCGGTTTCGGCGATGCAAGTCACGGTCGATGGTGCGGATTGGGCGGCGTTCAGCCTGTGGTTATCGGCGCTGCTTCATGCGTGGGGCGATGACCTCGTGCGGATCAAGGGTGTGGTGCCCACGCCGGCGGGGCGCCTGCTGATCCAGACCGTCCGGCGCGAGGTGCAGCCGCCCGAGGTCCTGCCGCCAGACCAGCCGGGGGAGGCGATTGCCTCGGACAGGTACGAAGGCCAGATCGTCGTGCTGGGTCGAGGCTGTGTGGCGGGCGATCTGCAACGCTCGCTTGACCGGTTCACGCGGATCTGACGCGGTGTCGGTCCGGCCGTCCTGTCAGAAAACCGCAAGAATTCGTTGCCCTCGTGGCCGGGCGCTGGTTCAGCCTGTCCGTAATGATGCCGAGGTGACGGTCACGACCGCCCGACGAATTCAAAGCTGAACGAGGTCTGCGCCCCCGGCGGTGGTGGCGGGAAGGGCGCGGCCCGCTGGATATGGTCGAGTGCGGCCCGGTCGAGTGCGTCGGAGCCCGAGGACTGAACCACCGAGAGTTGCGCCAGCGCCCCCGAGCCGGACACGCTGAACGCCACCAGAACGGTGCCCCGCCCCGATGTCGAGGGCCGGCGCAGGCGCGTGATCTTGCGCAGAACCTCGCCGGGATAGTTCGAGGCGGCGGCATTGCCCGCCTCGCTCGCCTGGCCGGCGACCTGGCCCTGGGCGGCATCGGGTGCACCTTCCTGCCCCGCGCTGCTGCCGCGCCTTGCATCGACCGTCGCATTGCCGACCGGTTGGGCGGGTTGAGGTTGGGCGGTGCGGGTGGGTTCGGGCTGGCGTTGCGGCTCGGGCCGCGTTTCCGGGCGGGCCTCGGGCCGGGCCGAGGTTTCGGGCGCGGCTGTCGGTTCGGGCGGCTCTTCCGCGATCTCGACCTCTTCGGGGGCCTCTTCCGGCGCCGGTTCAGGGGGTTCCGGCGGCTCTTCGGCAAGCTGCGGTTCCGGTTCGACCGGCACCTGTGGTTCGGGGTCCGGGGCTTCGGCTTGGAGGGGGTCAGCCGGTGCGACGGGCGTGAGCAGCGGTGCTTGCGCCGCGGGGGCCACGGGGGTCACGGGGGTGACGGGGCGGGACTGCAATTCGGGGCTGAGGGCTGCAAGCATCTCGGGCGCGGGTGCCGGGTCGGCCGCCTGTCGGGAGGTCTCGGCCGGCGCGACGGGCTGAACCGGGGCCTGCGGCTGTGTCTGCGTCAGTGTCTGCGGCTGCACGGCGGTGACATCGGGCATCGGCGCGGGCGTGACCGGGGGGGTCACAGGCGCGGTCAGGGGCGCGGTTACGGCCGGTTCGGCGGGCTGTTCCTGCGGCAGGGTGCCCTGGGCGAAATCCTCGAACGCATCGCCAAGGGCGGCCTCGACACCCTGCGCGCCGCCGTCGATCTGGACCGTCGCCGGCGGGGGCACCGATATGGCAAGCCCGACCCCGTGCAGGGCGCCGGAAACGGCAAGGGCGGTGGCCCCGAGGATCAGGCGACGTGTCATTCGGATAGCCCCCGTTCGGTAATCAGCCGCACCTCGGTCGCGCCCGCCGCACGCAGGGCCCCCGCGATGGCGATCAGGTCCCGCGCGGGCAGGTCGCGGTCGGGCAAAAGCCGCATAACGCGGTCGTCGCCGGTCCCGGGCGGCTGGGCGGCGGCGAAATCCTCGGGCGCGGTTTCCTCGCCGCGCCAGAGCGTGGTGCCATCGGCGCGGATCAGCAGCGCATCGTCGGGCACGCGGGCCGAGGCGAGATCGGCCTCGACCAGACGCATGTCCCGGTCGGTCGGGCGCGCGATCTGGCCGGCGACCAGAAAGAACACGAGCATCAGGAACACGACGTTGATCAGTGCGATCGTCGGTTCGGCCCGGTTTCGCGGGGTGGCGGGGGCAAGACGTCCGGCCATCGAATTATCCTCCGATAACGCGCAGCCGGACGCCCGGCACGCCCTGCGCCGCCGCCAGAACATCGACCAGCCGCTGCGCGGTCACATCGTCCGACGGCGCCACGAGGACGAGCGGCGTATCAAGCGCCCCCAGTGCTGCGGCCAAGTCCGGCAGCGCCAGGTCCGTCACGTTCAGCACGATCCGGTCGGGCATCACCCGCAAAAAGGCGGGCGGCTCGGCCGGCTCGGCCATGACGCCCGAGGCTGCGGCCATGAAGGGCATGTCGCCATAGCGGGTGAAGGTCGAGGACAGCATGAAGAACAGAAGCAGCAGAAAGATCACGTCGATGAGCGAGGTGAGCGCAAGCCGCCGCCGCCGCAGGGGCGCCGCAAGCCTAGGCATGGGCGGCCCCGCGCGCGCGTCCGGCGACCGGGCGGTCATCGGGCAGCGTGGCGTCGGCGTCCGGGGACAGCGCGCCCTCGATCACCATCTCGGCCATGCGGCGCTCGCCGGTCATCCGGCCCTCGAACCAGGCCAGGATCGCCGTGACCGGCATCGCCACCGCGAGCCCCGCCGCCGTCGTCATCAGCGCGACCCAGATGCCCCCCGCCAGAACCGAGGGGTCGACGTCCTGCCCGGCCTCCTGCATCGCGCGAAAGGCGTCGATCATGCCCAGAACCGTGCCGAAAAGGCCCAGAAGCGGGGCGATCTGCGCGACCGTATCAAGCAGACGGAACCCGAAGTCGAGCCGCGCGAGCCGCCCCTCGGCCAGCGTGTAAAGCCGGTCGCGCCCGGCGCCGGTCTGCAGCGCCCGCGCCAGAACAGGGCCGAGATGCGAGGGCGCGGAGTCGGCCAGCGCGATGGCCCGGGACCGGGCGCCCCGGTCGGATGCGTCCAGCGCGGCAATCAGCGCGCCGTGGCGGCCGACACCGGCGGCGCGGAACTGCACGAGTTTGGCGATCACCACCGCCCCCGACAGGACCGACAGCGCGAGGATGACGCCGACCACCCAGCCGCCGAGATCGAGAAACCCCAGAAGCGCGTCCTGCGCCTGTTGCAGATGAATCATTGTGCGACCTCCAGTCCCTCTGCGCTGCCCGTCAGGTCGAGCGCTGCGGCACAGGCCCGGGCGTCGGCGGGTTCATCCGCCGCCGAGCAGCTTGCGACGCCATTCACCAGAAGCTGGTCGAGCGCCGCGCAGTCCGCGCCCGCCACGTCGAACTGGCGCACCCGGCGATGGCCCTGCGGCAGATCGCCGAAGTCGAACAAGCTCAGCGCCGCCACCCGTCCCGCCTGATCGAACAGCACCGTTTCCAGCACGAGCGAGGAAAGCGATGTGTAGTCGTTCGCCGCCACGAAGGTCAGCCGGCAGGCCGTCCCTTCCTGATCCGCGCGATTGAGATCGAGCGAGAGCCGCCCTGCCGGGGCGGCCTCCTGTGCTGCGGCGGGAAGCCCCGCCACGGTGAGAATGGTGGCGATGAGCGCGGCTCTTACCATGTGATTGCCCTTGCAAGACTGAGTTTGTAGGTCCGCCCCCGCCCGCGATCGAGCGAGAGGTTGTTCTGGTAGTCTTCGTCGGTGATGTTCTCGGCGGCGAGCTGCACCTCGAACCCGCGCAGCGCCCCGTCCTGCGGACGCCAGGTCACGTAGAGATCGTGGAGCGTGTAGGCCGACCAGTCGGTTTCGGTGATCGCGCCGGTCGCGGTGCTGCGGCTGGCCGTTGTGATCCCGTCGACGAAGGTGCCGCGCCAGCCGGCCTCCAGCCCCTGGTCGGGCAGGCGGGCGCCGAGCGTCAGCGCCAGCGTATCGGCGGGCGTGGTCGAGAGCGTGTAGTCGTAATCGCGGTCCGTGCCACGCACCCGCGACCAGGCGAGGCGGCCAAAGAAGCTCTCGGCGTCATAGCCCGCCTCAAGCTCGGCGCCCTCGAACTCGGCCCGCGCGATGTTGCGGTAGTACACGGTGTCGGCGGTCGGGGTGGTGGTGATCAGGTTGTCGATCCGGTTGCGGAAGAGCGTCGCCTTGAGTTGCAGGCTGTCATTGACGGTCAGAAGCCCGTCGCGCGACCAGGCGATCCCGGCCTCATAGTTCGTGGCCTCTTCGTTTTCGAGATCGAGGGCGGCGGCCTTGGTCCCGGACCAGGAATAAAGCTCGTCCAGGGTCGGCAGCCGTTCGGTCCGCGCGATCGAGCCGAAGACCGAAAGATCGTCCGTCACGCGGTAAAGCGCGGCGAGCGTGATCGCCGTCGCCCGGTCATTGACGCTTTGGCCCCCGGGGATGTCGTCACCCGCGCTGCGCCGGGCAAAGTCGATCCGCGCGCCGGGGATCAGGGTCAGGCGGTCGCCGAGCACGAATTCGGACTGCGCGTAAAGCCCGAACTTGGTATCCGTCCCTTCCGGATGAAAGCCGAGCGGCCCGGCGCTGTCGGCGATGCGTTCCTGCCGGGTCGCCTGCATCCCGAAGGTGAGGAAGTTGTCCCAGCCCGCGCCCGAGAATTCCGACGTATTCTCGACCTTCAGCATCGCGGTGCGATAGGCATAGGTCACGTCGCAGAAGACGTTGTTGTTCGACGGCGTCGAAAAACAGGGCTGCGGCAGGCCGGTGATCGAACTGCGCGCATTCTCCTGATTGACCGTCGTGTCGGAATAGGCGAACTGGACGCGCGGGTTGAAGAGCGTGTCGCCCCCGGCCTGCCATTCGATGTTGAACGTGTCGTCGCGGACCTCTCGGTCGACGATGCCGAAGACGTTGTTGATGGCGTTGCCGCCGCCTGTCTGTGACAGCGACGCGCCGTTTTCATCGCTGTAGAACCGCTGCCAGGACAGGCGCAGCGTCTGTTCGCCCGGCAGCCCGAACGTGCCCTTGAGCAGCGCCGAGGGGGCCGAGAACTCGGTCCCCGTGATGCGGTTGCCGGCGCCGTCGCTATAGGCGTCCGCCTCGCGATAGCCGAGCCATGCCAGGAATTCCGACCCCTCGGTCGGGCGCACCGCATAGATGGCCGATCCCATGCGGCCATTGCCGTTCGTTTCATATCCGAACTTGAGCCGCAGCGCGCCGGTGCCGCCCTCGGGGATGAAATCGCTTGCGTCCTTGGTCTCGAAATTGATCGCGCCGCCGATCGCGCCCGAGCCATAGAGCGTGGCCGAGCCGGGGCCGCGCAGCACCTCGACCCGCCGGTAAAGCTCGGGCTCCGAGAAGAACGAGCCGAGCCGGTATTGCTCGAAGAACTTCGGCACGCCGTCGACGCTGACGATGATGCGCGCCTCGCTTGCCGTCTGTTCGGTCGCGCCGATGCCGCGGATGTTGAAGGCCTGCCCCAGCGGGCGGTCCGACCCGGCCGTCTGCACGCCCGGCACGTTGCGCAGCGTCTGCCCGATGGTCGAGGCCTGTTCGCGATCCAGATCCTCCTGGTCGAGCACGGTCACGGCCTGCGGCGTGTCGATCGCCACCTTTTGCTGCCCGGCGCCGAAGATCAGGCGGCCCAGGAAGGTGCCTGTCCCAAGAGGTGATCCCTGCGGTATTTCCTGTGTCGCCGCCCCGTTTTGCGCCGCGTTTTGGGCCACGTTCTGGGCTGTGGCAGGCACGGCTGCCAGCGCGGCAAGCGCGACTGTGGTGGCAAGGCAGGCCAGCAATGGTCTGCGCGGTTCCATGCGTTTCATCATGTCGTTCCCCATCCGTTTTTCTTTCACTTCAATCGGCTGGCGGAATCGCTGGCGCAGACCGGCATCCCACTTGATCCCGGTTCGAAAGCCTTTTAGGTTGCCCGACTGAAACCGTCAAGTATCGCGCCCGTATTCCCAGCCGGCCCCTTTGAACCAGCGGCCCCGCCAGATCCCGGATCGCGCGCTTCCCCAGAACTCCGCAATCCTGCGGCCAAGGAGGCCCGAGCCATGACCCTTTTGTCCCCCGAACTTGTTGCCCGTATCCAGGCGGGCCGCGCTGAACATCCCCGGCTGCGCGAACGCGACCTTGCCGAAACGCTGGGTATTTCCGAGGCGCAGCTTCTGGCCGCTTCGCTGGGGCAGGATGACGGTATCCGCCTGCGCCGGATCGCGGCCGATCCCGCGCGGCTGATGCCCGCCATCGCCCGGCTGGGCGATGTGATGGCCCTGACCCGCAACGACTGGTGCGTGCATGAACGGCGCGGGCGCTATCTGGATTTCCACGCGGGCGATCACGCGGCCATGATCCTTGGCCCGGAAATCGACCTTCGGATCTTTCCGCGTCACTGGGTCCATGCCTTCGCGGTCGAGCGGCCGGCCGAGGGCGGCCCGCGCCGCAGCCTTCAGGTCTTCGACGCGGCCGGCGATGCGGTGCACAAGGTGCATCTGGGCGAAGACTCGGACCTGTCCGAGTGGGACGGGGTGGTCCGGGATCTGGCGCTTGATGACGGTGCGCCCTTTGACCTGACGCCCCGGGCGGCGCCCGAACTCCTGCGCATCAACGTGGCCAAGGTCGATGCCCTGCGCGAGGGCTGGGCCGCGATGACCGATACGCATCAGTTTCTGGCAATGACGAGCCGGCTGAAATTCGACCGGCTGGGCGCCTATCGCAGCATCGGCGCCCCCTGGGCGCAACAGCTTCCGCAGGACGCGGTGGCCGAGGTGCTGCGCCGGTCCGGTGCGGCGGGTATCCCGATCATGGTCTTTGTGGGCAATCGCGGCTGCATCCAGATCCATTCCGGCCCGGTCACGCGGCTGGAACCGATGGGTCCGTGGTTCAATGTGCTCGATCCGCGCTTCAACCTGCATCTGCGCAACGACAAGGTGGCCGAGGTCTGGCTGGTGCGCAAACCGACCCGGCGCGGCGATGCCGTCTCGGTCGAGGGGTTCGACGATCAGGGGCGGCTGATCCTGCAGATCTTCGGCAAGCGCGCCGAGGCGGAAACGGACACCGGCGCCTGGGACCGGATCGCGGCCGGGCTTGCCGATGAGGTGGTCGCATGACCGCGCTGCCGCTTTCGCTGCGGCGGCTGGCCCTTGGGGCGGCGCTGGCAGCCCTGGGGCCGGGCGCGGCGCTGGCCGAGGGGCCGCAGCGGGTCATAGCAGCCGGCGGTTCGGTCGCCGAGATCGTCCATGCGCTGGGGGCAGGGGACCGGCTGATCGCGCGCGACACGACCTCCAGCTATCCGCCCGAGGTGCTGGACCTGCCCGATGTGGGCTATATCCGGGCGCTGTCGCCCGAGAACCTGATCGCCATGGCGCCGGACCTGATCCTTGCGGAACATGACGCGGGCCCGCCCGAAGCGATGGAGATCCTGCACCGCACCGGCATCCCCATCGTGATGCTGCCGCAGGCGCTTGACCCCGATGGGGTTGCGGACAAGATCTCCACCGTCGCCACCGCGCTGGGAATGGAACCCGATGGCGAGGTGCTGAGCACGCAGGTTCTGGCCCGGATCGCCGAGGCGCACGAGGCGGGCGCCGCCCTGCCGCAGAGCCCGCGGGTGATGTTCATCCTCTCGATGCAGGGCGGGCGGCTCTTGGTCGCGGGTGGTGGCAGTTCCGCCGAGGCGATGATCGAACTTGCGGGCGGGCAGAACGCCGTGACCGGCATCGAGGGCTACAAACCCCTGACGGATGAGGCCGCGGTGGCCGCCGCACCGGACCTGATCCTGATGATGAACCGGGGCAGCGACGAGGCCGCGCAGGAACATGGTGCCACGCTGGCCGATATCGCCGCGCATCCGGCGCTGGCGCTGACGCCGGCCGGGGCCGGGGGTCGTGTGGTTTTCATGGACGGGCTCTTTCTGCTGGGCTTTGGCCCGCGCACGGGCGATGCGGCGCTGGAACTGAACGGCTATCTGCGCGCGGTGGCCGAAGGGACCGATCTGCACGGGGTCGATGGCTGATGGTCGCGATCCACATATTCGAGGCGCTGCCCGGCGACCGGGCGCCGGTGGCGCGGCGGGTCGCGCTGATCCTGACGGTTGCGCTGGCCGTGACCTGCGTGCTGAGCCTCTCGCACGGCGCATCCGGCGTGCGGCTGGGGGCGGCGGTGGCCGACTGGCTGGGCGGGGCGGCGATGCCCGCCCATGACCGGCTGATCCTGTGGGAAATCCGCCTGCCCCGGATGCTGACGGGCATGCTGGTCGGCGCCTCGCTGGCGGTGGGGGGCGCGGTGATGCAGGGCCTCTTTCGCAACCCGCTGGCCGATCCGGGGCTGGTGGGCGTCGGCGCGGGGGCGGGGCTCGGCGCGGTGACCGCCATCGTTCTGGGCGGGCTTGCGCCCGCATGGATCGCCACGGCACTTGGCTGGTACATGGTGCCGGTCGCGGCTTTTCTGGGCGGCTGGATCTCGACGCTGGTGCTTTACCGGGTGTCGACGCGGCGGGGGCGCACCTCGGTCGCGACGATGCTTCTGGCCGGGATCGCGCTGGGGGCGCTGTCCGGGGCGGTAACGGGCGTTCTGGTCTATGTCGCCGACGACCGGCAGCTGCGCGACCTGACCTTCTGGGGTCTGGGCTCGCTGGGCGGAGCGTCCTGGCCCAAGATCGCGGCGGCCGGGCCGGTGATGGGGCTTGCGCTGCTGGCGGCGCCCTTTCTCGCGCGCGGGCTGAACGGTCTGGCGCTGGGGGAGGCCGCAGCCCATCACATCGGCCTGCCGGTGCAGCGGGTCAAGTCGGTCGCGATCCTGACCGTTGCGGCAGCGACCGGCGCGGCCGTCGCCGTGTCGGGCGGGATCGGCTTTATCGGGATCGTGGTGCCGCATCTGCTGCGGCTCGGCACGGGGCCGGATCACCGCTACCTTCTGGTCAATGCAGGGCTTCTGGGGGCGATCCTGCTGCTTCTGGCAGATCTGGCGGCGCGCAGCGTGATCGCGCCCGCCGAACTGCCGATCGGGATCGTGACGGCGGCGATCGGCGCGCCGGTCTTCCTCTGGATCCTGTTGCGGCGGCGCGGGCTGGTGGATCTCTGATGCTGACGATCCGGGATCTGCGCGTCCGACTGGGCACGGCGCCGGTGCTGCACGGGCTTGAGGCGACCGCGCGGGCGGGGCAGGTGACGGTGGTGATCGGGCCGAACGGGTCGGGCAAGACGACGCTTCTGCGCGCCTTGTCGGGCGATGTGCCCTATGACGGGCGCATCGCCATCGCCGGGCAGGATGTGGCGCGGCTGCCCGCCTGGGATCTTGCGGCGCGGCGCGCGGTGCTGCCGCAGGCCAGCACGCTCGCCTTTCCCTTTACCGTGGCCGAGGTGGTGCGGCTGGGCCTGACCAGCGGCCCCCATGCGCGCCGCGCCGATCTGGTGGCAAGGGCGCTGGATGAGGTCGACCTGCGCGGCTTTTCGGGGCGCCTGTATCAGGAGCTTTCGGGCGGTCAGCAGGCGCGCGTTCAACTGGCACGCGTCCGGGTCCAGGTATGGGAGCCGGTGCTGGACGGCGCCCCGCGCTGGCTGTTCCTGGATGAGCCGGTCGCGAGCCTCGATATCGCGCACCAGATCGGTGTGATGCGGGTGCTGCGCCGCTTTGCCGATGCAGGGGGCGGGGTGGTCCTGGTTCTGCATGATCTCAACCTCGCGGCGATGATCGCCGATGAGGTCTGGCTGATCCATGAAGGGCGCCTGCTGCAGGCCGGCCCGCCCGCACGGGTGATCGGCGGCCCGGCGCTCGCCACCGCCTATGGCTGCCCGGTCGTGGCGAACACCGTTCCGCCCGCGGGCGCAACATTCGTGCTGCCCCATGGACTGTGGGGTCAGCCAAGCAGACGCGACGATCAGTCCGCCTGACGCTGAACCGCCTCGCAGAACTCCACCCAGGTCTCTGCCGGGATGTCCTGACCGGCGAGCGCGCGGCGCTGCGGGCCGAGCGTCGCGACCTCGGGGTCAGTGGCTCCGGCCGCTTCGCCCGATTCCATCTCGTTCTGCATGTCGGGGGCGACGCTTTCGACCTCGGGCAGATCGGCGACATCGCCGGTGGCAGAGGCCTCCGCCGGAACCTCGGCGCCCACATCCAGCGTGGCGGTGCAATCGGCGGCGATCATCTCGCGCTCCGGCGCCTCCAGCCCCTGCCAGGCGGATGCAAAGGAGGCATCGTCCGTCAGGGCGATCTCGTCGCCGGATTGCGTGAAGAACCCGTCAAGCGGCAGGGTATCCTGCGCGTCGGCTGTCTGCGCGGGGGACTGGGCATGGGCCTGCAATGCCATAAACGCACCGCAGGCGAGCAGGGAAAGGGCTTTGGCTTTCATCACGGGAACCTCCGGCTGGGGCAGGTGCATCGCCGCGGGCGTGCAAGAATGTATCCCAAACCGAACGATGTGCTTGGCAACAAGTTCCATTTCGCTATCATCCCGGCGGGGAGACATACCGGAAACGGTCAAGGAGGGGAGGCCTTGCGATGAAATTTACAGTGAACGGCCGCGCGGCAGAGACCGACGCGCCTGAGGATACACCGCTCTTGTGGGTCCTGAGGGAGGAACTGGGCCTTGTGGGCACCAAATACGGCTGCGGGGTCGCCGCCTGTGGCGCCTGCACCATCCACCTGAACGGTGTGGCGACCCGCAGTTGCGTGACCCCGGTCAGCATGGCCGAGGATGCGGAGGTCGTGACGATCGAGGGGCTGGCCAATGGCGGCGATCACCCGCTGGTCCGCGCCTGGGTGGCGGAACAGGTGCCCCAATGCGGCTATTGCCAGTCGGGGCAGATCATGCAGGCCGCGGATCTTCTGGCGATCAACCCGCAGCCGACGCGCGAGGAAATCCGCAGCCACATGGCCGGCAACATCTGCCGCTGCGGCACCTATTCCCGCATCGAACGCGCGATCGAACGCGCCTCGCGGGAGGGTTGAGCGATGAATGTGGAAACACCGCTGAACGTGACGCGCCGTGGCTTTCTGGCCGGGACGGGGGCTGTCACCTTTGCGCTGACCTTCCTGCCGGCGCCGGGCGCGCGGGCGCAGGGTGCGGGCCCGGAAATCGGACCGGGCGGCGCGATCAACGCCTGGGTCGAGATCGCGACGGATGGCCGGGTGACGATCTTTGCCCCCGCCGCCGAGATGGGGCAGGGGGTGCAGACCTCGATCCCGCTGCTGGTGGCCGAGGAAATGGATATCGACTGGGAGGATGTGACGGTCCGCACCGCCCCCGTGCGCCCCGAACTGAACAACCCGATCTTCAACGGCCAGTACACCGTCGCCAGCATGAGCATCCGGGGCTACTGGGTTCCCGCGCGCAAGGCAGGCGCACAGGTGCGCCGCGTCCTGATGCAGGCGGCCGCCGACGAATGGGGCGTGGACCTTGCCGAGGTGGCGACGGAACCGGGCGCGGTCACGGGGCCCGCAGGCCAGCGCCTGACCTATGGCGAGATCGTGGCGAACGGCATCGCCGCCGGTCCGCTGCCCGAGATCGCGGATGAAGACCTGAAGCCCATGTCGGAATTCCGCCTGCTGGGGCGCGACGTCATCCGGGTGGACATGCAGGAAAAATCGACCGGCACCGCGCTTTATGCCGCCGATATACGCCTGCCCGACATGCTCTATGCGACTGTCGCACGCTCGCCGGTCAGCGGGCAGGTGGCGCAGGGGTTCAACGAGGAGCATGTCGCGGGGCTCGACGGGGTGACGCATGTGATCTCGCTTGGCCACGGGATCGCCATCGTGGGCGAAAGCATTCCGCAGGTCTTTGCCGCCCGCCAGGCGCTGGAGGTCGAATGGAGCCAGGATGCCCCGGGCCTGTCCATCGATTCCGTGCGCGATGCGGAGGAATATCTGGAACGCCTGCGCAACGAAGAACCGGATGTGGTCTTTGCCACGAAGGGCGATGTGGAAGCCGCGATGGCCGATGCCGCCGAGGTCGTGACGCGCGAATTCGTGACCGAATACCTCTATCACGCGCAGATGGAGCCGATGGGCGCGGTGGCCCATGTGCGCGAGGATGGCGCGGATGTCTGGGTGGGCACGCAATGGCAGACCATGGCGGTGAACCGGACCGCCGCGCTGACGGGGCTCGATGTGTCGCAGGTCACGCTGCACCAGCTTTACATGGGCGGTGGGTTCGGGCGCCGGGCGCATACGGAATATGTCGATGACGTGGTGCAGATCGCGATGGAGACCGGCCGCCCGGTCAAGCTGCTGCTGAGCCGCGAGGACGATGTCGCCTCGGCCCGGATGCGGCCCCTGACGGCGCAGCGCGTGTCCATGGCGCTGGATGCAGACGGGCGGATCACCGTCCTGCACCATGCCGTCGCCTGCGAGCCGGTCAGCCCCTACATGTACGGCGCCGCCCGGTGGGAGGCCGATGGCGGCAAGGACCTGATCACCATGCGCGGCTCTTCGCTGCCCTATTACACGGTCGAGCATCAGGAGGCGGTGCATTACCACGAAATGCGCGGCGCGCGGGTGGCGGCCTATCGCGGGATCGGCACGGGCTATACCAAGTTCGCGCTGGAAACCATGGTGGACCAGATCGCGCGGGACCACGGCCATGACCCGCTGCAATACCGGCTCGACATGGCCGGGTCCGACCGGGTGCGCGCCGTCCTGAACCGCGTGGCGGAAATGGCGGAATACGAGCGCGCGCGTGAGGATGGCCGTGGGATCGGCCTCGCCTTCACCGAATATGGCGAGAGCATCACCGCCGTCATCGCCGAGATCTCGCTGGACCGCGATACGGGCCGGATCACGGTGCACCATCTCTGGGCGGCGGCTGATGTGGGCCTTCCCTTGCAGCCCGATACGATCAAGGCGCAGATGGAAGGCGGCATGACCTTCGGCCTCAGCGAGACGCTGAAGGAAGAGCTGACGCTGCAGAACGGCATCATCCAGCAGGCGAACTATTTCGACTATGAGGTGATCCGCATGGACGAAACCCCGACCATCGAGGTCGATGTCCTGCATGTGGAGGAAATCCCGACCCAGGTGGGCGAGCTTGGCCTGCCCGCAATCGGCCCGGCCATCGCCAATGCGGTCTACGGCCTGACCGGCAAGGCTATGAACCACATGCCGCTGAGCCCCGGACGCGTGCTCGCCGCGCTGCAGGCCTGACGGGTCCTGCCGCCCCGGACCGGGGCGGCAACCTTTCCGCAGCCAAGGCCGGAAGGTTGAGCGATTAGAGCCGCGTGGCCTAAATCAGCACCCGGGGCCGGTTGTTGTTGTGCGGCTGCATCCGTGGTTTTGCCGCGCGTCGATGTTGAACGGTGTTGCGTTCTGCCCGATCATGCCTCTGGAACGGAGGACAGGTTTCATGAAGATCGCGCTGGAGGAACAGGTCTGGGAACGCCTTTATGGTCCCTACGGGAACCGGCGCGTGAACCGCATCATCGCGGGGCTTTACCGGCAATGGGACAGCGCTGTTGCGAACGACCTTTTCTGGGAGGAACTTCACCATCAGGATACGATCTACCCGGCGACTTTCGCGGCTTTGCCCTGGCTTTCGGACGTCGCGCCGGCCGAGGGTGAGGGTTTCGTAGATACATATCTGTTCCTGTCCCAGGTGATCCATTGTGCGCTGGCGAAACCGGGTGGGAACGGGCCGGACGGGAATCACGGGCTGTCCACGACGATAGCCGACCATCACCATTCATGGCTGCCGCCGCGTGAATGGCTGAGGCAGGATGATCGCGCCGTCCTTCTGGGACTGGAAGCGTGGTTTTCAGCCAACTGCGCCGCACTTGCTGACAGATGCCTCGACCTGGTCAGTTCCGATGCGGTGGCGTCCGCCTATGCACTCCGGGGCTTCGCCGCGCTTCACGGCTGCGAAAGGGTGGCGGGGACGGTCGAGATGTTTGCCCAGGGCGAGAAGACGGACACCATTCACCAATACCTCGGGCCGTATGACGCGCGCGATTCCCATGTCGTCGCCTTGCTCCATCCGAAACTCATCGCGCGGAATCCCCGGATCGTATCATTCATGCTGGACTATCCCGGCTGCACCTTTGTGCCCAAGGGCGCGCGGCAAGCCGATCTGCTGTAACAATCAGCAGGGGAATGCCGGTCGCCGATCTCTCGGCCCGGCCGGGATTCGAACTCGCAACGAGCCCGTTAACAGTAGTGCTGCACAGGCATCCGCCGGAGTTGAGCGCCGGGGCGACAAGAGCGGAAGAGACCCCCGGGGCCTGCAAGCTGGGGCTCGAACCCCGGAGGTTACCCGAAGTTTGGACCTGCAGCCCCTTAGGCATTCGGCCCGACGGGTGATCCCCGTGGGCCGCAAGGCAGAAAAGCGCCCGGTACAACGCATGATCCGAAAAAATGTATGATTTAGAACAAATGTCATTAAAGTTACACCGATCTGCGCGATGAGCAGCGCATGGCATTGCCAATGAGTTCCCTGTCTCTCCAAGCGGAAAGCCAAAACAGATGATTTACCAAACCCAGCGCAGCCCCCGTTCCGCGCCTCCGCGCCGGCGTCTTCTCTGCAGTGCGGCCATTGCCGCCATGCTCCTCCCGGCCGCGGTTGCGGCGCAGACGCGCGACGACACCTTGCGCCTGCTGACCTATAACGTGTGGACACGTTTCAATCAGAATGTGACGGGTCCGGCGCAGTTCTTGGCCCAAGGCGATTACGACGTCATCCTGATGCAGGAGGCAGGCAGCAACAAACGCTATGTCAGCGACCTGCCGGGGCTTTTGACCAATTCAGGCACGGGCAGCTATCAGGCCTGGACGGGGGGCAGTTCGGCCATCCTGTCGCGGCTGCCGGGCGAGGTCGGGGCACACCGGATGCCGAATCTCACAAGCCAGGGGCGCGACATCACCTGGGCGCAGGTCGACGGCGCGGGCGGGCGCCCGGGCATCACCGTGGGCTCGGTCCATTTCGACTATGGCGACGGCCCCGCGCGGCGGGTTGCCGAGGCGCAGGCGCTCAACGCCTGGGCGCGCAGCCTGAACGGCCCGCTGATCATGGGCGGCGATTTCAACGCCGGCGACGTGGCCGAACGCGGTCTGCACCGGGCGGAACAGCAATCCTATCTCTTCGCGCGGATGGTCATGCGGCCGGGCAGCAACGCGCTGTGGCAGAACCTTTCGCAGCAATACATCCCGGAAGGCCGGGCCGAAGAATATGCCGCCTACGCCGCCGCGATGCAGGCGGTCGAGGGCAACGGGCAGCAGCGCTACATGAACGTGCTGCAGGCCTATTTCGACCAGAACCGCGACGAATTTCCCGGCATCACCAGCATCAACAACATGAGCTGGCGCCAGTGGGAAACCATCATCGCCCATGACATGGCCCAGAACGGGATCACCTTCGAGGACGAGATGTATCCGATCGCGGGTAATACGCCCGTCACCATGAACGTGCTGAAACAGCAGTTCATGCTGCTGCAGACCGAGGCCGAGCGCGAGCTGTTCGCACCGCACGAACTGGGGGACGGGCGCGCCACCTGGCCCTCGAAGCTGGAGGATGCGGAGAACACCTGGCACAGCTGGGACCGCGTGCGGATCGACCATTTCATGGCCTCGCGCCCCTACGGCAAATGGTTTCGGGTCGTCAGCGACCCGAACGACCCCTATCTGGGCACGATCGACGACATCACCGTCGACCGGGGGGACGGCACGCAGCTGCCCCTGTCGGATCACGATCTGGTCGCGCATGAAATCCGCTGGGTCGGCCCGCGGCTCGAAACCTTCGGCGATAACGAGACCCGGCTCGCCTGGGACGCCGGGGCGAGCACCTGGACCGAGCGCGAAGGGGAATTCCTGCTCAGCCGCAACAACATGCGCACGGACGTCTATCTGGGCCAGATCGCCGATGCGAACGGCAACCCTATCCTTACCGATCTGACCGAGGCCGAGCGGACCACCCTGCTGGACTGCACCACCGCCGACCCGCGCTTTCAGCAGGCGGTGCTGGACTACTGCATCGACGATCACAGCTTCATCGGCGAAACGCTGGTGGCCGATGGCGGCACGATCCTCATCACCGAGGATGCGGCCCTGGGCAATGCGGACGCACAGCTGCGGCTGAACGGCGGCGGTCTGGCAATGCTGGGCACCAGCATGACGGCCCTTGATCGCGCGGTGGTCCTGGAGGGGCAGGGCGGCTGGCTGGACGTGCGTGACGAAGCCGGGCGTATCGACGCCAAGGGCGTGATCTCGGGCAGTGGCGATCTGATCAAGCGCGGCGACGGGCAACTGGTGCTCTCGGCGACCAATACCTATACCGGCGGCACCACGGTCGAGCGCGGAGCGCTGATCGTCAACGGGTCGATCGCCGGATCGGGCCTGATGACCGTGGCAGATGGCGCGCGGCTTGGCGGCACCGGCACCACCGCGAGCGTGGCGGTCGCCAGCGGCGGAACGCTGGGCGCCGGAAACAGCATCGGCACCCTGACCGTCGACGGGAACCTGTCCTTTGCCCAGGGCGCGATCTTTGAGGTCGAGACCGATGCCGACGGCAACACGGACCGTGTCGATGTGACCGGGACTGCGGTGATCAACGGCGGCAGCGTGCTCGCCCTGTCGGAAACCGGCGTCTATGCCCTGAACACCGAGTATCAGATCCTGACGGCGCAGGGTGGCATCACCGGCACCTTCGACAGCGTCAGTTCCTCGCTGGCGTTTCTCGACGGCCGGCTGAGCTATGGCGCGACCAGCCTTGCGCTGAACCTCGAACGCAACGACACGGCGTTCCGTTCGGTCGCGACCAGCGGCAACAGCCGCGCCACCGCCGATGCGCTGGAACGTCTTGGCGAGGGCAACAGCCTCTTTGACCGCGTCGTGATGCTGGGCGGCGAAACGGCCCGGACCGCCTTTGCCGACCTTTCGGGTGAGCTTAACGCCGCAGCCTTTGGCGCGCTCGCCGGTCAGAGCGTTCTTGTGGGCGACATCTGGCGCCAGAACGCGCAGGCCCCGGCCGAAGGCTCCAGGGTCTGGATCGGCGCCTATGGCGAG
The DNA here is from genome assembly GCF_042681825.1 of Halodurantibacterium flavum. NCBI lineage: Bacteria > Pseudomonadati > Pseudomonadota > Alphaproteobacteria > Rhodobacterales > Paracoccaceae > Halodurantibacterium > Halodurantibacterium flavum. Next base: position 256,214 of record NZ_JBHUGH010000001.1, read on the forward strand.
GACGGCACCATATCCGGCAGCGGCGATCTTTTCGACGTCAACCGCGACGCAGTCGGGACCCTTTTGGGGATGAACGTCACCGCCGATGGTGGCTGGACCCTGAGCGGGATGGCAGGCTTTGGCCGCGGGTCGCTGTCGCTGGACGGCGCACCCGGCAAGATCGACACCGACGACCTGCATTTCGGCCTTTCGGTAGGTACGCAGATCGGCGCCACCAGCCTGCGCGGCGGCGCGAGCTTCAGCCGCAGCCGGCTGTCGGGTCATCGCGACATCCGTATCGGAACCGCGACCGAACGCAGCTCGATCAGCGGGAACATGGACACGACGCACCTCTTTGCCGAGGTCGAGCATTCGGTGGCGTTCGACACGCTGCAACTGACCCCCTTTGCCCGGCTTGGCCATGTGCATGTCGGGGCCGACGGCCTGCGCGAAACCGGCAGCGATGCCGCGCTGCGGTTCGAGGACGGCAGCTACAACGCCACCTATGGCGATCTCGGGGCGCGGCTGCAAACCGCCCTTGGTCAGGCGGGAACGACGCGCCTGCACGCAGAGCTTGGCTATCGCGCCGTCCTCTCGGGGGATGAGGCGACGGTGGGCGTGGCCTTTGCCGGGGGCGACGTGTTCAACATCTCGGCCGCGGGCATGACGGGCGATGTGGCCACGGTCGGTCTTGGCATCGACCATGACCTGACCGATGCGGCGGTCCTTTCCGCCAGCTATGGCGGTGCCTTTGGCGGGGGCAGCACCACCTCGGCCATCAGCGTCAGCCTCGGCCTGCGCTTCTGACACGTCCTGCCACTGAACCCGGGCCGCGGCAATCCTGTTGCCGCGGCCCGGTCATTGGGTGAGGATCAACCGATTTCTGCTGCGATATTTCAGTCTGATGGATTGCGGTGCATGGACGAAACCAACAAGAAGGGCCAGCGGCAGGCACGGCTGCTCGGGGAGCTCAAGCGCCGGAACTACCTGTCGCTGGAGGCCATCGCACGCATGTTCGACGTGACCATCCAGACCGCACGGCGCGATGTGATGGAACTGGAAAGCCACGGCCGGCTGCGACGGATGCATGGGGGGGCGATCACCATCGACGCGATCTCGCCCGAGGAACTGCGCCATCGGCGTACCCATAATGTCGGGCCCAAGGAACAGATCGCCGCGCGGGTGGCGCAGGAAATTCCGAACGGCGCCGCGGTGTTTCTGGACACCGGAACGACCTGCGAAACCATCGCGCGGGCCTTGGTCGGCCATCGCGGGCTGCGGCTCTTGACCTACAGCCTGCGGATCGCGGCCTATCTGCGCGAGGCCACCGATTTCGTCATCGCCATTCCGGGCGGCTTTGTCCGGCAGGTCGATGGCGGCGTCTTTCGCGAAACCTCGCACGATTTCCTGCAGAGCTTCCAGTTCGATCTGGCGGTCATCTCGGTCAGCGGGCTGGACTGGACCGGCACGCTGGCCGACGACGACCCGGCCGAGGTCGAGATCGTCCGCGCCGCCATGGCGCAGTCCCACACGGCGCTTCTGGCAATCGATGGCAGCAAGTTCGGCCAGCGGGGGCTGGTGCGCCTTGGGCCGCTTACGGATATGGACATCGTCGTGACGGATCACCCGCTGCCCGACCGGATCAGCGACCAGATCGCCGGGGCGGGCGTCCGCTACATCCAGGTCGGCGGCTAGCCCCGCGCGGGGGCGAGCGAGGTCACATCCACCGGGCGCGGATCCATCTGAAGATGCAGGCGCTGGCCCTCATAGGGGCTGTGGCGGGCGACCACGTCAAGGTTCAGCTCTACCCCCAGCCCGGGTTCGCGCGAGGGCAGGATATGCCCGTCCTCCAGCCGCAGGGGGTGGCGCAGAACCTCGGCGTGAAAGCCGGAAAAGTCGAGGATCGCCTCATGGATCAGGAAGTTCGGGGTGGCGGCCGAAAGCTGGATCGAGGCCGCAGCCCCCACCGGCCCGTTATAGAGATGCGGCGCGATCTGCGCGTAATAGGCCTCGGCCATGGCGGCGATCTTTTTCGCCTCTGACAGTCCGCCCACCCGGGCGACGTTCATCTGCAGGATCGAGGCCGCCCCCGTCTGCAACACCCGCAGGAACTCGTATTTCGTCGTCAGCCTTTCACCGGTGGAGACGGGGATCGAGGTCGCGCGCGCCACTTCCGTCATCGCCTCTTCCTGCCCAGGGGGAACAGGCTCCTCGAACCAGAGCGGATCGTAGGGCTCAAGCCGCCGCGCCAGCCGGATCGCCGAGGCCGGCACCATCTGCCCATGCGTCCCGAACAGGATATCGGCGCGGTCGCCCACGGCCTCGCGGATGCGGCGGCAAAACATTTCGCATCGCGCCATCACCGGTAGCGAGAGATGATGACCCGAATAGTTGGTATAGGGGCCGGCCGGGTCGAACTTGAGCGCGGTGAACCCCGCCTCGACCATTTCCAGCGCGCATTCGGCGGCAAGATCAGGGTCGTCGAAGTCCAGTTCGCCCGCCGCATTGCGGGGATAGAGATAGGTATAGGCCCGCAGGCGGTCATGCACGCGCCCGCCCATCAGCGCGTGAACGGGCCGCCCCGCAGCCTTGCCGATGATGTCCCAGCAGGCGATTTCCAGGCCGGAAACGATGCCCATCATCGTCGGGTCGGGACGCTGGGTAAAGCCGCTGGAATAGGCCGCGCGCCAGAACCGCTCGATATCATGGGGGTCGTGGTCCAGCAGATGGCGGGTGAATACATCCTCGATCAGCGGAACCAGCGCCGCGGGGTGAAAGGCCGTGGCATAGATCTCGCCCACCCCCGTGATGCCGTCATCGCTGCGCAGGGTCACGAAGATCCAGTACATCCCGCCGATATGGGGCGGCGGCACCGCGACGACATGGGTTTCAAGCGAGACGATCTTCATCGGTCGATCCTTGGCTGAAGGGGCAGGGCGCCATGTCGCGAACCTCGCGCGGAGGGGGCTGCGGGCGCAAGCGCAATCTGTCGTTGCACAGCGTTGCAAAACCTTGCGCCGCGCCCCGGATTGTCATTCACGCGTCACAAGAGGGCGCTATTCGCGCCGCATGACATCGGACCGGACCACGCCGCAGCCCACCGCCCAACCCGCCGCCGAATTGCGGCTTGAGGGGATTTCCCGCCATTTCGGCGCCTCGGCCGCGCTGTCGGAGGTGTCGGTCACGATCCCGGCGGGGCGGTTCACCGTGCTCCTGGGTCCGTCGGGCTGCGGGAAATCCACCCTTCTGCGGCTGATCGCGGGGCTCGACCGGCCGGATGCGGGCCGCATCCTGCTGGACGGGCAGGACATCACGGCGCTTCCGCCGGCGGCGCGCGATCTCGCGATGGTGTTCCAGTCCTACGCGCTCTTTCCGCATCTGTCGGTGGCCGAAAACATCCTGTTCGGCCTGTCGGTGCGGCGGGTCCCGCGCCCGGCGCAGCGCGAGAGGCTGGGGCGGGTCGCGGGCATGATGGGGCTCGACACGCTCCTTGACCGCAAGCCGGGGCAGCTTTCGGGTGGGCAGCAGCAGCGGGTGGCGCTGGCGCGGGCGGTGATCTCGGAACGGCCCGTCTGCCTGATGGACGAACCGCTGTCGAACCTCGATGCGAAGCTCCGCGCCGAGATGCGGGTGGAAATCCGGGCGCTTCAGCAACGGCTGGGCCTGACCATGGTCTATGTGACCCACGATCAGGTCGAGGCGATGACCATGGCCGACCAGATCGTCGTCATGAACGGGGGGCGGGTGGAACAGGTAGCGGACCCTCGCGGCCTTTATGCCCGACCCGAAACGACATTCTGCGCCCGCTTCATCGGCACACCGCCCATGAACCTGATCGCGCCGGACGATCTGGCTCTGGCCGACGGGATCATGCCTCCGGGGACGCTGGCCGGCCTGCGCCCCGAGGATATCTTTCTTGCGGACCAGGGCCCCGAGGCGGCGGTCGAGGGCATCGAATATCTGGGTGCGGACCAGTTGATCGCCGCCCGCATCGGCCGGTCGCGCCTGATCCTGCGCCTGCCCGCCCGGCAGGGACCGCCGCCCGCCCGTATCCGCATCGGCTGGGCCCCGGGCGCGCTGCATCTTTTCGACCCGTCCGGACGGCGCATCGCCGTGCCGGAACATCTCTTTTCCCCCAGCTCAGTGAAGGAACCTGTGCGATGACGCTCACCCTCCGGTCGGCGCTGCTTTCCGGCGCCGCTTTTGCCCTTTCGGTCTCTGCCGCTGCGGCGGTGGAGCTGGAATTCTACTTTCCCGTCGCCGTCGGCGGCGAGGCTGCGGACACGATCGAGGCGATGACCCGGTCCTATATGGACGCGCATCCGGATGTGACGATCAACGCGATCTATACCGGCAGCTATGCCGATACCACGACCCGCGCCATCACTGCCGCCCGGGGCGGCAACCCGCCGCAGCTCGCGATCCTCCTCTCGACCGACATGTTCACCATGATCGACGAAGAGGTCATCGAGGCCTGGGACGACCACCTCTCCCCCGAAGAGATGGAGGAATGGGTCGGCGGCTTTTTCCCGGCCTTCATGAAGAACAGCCAGACCGAGGGCAAGACCTGGGGCATCCCGTTCCAGCGCTCGACCCCGGTGATCTACTGGAACAAGGACGCATTCGAGGCGGCGGGCCTCGACCCCGAAACGCCGCCCCGCACCTGGGACGAGATGGTCGAGATGGGCCGCGCGCTGACTGTCCGCGACGGGTCGGGCAACGTGACGCAATGGGGCGTGCGCTTCCCGTCCTCGGGCTTCCCCTCGTGGCTCTATACCGGGCTTGTGGCGGCGAATGGCGGCATCCTTGCGAACGAGGCCGGGACCGAGGTCTATTTCGACACGCCCGAGGCGGTCGAGGCGCTGGAATACCTCGTCTCGCTTTCGACCGAGCATGAGATCATGGCGCCGGGCATCCTTGACTGGGGCGCAACGCCCCGCGCCTTCATGGATGGTGAAAGCGCGATCGTCTGGACCACGACAGGCAACCTCGGCAACATCCGTGCCAACGCGCCCTTCCCGTTCGGCGTGGGGATGCTGCCGGCAAACACGCAGCCGGGCGCGCCCACGGGTGGCGGTAACTTCTACCTCTTTTCGGGGCATGGCGAGGAAGAGACCCGCGCCGCCATCGATTTCGTGAAATGGGCGACCGAACCCGATCAGGCCGCGAAATGGTCTATCGCGACGGGCTATGTCGCGCCGCGTCCCGATACCTGGGAAACCGAGGCGATGCGCACCTATGCCGAGGAAGTGCCGGGCGCCGTCGTGGCCCGCGACCAGCTGGAATATGCGGTGGCCGAGCTTTCGACCTTTGAAGGGCCGCGCGTGACGCAGATCCTGAACGACAACATCGCCGCCGCCATCGTGGGCGACAAGACCCCGGCGCAGGCCCTGGCCGATGCACAGCGTGAAGCGGATGCGATCCTTGCGGCCTATCGCTGACACTTCCGGGGGCCACCAGCCGGCCCCCACCCCCCGGGCCCGGGGGCCGCGATGAGGCGCGAGTGGGTTCACGCCTGGCTTTTGCTGTTGCCGGCCCTGGTGCTGCTCTTCGGGTTCACCCATCTGCCGGCGGTCCAGACGCTGATCGACAGTTTCTGGTCCACCCCGCGCGGGCGGCGGCCGTCGGTCTTTGTGGGGGGTGCGAATTACGAACGGATGCTGGCCGACCCGATCTTTCTGCGGGCGATGGTCAATAACCTGATCTATGCGGCGCTGACCATTCCGGCCTCGATCGCGCTGGCGCTTGCCATGGCCTTGTTCGTCGAACGCCGGATCGCCGGGCGCGCCTTCCTGCGGATGGCCTATTTCACGCCCACCGTCCTGCCGCTGATCGCGGTGGCGAATATCTGGCTCTTCTTTTACCTTCCGGGCTTTGGCCTCTTCGACCAGATCCGGGGCCTTTTCGGCCTGCGCCCGGTGAACTGGATCGGCCAGCCCGCGACCGCGCTTTATTCCCTGACGCTGGTGAGCATCTGGAACCAGGCGGGGTTCTTCATGATCTTCTTCCTCGCCGCGCTGCAGACCATCCCCGAGAGCCTGCGGGAAGCCGCCGCGCTGGAGGGTGCGTCGCGCTGGACGTTCTTTCGGCGGGTGACCTGGCCGCTGATCATGCCGACGACGCTTTTTGTCTCCGTCAATGCGACGATCAACGCCGTGCGGATGGTGGACCATGTCTTCGTGATGACCCAGGGAGGGCCGAACAATGCCTCGACCCTGCTGCTGTACTACATCTATGAACAGGGCTTCCGGTTCTGGGACACGTCCTATGCGGCGACGCTGACGGTGGTGATGGTCGCGATCCTCGCACTTGTGGGGATCGGGCAGTTCCTGCTGCTGGACCGGCGGGTGCATTACCGATGAGAGCCGTGACGCTCCACCCCGCGGCTGTGCCGCTTGACCGGGTCCTCTTTGTGACGGGCGGCTGGATGCTGGCGCTGATGTGGCTGTTGCCGCTCGCCTATGCGATCTGGACCGCGTTTCACCCGCCGGCCTATGAAACCCGGTTCGATCTTTTCGCGCCGCTTACGCTCGCGAATTTCGAGCGGGCGTGGAATGCCGCGCCTTTTGGCCGCTACTTCCTGAACACGATCCTGCTGGTGACGATGGTGCTTTCGGCGCAGCTCGTGCTGGCGACGATGGCGGCCTTTGCCTTTGCGCGGCTCAACTTTCCGGGGCGGGAGGTTCTGTTTTCGCTGGTGCTGCTGCAACTGATGGTGATGCCCGACATCCTTCTGGTGCGGAACTACGCGACGATGGCACAGCTGGGGCTGGTGAACACGATCCTTGCGATCGGGCTGCCCTATTTCGCGTCTGGCTTTGCGATATTCCTGTTGCGCCAGACCTTCCGCACCATCCCGCGCGAGCTTGACGATGCCGCGCGGGTCGAGGGGTGCGGGACGCTCGGCCTGATATGGCGGGTCTATGTGCCGCTTGCGCGACCGACGATGCTTGCCTTTGCGCTGGTTTCGGTCTCGCATCACTGGAACAACTTCGTCTGGCCGCTGATCATCACGTCATCGGTCGAGACGCGGCCCCTGACGGTGGGCCTTTCGATCTTTGCGACCACCGACAGCGGCGTGGAATGGTCGGTCATCAACGCCGCGACGCTTATCACCTCGGCGCCGCTTCTGGTCGGGTTCCTGCTGTTCCAGCGGCAGTTCGTCCAGAGCTTCATGCGCGCCGGCATCAAATGAGGACCTGACATGACCCTGCCCCTGCTGGGCGTCGCGCTGACGCACAAGGATATCGCCCCGCTGCGCGACTGGATCTTCGATGCGGGCCGCGCGATCGAGATCCAGGATTTCGTGATGCCCGAGGTGATCGCGGGCGACACCGCGCCCCTGATCGCCGCCTGCCGTGCGGCGCTTGACGGCCATCAGGGTCCCTTGGGCCTGCACGGGCCGTTCTTCGGCCTCGACCTTTCGAACCCCGACCGGGACATCCGCGCAGTGATCCGGACACGGCTGATGCAGGGGCTCGATGTGGCGCAGGCGCTGGGGGCGGACCAGATGGTGGTGCACAGCCCCTTTACCTACTGGCATGTGCTGAACTACGCGAATTACAGCACCCTGCGCGAAACCCTGTTCGAGGCCGCCGCCGATTGCCTTGCCCCGGTGCTGGAACGCGCGGCGGATACGGGCTGCACGCTGGTGCTGGAAAACATCGATGATACGGACCCGCGCGACAGGGTCGATCTGGTGGCGCGGATCGGGCATCCGGCGCTCCGGGTCTCTATCGACACCGGGCACGCGCAGCTTGCACATGGCCGCTACGGCGCGCCGCCGGTGGTTGATTTCATTGATGCCGCCGCGGGATATCTGGCCCATGTCCATGTGCAGGACGCCGACGGCTATGCCGACCGTCACTGGGCACCTGGTGAGGGCAACGTTCCATGGGCACCGGTCTTTGCGGCGCTGGCCGCATCAGACCCCGCACCGCGCCTGCTGCTCGAGGTGCGCAACCGGCTGGAACGGCTGCCGGCCTGCGTGGCGGCGTTGGAGGCGCGCGGCTTCGCCCGCTGACGGGTTGCGGGGTTGCAAAACCCCGCTTTTTCTGCCCCTCTCGGCCAAATCAGAGGAGACCAGATGACCCAGGATTTCCGCCCCATCGTCTATCTCATGGCGGCATGCCCGCACTGTTTCAAGCTGCGCCTTTTCCTTCTGGAGGGGGGACTGATCGATCAGGTGGAGCTGCGCCAGTTCGAGAATGGAACGCCCGAAGAGGATGTGATCCGCGCCGAGCTTGCGCCGCATTTCGACAAGACAACTTTTCCCGCGGCCCAGATTGCCCCGGGCGAGTATCTGAAGGAATCGGACGCGCTGATCGACTGGTTCGCCGAACGGCATGGGCTGGACCCCGCCAGGATGGCGACCTATCAGACCTATCTCAACGGCCCCTACCGGCAGATCCTGAGACTGTTCGGCGAAAACCGGGAACTGCGCGCCGCGCAGCGATGAGGTGGGGCTGCGACGGTGCGGGGCTGACGCAGTTCAGGCCGCTTTGGCCATCCCGTTCCCGGCAAGAGGCCCGGCAAGAGGAAGGTTCGCGCAGGCGATAAAGCCGTCGGCATCGTCGCCCGCAGCGCGCCGTGTCAGCAGGCTGATGCCCACGAAAAGCAGCGCCGAGACGGGAAAGCCCAAGACACCCGCGTTCAGCCCCCAAAGTGAATCGCCCGTCAGGTACATCGCGATCACGAAGGCAACTCCGCCGAGGATCGAGCCGATCGCCCCGGCTGCCGTGCCGCGCCGCCAGAAGAACGCGCCGATGATCGCCGGCACCACGACCACAAGCCCCGCCGAGGCTGCGACCGACAGGACGGCGATCATCCCCAGTTCCAGCCAGGCAAACCCCATCGCGAGGATCGAGATGACCGGGATCACGACCTTGCCAAGCCGGAGCTGCCGCGCCTCGTCCCGGTCGCCGGTGACATTGCCCCAGACATCGCGCGCAAAGACCGAGGACAGCGTCAGCAGGATTGAATCGATGGTCGAGACCGCCGCCGCCAGGATCCCGATCATCACCACGACCCCCAGTGCGGCCGGCACCATGTCCGACCCCAATAGCGTCGATGTCGCCAGATCGGGCCGCGCAAGGTCGGGAAAGGCCACAAAGGCCGATAACCCCCAGATCACCGAGACGACCGTGTAGACCAGCCCGAAGACAAGGAAGATCAGCAGCATCCGCCGCATCGCGCCCAGCGAGGCGGGCATGAAGAGCCGCTGGCTCACCTGCGGGTTGGAGATGGAAAAGAAGAACCAGGGCAGCGTCAGCCCCAGAAAGGTTGCGAAGCTGAAAAAACCGGGGCCGGGCACGGCCAGCATCTCGGGGCGACGTTCTGCGATGGCGCCGAACAGCCCGGCGAAGCCGCCCAGATGCGATACCACGATCAGCCCCACCGCGACCGAGGCCACGATCATCACCAGCGCCTGCAGGCTGTCGGTCCACATGACCGACCGGATGCCCGCGACCCAGGCAAAGACGATGGCAAGGATCGTCGCGATTCCGATGCCCGCCTCAAAGGGGATCGCGCCGCCGGTCATCCCCGACAGAAGATAGCCCACGCCCGAAAGCTGCACCGCCGAATAGGGGATCAGGAAGACAAGGCTGGTGACCCCCGCCGCGACGGCCACCCAGCGGCTGCCATAGCGATGGCCCAGCATCTCGGACGGGGTGACGAAGCCGTAACGCCGCCCCACTGCCCAGAAGCGCGGACCAAAGACCGCAACCAGCGAGACGCCGGCGAAATAGACGATCTCGAACCCCAGCGCACCGACCCCGCCCGCATAGGTCATCCCGGCGAGCCCGACCATCATGAAGGCCGAATAGGTCGTCGCCGAATAGCTGAGCGCCGAGACCACCCCGCCCATCGCCCGGTTGCCGAGGAAATAGCCGCTCATGGTGGTCGCCCGGCCGCTGCGAGAGATCCAGGCGACGATCAGCGACAGAACGACATAGATCGCGATGCCGGACATGACATAGGCCGGGTTCATTCGCCCTGCCTTTCGTTCGGGGATTCATTGTCCCGAAACGGTGCCATCGCGACGAGGTTAAGGAAAATGACAACCAGTCCCGCAAGGCACCAGAAGAGGAAACTCCCATACCAGGCGGTAACTTCGTGCAGCAGCAGATAGGGCACCGCATAACAGGCCAGAACGACCCCTGCCATGAGCCAGAGCGCAACCCTGCGCGCCCGCAAATGTGCCGACTGACCTGCGGCCATTCCCGTCGATCTGGTCATGCCCTGGTCCCTTCGATCAAGGTTGGCGCACTAAGGCGCGATCGGCGGCACCGCGCAAGACATCCCTGAAGACCCGCCGCCCCTGCGGGGGCGAACCGTTACCGATGCGTCACATAAAGGCAGTACGGCGGGCATTTTCCTGATCGGATGGTCAGGAAATACCCGCCACTCCTAACCGGCCAGCCAAAGGTTCGAGATCACAAAGCCGCTTTGGGGCAAGGCCGGCATCGCGGTCATTCGCACCTCCAGGTTCTGGGCAGGGACATCATAATCGACCTCGCGTGAGAGCAGCCGGACAGTTTCCTCCATCAACGCGATGGTCAGCCATTCGCCCGGGCAGCGATGCCCGCGCAGGAAATCCCCCGCCCCCTGCGGGATCAAGTTGTGCCCGTCATCCGCCCAGTCGCGAAAGCGTTCCGGACGGAACGCCTGCGGGTTTTCCCATAGGTCCGGATGGTGGTTCGTGCCGTAAAGATCCAGCAACACCCATTGCCCGGTCCTGAACAGATGGCCATGCCAGTCAAAGGGCCGCGCCACCCGCCCGCCTATTCCGGGGAAAAAGGGGTAATAGCGCCGCACCTCTTGCACAAAATGGGCAACATCCCCATCCCCACCTTCGGCAAAGCGCGCGCGCCAGCCCGGATAACAATGCAAGGCCAAGGCGATGAAGGTGAGGAACCGGTCGACCGCCACGGTGGGCCGCAACACATTCAAAAGCTCTACCGCAGCGACTTCGAGGTCAAGAAGCCGCCCGTCAATGTCCCGATGAGAGGCGATCAGCGCGAGAGCAGAGCCGTCAGGCGGCGCGATCCGGCCCCGCCGGCAGTCCGCGACCACGCCCTTTGCCCAGCGTTCGGACTGCCGCCGCAGCCGCTGCGCCCAAAGGTTCGCTGGACCGAGGCTGCCGGCATGATCGACCATCGCGCCGAGTTCCCGCGCCCTTGTCCGTGGATCGGCCCGGTCGAGCGGGATGCCCGCCCATCGCAGCACGGTGCGGGTCAGCAGACGCCGGAATTCCCCGTGCAGCATGATCCGGTCTCCGCCGGCCCAAAGGCGCGCCGCTGCGCGGAATTCCTCGGCGAATATGGCGGTGGCCTGATCCAGCCCGGCCGGCGACATCATCGCCAGAAACATCGCCTTGCGCAGACGGTGCGGATCGCCGTCCAGCGATTGCACGCTGCCCAGATCCTGCAAGAGATGCAGCACACTGGCCGGCATCGAGTTCTTGCGGGTAAAGCGGTCGCCACCATAGAACATCCGCGCGGCGTCGGCCCCGCGCATGCAGATCACCGGCGTCAGCATCACGCGTGTGCGAAAGGCGTCGGTGCCATGCAGATCGCAGCGCGACGAGATGAACGAATACCCTTCACGCAAAAAGGGGATCGAGGCATCAAAAACATCCCGCGGTATGCCGGATCCGGCACCGCGAACGGGGCTTGCGCGGTAGCCGGGGCTTGAGATGGGGGCAGGGTGGCTGATATCGGTCATGCGTCCTCGCGTCAGGGCCCGGCGTCAGGCCGGCGTTATACCCCAACCAGCCCGCCGCAGGGGGTGTTCCCGAAAACCGGCGATCTCAGAACGGCAAGAGAACCGGCACCAGAAGCACCGCGACCCCCAGCGTGATGATGGTAAAGGGCACCCCCAGCCGCAGGAAATCGCCAAAGCCATAGCCCCCGGGCCCGACCACCAGCGTGTTCACGGGCGAGGAGACCGGCGTCATGAACGCGGCCGAGGCCGCCAGCGCCACGGTCATCGCAAAGGGATAGGGGGATGCGCCCAGCCCCTCGGCGATCGCCAGGGCGACGGGCGCCATCAGGACCGCTGTCGCGGTGTTGGAGATGAAGAGCCCAAGCACCGCCGTCGCAACGAAGATCATCGCCAGCATCAGGCGCGGCCCCGCGTCGCCTGCCAGACCGACCAGCGCGCCCGCCGCGATCTCGATCCCGCCGGTGCGGTCCAGCGCGATGGAAAAGGGCAGCATCCCCACGATCAGGATCAGGCTTTGCCAATGGATCGAGCGGTAGGCGGCCGTCATGTCGATGCATCCGGCCAGCCCCAGCAGCAGGCACCCGATCAGTGCCGCCAGCACATTCGGAACCGCCCCCGTGACCATCAGCGCGATCACCAGCACCAGCACCCCCACCGCCATCGGCGCCCTGGACCGGGCGGGGACGGCATCGTCGAATTCGGCCGGAAGGTCGAGCAGCAAGAGATCGCGCCGTTCCTCCTGCAGGCGGCGGATCGCCCGCCAGGGTCCCACCGTCAGAAGCGTATCGCCCGCCCGCAGACGTTCGCCCGTCACCGGCCCGGCGACCGGGATGCTTCCGTGTTTCATGCCGATGACCGCCAGCCCGTAGCGGCTGCGAAAGCGCAGGCCCGTCACCGTCTGCCCGATCATGCGAGAGGTTGCGGGGATCATCACCTCGGCCATCCCGATTTCCTGCGAGGCGTCGTGGAAATAACGGCCCGTCAACGGTACCTCTTGCAGGCCGTGGGACCGGGCAAAGCCCGCGACATCGAAGCCCCCCGATTGCAGGTCGAGAAACAGCACGTCCCCCGCCTGCAGCACCGTGGCCGCCGTGGGGCGGACCAAAGCCGGGCGAAACCGCCCCGGACGCTCGATAGCGATGATGTTGATGCCCGCGCTGCCGCGCAGATCCGCCGTGTCGAGCCGCTGCCCGGCCAAGGGCGACCCGGGCAAGAGCCGCAGGCGCCGCTCTCTCCCGGCAAGATCGTATTCCTCGACCCAGCCGGAGAGGGGGCGGCGCTGCGGGTCGGCCTGCGCCTGGCCCGGCCCCAGCAACCGGCGCGCAAGGATCATGTAGATCACCGCCAGCGCGAGGATCGGCAGGCCAAAGGGGGTGAAGTCGAAAAAGCCGAAACCCTCATGTCCGCGCCGCATCAGTTCCGCATGGACCACTAGGTTCGGCGCGGTCGCAACCAGCGTCAGCATTCCGCTGATCAGGGCGGCCATCGACAAAGGCATCATCAGCCGTCCGGCCGGGATCGCGGCGCGGCGTGCGATGCGCAGGACGATGGGGATGAAGATAGCAACCACGCCGGTCGAGCTCATGAAGGCGCCGATCCCGCCCGCGACCAGCATCAGAAGGGCGATGAGCCGCGGTTCGCTTGTCCCCGCGCGGCGCGCCAGCCAGTCGCCCAGCCCCTGCGCCACTCCGGTTCGCACCAGCCCCTCACCGATGACAAAGAGCGCGGCGATCAGGATGATGTTCGGGTCGGCGAACCCTGCCAGCGTCTCGGGCACCGTCACCACGCCGGTAAAGGGCAGCGCCACGAGCATGATCAGCGCGACCGCATCCATCCGGGGGCGGCCCAGGGCGAACATGACCACTGCCGCCGCCAGCAACCCTAAGACGAGGCCGAGTTCCGTCGTCATCACCGTCTCCGCGCAGCCACCCGCCCATCAAACCGGCCTCGCCGCGCCTGCGCAACCCGTGAAGCGGCAAAGAAAAGGGTCGCCGTGCCCGCGCCGCTGCGCTAGTGCTGCCCGGATGACAGACCCCGCGCCCGAACCAGCCACCGACCCCTTCGAGATTTTCCTGACCGCCCCGCCGGGGTTGGAGCCCCTGCTTGCGGCCGAGGCTGCGGAGGCGGGCTTTGACGCGCCACAGCCGGTCCCGGGCGGCGTGTCGATCCGGGGCGGCTGGCGCGATGTCTGGCGCGCGAACCTTGAACTGCGCGGGGCGGGACGTGTGCTCGCAAGGTTCGCGAGCTTTCGCGCCATGCATCTCGCGCAGCTCGACAAACGGGCGCGGCGCGTGGCCTGGTCGGCCATCCTGCGCCGCGACGTTCCGGTCCGGGTCGAGGCGAGCTGCCGCGCCTCGCGCATCTATCACGCCGGGGCCGCCGCACAACGCATCGAGACTGCCATCCGCGAAGAACTTGGCGCGCCTGTCGCCGATGACGCGCCCCTGCGCATCATGGTGCGGATCGAGGACGATCTCTGCACGCTCAGCCTCGATACCTCGGGCGAACCGCTGCACCGGCGGGGTCACAAGCAGGCGGTGAACAAGGCGCCGATGCGGGAAACGCTGGCCGCGCTTTTCCTGCGCGCGGCAGGCTATGCAGGGCAGGAGCCGGTGCTTGACCCGATGTGCGGATCGGGCACATTTGTGATCGAGGCTGCGGAAATTGCCGCAGGGCTGCAGCCCGGGCGGTCGCGGCGCTTTGCGTTCGAGGATCTGGCCTCGTTCGATCCCGCCGAATGGGCCGCGATGCGCGCGGCCCCTACCGTTCCGGACAGCCCTCTGCGGTTCTATGGCAGCGACCGCGACAGTGGCGCCGTCGGGATGAGCGTTGCAAATGCGGAAAGGGCAGGGATCGCCGCCGTGACCCGGTTTGAACGGCACACGATTTCCGATCTGCAACGCCCCGAGGGTCCACCGGGCCTGATCATGGTCAACCCGCCCTACGGGGCCCGGCTTGGCGAGCGCAAGCTGCTGCCCGCGCTTTACGGCACATTGGGCGAGGTTCTGCGCGGGCGGTTCAGCGGCTGGCGCGTGGGCCTTGTCACCAGCGATGCGGGCCTTGCGCGGGCGACGCGCCTGCCCTTCGGCGAGCCGGGCGCGCCCGTGGCGCACGGCCCCCTGCGCATCCGGCTTTACCAGACCGGCCCGTTGCGCTGATCCCTCACTGCGCCCTTACTGCGCCATCGTGCGGCAGTGCTCGGCGCAGCGGCGGCAGGCATCGACACAGGCGGTCATGCCGCCGAGCCTTTCGCAATCATCGGCGCAGGCCGTGCAGATCCGAGCACATTCCGCACAAAGCCGCGCGTGATCGTCACTGCCGAGCAGCATGAAATGCGCGGCACTGCGGCAGATCTCTGCGCAGGCCATCATCAGGCGGAAATGGGTAGGCTCGGTATGTTCGCCGCCCGCCTCAAGGCAATGATGCATCGCCGTCGTCAGGCAGGTCTGGTAACAGTCGAGGCAGGCCGCCACACAGTCGCGGATATCGGGTGCCAGAACCCCTTCTACATGCATTTCGGCGGGCATGTGCCGGGAGGATTGCGGTGTCATGGGCGGCTCCTTCACGTCTGGGACAGTGTCGGAAACAGCCCGGCCGGGCCGATGTTCCCCGGCGGATGCGGGCGCCGGATCGCCGGCACCCGCAAATGGGATCAGTGGCTGATGCCGCTGCCGCCGACCACGGCGACGTTGTAGGGCGTGCCGCCCAGCTCGATCTGACCGGATTCCTGCAGCGATCCCGCGTCGACGCGCCGCACAAGGCCCTGAGCCGGATCGGTAATCAGGATCTCGTCCCCCGCCATGGCCAGACGTGGGCGCGGATCGTTCCAGTGTCCGTCCATGGAATAGAGCCCGGTCACTTGCGCGCTGGCTGTGATTGCGGCGTCCAGCAGATTGATCCGGTGCAGCGTCCCGTCCTCGGTCAGCACATAGCCATTCGCCGGGCGGACGGGGTCGAGCACGAAGTCGACACGCCGGAACGGCAGTTCGATGCGGCGGAAATGCGGCTCATCCACCGGATCGACGACGACAAGCCCGTCCGCGCCGTGATTGCCCAGAAAGACCTGCATCCCGCTCGAACCCAGCAGCGTGCCGGTCGTAACCCCCTGCGGCAGGTCGGCGGGATAGTCGAGCATCCGAAATTCCGGCCCCTCGGCGCCTGCGGTAACGGTCAGCACGCCTTCGCGGCAACCAGCGGCCAGATAGGCGCCGGAAAAGGCCTCACCATGAATGGCGGTGCAGGTGGCCAGATCGCCGGTCGGATTGCCCGCCTCGTCGAAGGCCTGAAGGCCCAGACGGGGCGGGGCGGCGCCATCTTCGACCCGGGCGTCCGACGCGACGGTGCTCAGCCAATGGCCGCGCAGGGGTGCGACAAATCCGTGATGCGCGCGCGCCTGCGGAAAGGTCACGATTTCGGCCTCGCCATGGGACAGGGCGTGTTCGTCGACGATCTCGGCATAGCCGCCAAGGTCGTAGTTGATGACCACCTTGCCGTCATGGCTGACCAGGTGAAAGGGCCGGGGGCCGGTCAGCGTCACATCGAGCGCCGACGGGTCCGAGATTTCGATGTCGCTGTGGTCGCCGTGGTCGTGAAAGGCGATCCCGCTGCGAAAGAAATGGACGGTATCGTCATCCGACTGGATCGCCGCCACGACCGCGCCGCCCGCGACGGGGAAAAGCTTGGCCTGCCCGGTGGTCGCAAAGTCGTGGCGGTGTTCCGGGTCATCGAGGTCGAAGGCCGTCACCTGCGCCTGCGCGTGGTCGGCAACGAAGACCCGGTAAAGGGTGACGTCGCCATGGTCGTGACCTTGGGCTAAGGCCGAAAGCGGCAAGCCGAGCGCAAGCGCGCCAATGATGATGGGTCTGGGCATCTGGGTTCCTCTTTTGCCAATGCGTGATGTTATTGTATAACATAACGTGAGGCGCAAGAGGAGATGCCCGACAGACAGAGGGAGCAGGCGGGAGGGTGCCGGACCTGTCGCGGCCCGGGGGGGCAGCGATTTCCTGATGCGGGGAAGAGGCTGTTTTCAGCGGCGGGTTAATATAAACCTAAGCGCGAATATAAAACCCTTCGCGTAATTCGAAAGGCGAGCGCGGCGGTTTCAGCTACCCTGATATTCATCAGCGAGGAGTCGAATTATGAAAACCGCGTTCATTATTTTCACGATTGCCGCCGCACTTCCGATGGCAGGCATGGCGCAAGAGGGCGCACAGCTTCAGGCAATGGCCTCTTCCAATGCTGCGATCTTTTCCAACGGCACCCTGACCGGGATCGAGGCGATGTCGAATTCGGTCGCGACCGGCACATCCGCCGTCGCCAGTTCAAGCGCAGGCACCTCTGCCGAAGGCAGCTTTGCCACCGCCTCGGCTGGCGCCACCCTCGCGGCGCCGTCCGATCTCTTGTCGCGCGTCACCTATACCGGCGGCGCGTTTGAATCGCTCGTGCTCATCACCACACCCTGAGCGATCAGGGCGGGGGTGGGCCGACCGGCGAGGTAAAGAGGTCAAAGCCCTCTGGCCATTCATGCGCACCCACGGGCCGGTCCGAGGCGATCACACCCGTCGCAATGCCCATGGGCGTCACAAGCGCGGCCGTCTCCACATAGGTGCCGGTGCCCATCGACATGCTGAAGCCGCGCGTCTCCTCGCCCTCCTGTATGACGACGAGCCTGACGCGGGTGACAGGGCCATCGTCGCCGTTGGCGAAAGCGGGCGCGACCGGCATAAGGACTGCCAGCGCCAGAACGGCCGGCAGATAGCGACGGTGCGGTTTCAACATGCTGCTTCTCCCTTTGCGGTGATTACAGGGGGGTCCGGAAAGAGGCGAGGAAGATGTTCTCGGACGTATCCAGGTCACGCCCGGTCCCGTCCCGCCCATAGTCATAGTCGATCCGTGCCCATTGCATCCGGAATGTCGCCGGGCTCGTCCCGTCGTCGAGGTTCCAGGAAAACCCGGCCTGGGCGCGGATAAAGCTCTCTTCGTTCGAGAAGGGCGTCACCTGGCCGCTGACCGACATCCGCGGGTTGATCTGGTGGGTCAGCCCAAAGCTCGTGCTGGCCGCGTCCGCATCGGTGCCGATATCGCTGAACCGCTGGCGGACCGAATATTCGGTCCCCTGATCGCGCCACAGCGCCACGAGGTCGAGCGTGTTGGTCCCGCTGCCCGAGGATGTAAGGTCACCCTCGGCATCCGGCCGGTCGATCGAGGCAAGCGCCGCCATCCCGAGGGTCAGGGTCTGCCCCCCTTCCATGCGGAAGGCGCGGCTCAGGCGGCCTTCGACCGCGCTGTAATAGTCCCTGTCGGGGCGGGTGTAGGCATCGGCGCGGAAGTAGGAGCTCCAGCCGTTCGCGCCCTGGTAGCTGATGTCGAACCCGGCATAGGCATTCGCATCGTCGTCCAGCAGCGCCCCGGTATAATACCGCAGCACGGTCTGGCCGCTGGTCCGGTTGCTCGTCAGCGACAGATGGGGGACATAGCGATAGCGCCAGGTCTCGGTCGTGGTGATCCGGCGGATCGCCTCCTGGCTCGTGATATCAGTGCCGACCTGCACATAGAGATCGCCGATATTCGAGAACTCGATCTCGGAAATCTGGTTGTCGATCAGGTCGATGATCGTGATCGTCCCGTCGATCAGATCGCCGAGCGCGTCGTCAAACCCGCCTTCGGCAAATTCCGAACTGGTCGTGATGCGCGGCCCGGTCGTGAGAAAGGACAACCGGCTGCTGCGGCTGACGTCCCGCACAGGCGAAAAGCCCAGCCACACGCCTTCGGCCCAGGCCACCGGCGTTTCCGCCGCCGTCTGCGCGGGCGTATCGCGATGGCCCACGCGCGCGCGGCTGGTCGAAAAGACCGTATAGCTGTCCCGGGGCAGGCGCAGGTTGTTCGCCGCCAGGAAAAGGTTGTTGCTGATGCGCAGGTTCGGCGCATCCTCACCCGGGGCAAGCGTCGCATCAAGGGACGGCAGCACCCAGGCCAGCGCCTGGAACGCGATTGCCGTATCCGTCCACTCGCTGCCCTCAAGCAGGACAAAGCCGCGGACGGTGCGGTCGAGCGCCGCGCCCTGATCGTTGCTGAAGAGGTTCTGCTCGACCCGCGACAGCGTGATGATGGGTCGTGTCTGGACCCGTTCGCGTCTCGTCACGCTGTTGCCGCCGGCCCGCGCCTCGGAAAAGGTGAAGCCCGCGTTGGGCAGGTCGAGGTCGATCCCCACCTCCTCGCCACCTGGCACGCCGCGCTGAAAGCCGGGTGCCTGCAGGGCCAGATGGGTTGCCTCGTCGATTTCCTGCTGAAACGCCGTGCTGAAGGTAAAGCTCGTGGGGACCAGTGTATCGGGGTCGATCGAGTCAGGATCAGCCGTGACCCCCGGCGTATAAGTGCAAAGCGACCCGGGCGCAGATCCCGGCGCGATGCAGCCGCCCGTAAGGGTCAGAACGGTGCGCGAACCGAGGATGTCCACCGCCTCGCGGCGCGTCGTGGTGATGGTACGGGTCCGGTCCACCGTGTCGAATTGCAGGTACCAGCCGGTCTGACGCCGCCGGAAGAGCGTGCCCTCGACCCCTTCGGAAAGGCTGCTTTGCAGCGTCTGGGTCGCGCTGAACGAAAGCGTTCCGTCCCGCGCGTCACCATTCAGACTGGTGAGCGCGACAAACCCCCGCGCGCCGTATTCCAGCACCGCCCCGTTCAGCACGAACCGGCTGGTGAGGGGAACGACGCCGCCCGTCGCTGCCGTGGCCTGTTGCGGGTCGCGCCGTTGTTCAAGTCTGCTGTCGGTCAGGGTGCCGTCACTGACGGACACCGGCAAATCGTCCTGCGCTGAAACTGATCCTGAAGCACCTATGAAAAACAGCGCGCAAGCGCCGACTGCCCCCTTCCGGAGATAATGCCTTGCCATTCAACTTCTCACTTTGGCGCGTCGGAATGCGCGCCTTTCCTCCCTGAATTGCGAGGCGGCACGGGGCCGCCTCACGCCTTCCACGTCAGTTGACGTAGCCGTTGATGTTCACGGAAGATTCAAAGCCGGAGCCGCCGAGGGTGACCGACGAGTCCACGTTGGAGCCGTAGTAGGTGCTGGTCGCACCGGAGTTCGCGGTCGAACCGCTCACATAGCCGCCGGCGGCGACTGCGGTCGAGTTGGCCACAGCCGTGCTGCCGGTCGCGAGCGCGACAGCGAGCGATTCCAGGCCGAGCGCCGAGGATTCACCGCCGAAGGTTGCGCCGATCGAGACGGCGACGGCGGGGGTCATGTAATCGGGGGCCGCAAAAGCTGCGCCAGGCGCAATCACGAGACCAGCGAAAAGAGCCTTCGCAAGAAGGGTTTTGGTCGACATGGGTTTCTCTCCCGGAGAATTTTGTTGGGTTGTCGCACCCTCCTCGGGTGCGTCCTTTCTGCATATCACATTCGATCAAATTGAAAGCAAAATTTTTCACTATTTGTTTACATTCAGGGCGATACGAGTTTTCCCGTGGCTGGCGCAGCACGGTATATTTCGGATACCATAATTATTGTTCGGCTTTTGGACCGGAAGACTGGGAAAAATCTAAATCCGCAAATAGCAAAACGCGTGTAACGCGAGGGACAAACTGCAACCTCAGGCAGAAAACGCTGCATCCGAGATTCATCTTTTTCACAACGCACATGGGACGGCGCGGATCAAATGAGTCGTATCGCGCATTTCGGACTGCCATATGGGCGCCCGATGACCAAGGGGATGGCGGTCAGCCCCGCGTCGTGCCCGATGTGTCGGCGCGCCCCGCGATATAGTCCCGCAAAAGACCCGCACGCCGTGGGCGAAAGCTTTCTCCGCCGCGGACAAGCGCCTCGATCCGGTTCGCATGGAAAATCCGGAAGTCGCCGCGCAACCGGCAATGGGCCAGCAACGTCAGCGCATCGCTGCCATAGGACAGGCCCAGCGGCCAGATCTCCCGCTCGGTCACGCGGTCGGAAAGGTCGCGATAGCGGATGCGCAGGCTGAATTCCTCCCAGCAGGCCGCGCGCAACAGGTCCATGTCGATGGTCACGGCGGGCCGCTGATCTGCGCGCCGCCAGCTCCGCATCACGCGATGCATGGCCTGGCGGGCCTGCGCGTCCGGCAGCGTCGCGATGATACGCGCCATGGCCGCCTGTCCCGCCCGGCTGAGCGTGGCATCGCCGATATGTTCGAGCCCGCTGAGCGCCAGCATCAGCGCCTCGATCTCCAGCCGGGAAAAGCTCTGCGGTGGCAGTGCAGTGTCTTCGGTAAGGACATAGCCCACACCCGCCGCCCCGTCGATCAGCGCCCCGCCGGCCCGCAACGTCGCGATATCGCGGTAAAGCTGTCGCAGCGATACGCCGGTTTCCTCGGCAAGACGTGCCGCCGTCACCGGTTGCGGCAGGCGCCGCAACACATCCATCAGCCGCATCAGCCGGTCGGTCCGGGCCATGACATCCTGCCGCGTTCTGTCAGCATGGCGACGTTATACCGGGGCATGGTCAGAATGAAGGAGTTTCCGATGCCGACCCTCTATCACGCCCCGATCAGCCGTTCGTCCGTCATTGTGACGCTGATCGATGAACTCGGTGCCGACGATATCGAAATCAAGGAGGTCACGATCCCCCGGCAGGACGGGTCCGGGGGCACCGACCCCCGCAACCCGCATCCCGAGGGCAAGGTACCGCTGCTGGTGGACGGGTCGGATACGATCCGCGAGCGCGGCGCGATCATGCTCTACCTCACCGACCGCTACCCGGAGGCCCGGATGGGACCGCTGAACGGTGAGCCTGGCCGGGGGGCCTATCTGTCCTGGCTCTTTTACTATCAGGGCGTGATGGAACCGGTCATCATCCTGCACTGGGCGCAGCTTTCGCACCCGGCGGTCACTGCGAGCCTGCGCGATTTCCAGACGATGATCGCACGGCTGGAAGAGACGCTGTCGCACCAGCCCTATCTGCTGGGGCAGGAGTATTCGGCTGCCGACCTGCTGTGCAGCGGCCCGTTCCTGTGGTTCCCAGACCTGTTGCCGCAAATCCCCGCGCTGCAGGATTGGGTCGCGCGATGCGGGGCGCGACCTTCGGTTGCGCGGACTGCGGCGCGCGACAGCGCGGCCAAAGGGGCCTGAGCGATCACCCGGCCGAGGGAAAGAACAGCTGTTCGCCGCCCACGGTGAAGCTTGCGATTGCGGCCTGTCCTTCCGGTGACACGAGCCAGTCGATGAAGGCCTGCCCCTGGTCGGCCTTCACATGCGGGTGGCGTTCGGGGTTCACCAGGATGACGCCGTAGGGGTTGAACAGCACCGGGTCGCCTTCGAACACGATTTCCAGGTCGCCGCGGTTCTCGAAGCTCAGCCATGTGCCGCGGTCGGTCAGGGCATAGGCGGGTAGCTGGGCGGCGGTGTTGAGCGTGGCGCCCATGCCCGAGCCGGTGGACAGGTACCAGCGGCCTGTCGGCTCGACCCCGGCAGCGGCCCAGAGGGTTTGCTCGGCGGCATGGGTCCCGCTATCATCCCCACGCGAGGCGAAGGACGCCCCCGCGCCCGCGATGGCAGCCATGGCGGCGGCGGCATCAGCGGCATCCCGCAGGTCCGCGGGGTCTTCAGCCGGGCCGACGATGACGAAGTCGTTATACATGACGTCGAAGCGCTGCACGCCGTAGCCCTCGGCGACGAACGCCTCTTCCTGCGCGCGGGCATGGACAAGGACCACGTCGGCATCGCCGCGCCGCGCGGTTTCCAGCGCCTGACCCGTGCCCTGCGCCACGACACGGACCTCGATCCCGGTCTCCTCCTGAAAGATCGGCAGGATATGTGCAAAGAGGCCCGAGTTCTCGGTCGAGGTGGTGGAGGCCACGGTGATGAAGTCCTGTGCCGCGGCGGGCAGGGCCGCGACGATCGTCAGCGCTGAAGCGGACAGGATGAAGCGGCGGGTGAGGGTCATCTCTCTCTCCCTTTTGTGGTTACCAGATCAGATCGCCCGCGAGGAATGCGCGGGCCTCGGGGGTCTCCGGCCCCGCGAAGAACGCAGGCGCAGATCGGTGCTCGATCAGCCGGCCGCGGTGGAGGAAGGCCACGTCCTGACCCAGACGCCGGGCCTGGCCCAGATTGTGGGTGCTCATCACGATGGTGATGCCTTCCTCCGAGAATTGCGCGACCATCTCCTCGATGATCCGCGTGGCCGAGGGGTCGAGGGCCGAGCAGGGCTCGTCCAGAAACAGCACCTGCGGGCGCATCGCCCAGGCGCGGGCGAGCGCAAGGCGCTGCTGCTCGCCCCCGGACAGCAGGCGGGCAGGGCGGTCTGCCAGCGGGGTCAGCCCGAAACGGTCCAGCGTGCGGGCGACGGCCTCATGGCGCGCGGCGGACGCCATGCCCTTCAGCGCCAGCGGATAGTCGAGGTTCGCCGCAACCGAACGGCGTAGCAGGACGGGGCGCTGGAACACCATTGCCTGCGCCTCGGCGCGCGCCTCGCCGCTGGCCCAGATGCGGCGACCCGCGGTCGGGTCGATCAGACCGTGGCAGAGGCGCAGGAACAGGCTCTTGCCCGCGCCATTCGCGCCCATCACGATCAGCCGCCGCCCGGCCTCGATGCGCAGGGTGAGGCCGGACAGGAGCGGCTTTCCCCCCACGGCATAGCCCACATCCTTTAGCGCCAGCGGAAGGATCGAGGTGGAAACATCGCGCGCTGCCCTCATCCCAGCCGCCCCCGTGCCCATTGCCCGGCCCCCCAGGCGGCGGCGTTCAGCGTCAGGGTAAGCGCGAGCAGGATGATCCCCAGCGCCACGGCGAGGCCGAGATTGCCCCGGTTCGTCTCCAGCGTGATCGCCGTGGTCATGGTGCGGGTATGGCCCGCGATGTTGCCGCCCACGATGAGCACCGCGCCGACCTCGGCGCTGGCGCGCCCGAAGCCGGCCAGCACGCCGGTCAGCAGGCTGACGCGCCCGTCCCAGAGCAATGTCGGAACCGCGCGCAGCCGGCTGGCGCCGAGCGAGCGGAGTTGCTCCCGATACTCGGCCCAGAGATCCTCGACCACCGAGCGGGTCAGCGAGATGATAATGGGCAGGATCAGCACCGTCTGGGCGATCACCATTGCAGTGGGCGTGAACAGGAGTGCGAGATCCCCGAGGGGCCCCGACCGGGACAGCATCAGGTAGACGACAAGCCCCGCCACGACCGGCGGCAGGCCCATCAGCGCGTTGAACAGTACGATCACCGCGCCGCGCCCCGGAAACCGCGCCAGCGCCAGCGCAGCGCCCAGGGGCAGGCCGACCGCACAGGCGATCAGCACGGCGGTCAGCGTTACGCGCAAGGACAGCCCGATGATCTGCATCAGGACGGGATCCCAGCTGGAGATCAGGCTGAAGGCGGTTGCGACCGGGCCGTCCACGGAAAATCCTTGCTTAAGGCAGTAGAAAAGGATCAGAAATCAAAGTAGAATGCAAACATGTAACCAGTGCAGGAGATTGCATGAAAATGCAGGATCCACAGGTCGAAGCGACCTCGCGCGCAGCCGATCTTGCAGATGTGCGGGTCACCTCCTCGTCGCTGATGACGACCGGAGAGGTTGCCGACTATCTGCGGGTGAAGGAGCGCACGATCTACGAGATGGTTGCGCGCCAGACGATTCCGTTCAGCCGCGCCACCGGCAAACTGTTGTTTCCCCGTCGGCTGGTCGATGCCTGGCTGGAAGCCCAGACCGAACTGCCCGCTGCGGGCATCGCCTCGGCCCCGCCGATCTATGCCGGCTCGAACGACCCGCTTCTGGAATGGGCGCTGCGCCAGTCGGGCAGCGGGCTGGCGGTGCTGGCGCGGGGATCGAGCCAGGGGCTTGAGGATCTGGCGGCGGGGCGCGCGGTGCTGGCCGGGCTCCACCTGCTTGACCCGGATACGGGCGAATGGAACCGCGCCGCCGCCCGGTCGCACCTGCCCGGCACCAGTCATGTCCTGATCCATTGGGCGCGCCGGACGCAGGGGTTGATCACCGCCGCAGGAAACCCGCTGGGGATAAAGGGGTTGAAGGACGCAGCACGGCGCGGCCTGCGCTTTGCCACGCGCGCAGGCGGCGCGGGCTCGACCCGGCTGTTCGAGGTGCTGCTGGCGCGCGACGGGTTGACGATGGCCGATCTGACCACCCTGGACCGCCCGGCCGAGACGCATGCCGACCTGGCCACGCTTATCGAGACCGGCGAGGCGGATTGCGGTATCGGCCTCCAGGCGGCTGCCGGGCATCTGGGTTTCCTCCCGCTCGTCACCGACGAGAGCTTTGACCTCGCCATGACCCGGCGCGAGTATTTCGAGCCGCCCATTCAGACCTTGCTGGCCTTCGCCCGTTCCTCCCCCTTCGCCCGCCGCGCCGAACATCTGGGCGGCTATGACCTCACCGAGCTGGGGCGCGTCCTCTGGAACGGCTGATCGCCGCGCAAGCCCGGGTATCGGGGCCGCGATTTTTCTTGGCGGCGGCGGCAGGCGCGTGCTAGGCAGGCGGCGATGGTGCCCGGCCCCGCCGGGAGAATAGGGAAACCGGTGCGGACCTTTCGCCCAATTCCGGTGCTGCCCCCGCAACTGTAAGCGGAGAGTGCCCCCAAACCACTGGCCCCGGCCGGGAAGGAGGGAGGTGCCGTGACCCGCGAGCCAGGAGACCTGCCATCCCGTGCGAAACAGACCCGGGCGGGGCGTCCGGAGGAGGCAGAATGACGATCCGTGCGTCCCTCGGGGCCGATGTTTTTCCTTACCCGGCCGATAACGGTCCAGCGCGCCCGAGGTCACGGGCATGAGCTGCCCGCCACCGCAGCCCGCCGCGCTGGAGCTTGACGCCGTCAGCTGGGGCAGGGGCATCCTGAGCCCCGTGTCGCTGCATCTTGCCCCCGGCCGGGTTCTGGGGGTTCTGGGCGCCAACGGCGCGGGGAAGTCGACCCTTCTGCGGCTGATCTATCGCTTTCACCGCCCGGAAGCCGGGCGTGTCCTGCTGGACGGCACCGACATCAACGCGCTGCCCGCGCGGCAGGTCGCGCGACGGGTGGCGGCGGTCCTGCAGGAACAACCCACCGATTTCGCCCTGACCGTGGCCGAGATCGTGGCGCTGGGGCGTGGCCCCCATCGTCGCGGTTTCGCCGGGCCCTCGGCCCATGACGCGCATCTGGTCGATCACGCGCTGGAGCGCCTCTCGCTTGGGCATCTGGCGGCGCGAGCCTTCGGCACGCTGTCGGGGGGCGAACGGCAGCGCGTGATGATCGCGCGCGCGCTGGCGCAGGAACCTGGTCTGATCGTGCTCGACGAGCCCACGAACCACCTCGATATCCGCCATCAGCTGGAGGTGCTGCGCCTTGTCCGGGGTCTGGGGGCGACGGTTGTCGCCTCGCTCCATGATCTGAACCTCGTGGCGGATTTCGCCGATGACCTGCTGGTTCTGGCGGGCGGGCAGGCGCTGGCCTTCGGCCCGGTCGAGGATGTGCTGACCCCTGACCTGATCGCCCGCGCCTTCGGCGTCACGGCCACACCACGCGACATGCGCGCGCGGTTCGATTTTTCCCTGTCCCACTGATCCTTGAGAGACCGCATGAAACCTGTTCTGACCGGGCTCGCCGCCCTGTTCCTTGCCTCCCCGGCGCTGGCGCATCCCGTCACTGTGCAAAGCTGCGACCGCGAAATCACCTTTGAGGCACCGCCGTCCCGCGCGGCCTCGCAGGATGTGAACCTGACCGAGATGATGCTGGTCATGGGCCTCGCCGACCGGATGGTGGGCTACACCGGCATTTCCGGCTGGAACAAGCTGGATGAGGAAATGCGGGCCGACGTGGCCGAACTGCCCGAGCTTGCCGAGCGCCGCCCTCCGCGCGAGGTTCTGGTGGGCGCGGATCTCGACTTCTGGTTCGCCGGATGGAACTACGGCATGAGCGTCGGCGGCGAGGTCACGCCCGACACGCTCGCCCCGTTCGGCATCCAGGTCTATGAGCTGACCGAAAGCTGCATCCACATCATGCCCCGCGACCGGATCGCGATGCAGGACATGTTCAACGACATCCGCAACCTCGGCCTGATCTTCGGCGAAGAGGCGCGGGCGGAGGAACTCATCGCCGGATGGGAGGCCGAACTGGCCGAGATCGCCGCCACCATTCCCGAAGGGGAACCGCTGCGCGTCTTCGTCTATGACAGCGGCGAGGACGTACCCTTCACCTCGGGCCGCTATGCGATGCCCACGGCGATGATCGAGGCCGCGGGCGGACGCAACATCATGGATGACGTGGAGACGAGCTGGACCCGCGTCGCATGGGAACCGGTGGTCGAGCGCAACCCCGAGGTGATCGTGATCGTCAATTATGGCGAGGTGACGGCGGATCAGAAGATCGCGTTCCTGCGGTCGAACCCTGCCTTTGCCCATGTCGACGCGGTCATGAACAACCGCTTCGTGGTGCTGGAATATGTCGAGGCGACGCCCGGTCCGCGCAACATCCGGGCGGTGCGCAAGCTCGCCAAGGCTTTCCGCGGCGGCTGAGCGATGAACCGGCAAGCCCCTCCGGCAGACCGGACCGCCGAGGCGGTCGTCCACGCCGCGCTGCACCATCGCAGCGGTCAGCGACGGCGCGCGGGCCTGTGGCTCATGGGCATTGCGGCGGTGCTTCTGTCGGTCACGGCGGGCGTCAGCATCGGGGCGGTGCAGGTGCCGCTCTGGACGGTGTGGGGTGTGGTTCTGGACAAGATCGCGCCGGGATGGATCGACCCCTGGTGGTCGCCGGGCCGCGCAGCGATCGTCTGGGACATGCGACTGCCCCGCGTGCTGCTCGCCGCGCTGGTGGGGGCGGGGCTGGCCCTTACCGGAACCGTGCTGCAATCGGTGACGCGTAACCCGCTCGCCGATCCGCATCTTCTGGGCATATCCTCGGGGGCGGCCTTTGGCGCGATCCTGGCGCTTTTGCACACGGGGATGTTTCTGGGACCGGTGACGGTGCCCTTGCTTGCGTTTCTGGGGGCGCTCGCTGCGGCGGGCCTGGTTCTGGCGGTGGCGTCCTTTGCCCGCGCCGCCAGCGCCGACCGGCTGGTGCTGACCGGGGTGGCGGTGTCGTTCATCGTGATGGCACTGGCCAATATCCTGATCTTTCTGGGCGATCCACGCGCGGCGCATACGGTCATCTTCTGGATGCTGGGCGGCCTTGGCCTTGCGCAATGGTCGCACCTGATCTGGCCGGCGCTGGTGCTGGCCGGCGCCGGCCTCTGGCTGAGGGCCGTATCAGGGCCGCTGAACGCGATGACGATCGGGGACGAGACGGCGGCGACGCTGGGAATTCCGGCGGCGCGGTTCCGGCTGGCGGTCTTTGTGGTTTCGGCGCTGGTCACCGGCGTGATGGTCGCCTTTTCGGGGATCATCGGTTTCGTAGGCCTGATGGTGCCGCATATCGTGCGCCTGATCGTCGGCGGCGATACGGCGCGGGTGATCCCGGCCGCGATGCTGGCGGGGGCGGTGTTCCTGATCTGGGCCGATATCGCCGCCCGCACCCTGATGCGCCCCGAGGACATGCCCATCGGCATCGTCACGGGGCTTGTGGGGGGCGTGTTCTTTATCTGGCTCCTGCGGCGTCAGAACCGGTAACGCAGGCCGATCACATTGGCATTGGCCGCGCCATACATGTTGCCCAGCGTGCGCCCTCCGCCGGACCGGTGGTGAAGCCGCCAGAAGATCTCCCGCTCGGGCGCGTCGGTGCTCGACAGGCTGAGTTCCGGGCCGAGGTAGAACAGCGTCCGCGCATTGCCGCCATACCGCGCCTCAAGCTCTTGTTCCCGCCCGCGATGGGTGCTGCTGATATGGCTGAGGCCGACGGTCATCGCGGTGCCGAGCCGGTAGTCGGGCGCGACGGCGAACCCCTTGTGCCGCAGGACGGCGCCGCCCCAAAGCTCACCGGTGACGCCGCCGCCGAACCGGCCCGCGCCGCCGATTTCCCAGCCGAGCGCGAATTGCCCGCGCTCGAACGGAAACTGCTGGAACCCGAGTCCAACCACCACATTGCGTTCATAGCCCACGCCGGGCGCGACTGCGCTTTGGTGCATGTTGCCCCGGGTCAGCGCGCCGCCAAAGGCGAAGACCGAGCGCGCATGGCTCTCCTCGAACATCGGACTGTCATAGGCGGCCGCGGGCTGCGTCAGGACCGAGACCGCCGCGAGGGCAAAGGCAAAGCCGCGAATTTTCATGACCCCTCCGGCTGAACGGGCATCGCTGCCCGCCGCCGTGGTCTACGCGTGATTGGGGCCGCAGACAAATCACGGTGGCGCGGGGGGCAAAGGATGGGCGATCTCTCGCCCATCCCGGAACCGGTCAGATCGGATAGTGCATCGGCCCGTTCTGGGTCGTGATCCAGCGCAGTTCGGTGAACTCGGCGATACCGGCCGTGCCACCGAACCGGCCATAGCCGGACTCTTTTACCCCGCCAAAGGGCATCTGCGCCTCATCATGGACGGTCGGCCCGTTCACATGGCAGATGCCGCTTTCGATCCGCCGGGCGACCTCGATTGCCCGCGCCTGATCCTGCCCGAACACCGCCGCCGAAAGACCGAATTCGGTATCGTTCGCGATCCGCACGGCGTCATCGACGCTTTCGGCGCGGATGATCGCGGCGACGGGGCCAAAGCTCTCTTCGCCATAAAGGCGCATCTCGGGCGTGACACCATCCAGCGCCGCCGCGTCGAGCATCGTGCCCTCTCCCTCACCTCCGGCGATGAGGCGGGCGCCCTTGGTCTGTGCATCCTCGATCATCTCGCGGATGCGGCCCGCCGCCTCGGCGGTCACGAGCGAGCCGAGCGGTGCCTTCGCCTCGGACGGGTCACCGGCCGTCAAGGTGCGGACCTTTTCCGCGAACGCCTCGACAAACCGGTCGGCGGCGCCGGGCGTCACGATGATCCGCTCGGTCGACATGCAGATCTGGCCCTGGTTCATGTAGGCCCCAAAGGCCGCCGCGGCGACGGCCGCGTCGATATCGGCGTCGTCGAGCACGATCAGCGGCGCTTTGCCGCCCAGTTCCAGCAGCGCGGGCTTCAGATGGCGCGCGGCCGTTTCCGCGATGATCCGCCCCACCCGGGTCGAGCCGGTGAAGTTGACCCGCCGCACCGCGCGTTGCGCGATAATGGTCTCCACCAGCTTGCCCGCATCGTTCGGCGCGTTCGAGATCGCGTTGAGCACACCCTTGGGCAGACCTTCCGCCACCGCCTCGACGATCAGCGAATGGGTGCGGGGGCAAAGTTCTGACGTCTTCATCACGATGGTGTTGCCGCAGGCCAGCGGCGTCGCAAGGGACCGGACCCCGAGGATCACCGGCGCGTTCCAGGGCGCCATCGACAGGACGACGCCCACCGGCTGGCGCACGGCCATCGCCGTGCTGCCGGGCCGGTTGGACGGGATGATCTCGCCGCGGATATGGGTCACGAGGCCCGCGGCCTCGACCAGCATCTCGGCGGCAAGCTGGACGTTGAAACGCCCCCATGCCTCGGTCGCGCCAATCTCGTCCTTCATCGCGGCCACGATGTCGTCTGCACGCCCGCGCAGAGAGTCCGCCGCCTTGAGCAGCAGTTTGCGCCGTTCGCCCGGCGCCACCGCCGCCCATTCCGGAAAGGCCCGGGCCGCCGCGGCGACGGCCGCCTCTGCATCGGCGGTGGTTGCGGCGGCGGCGCTGGTCACGGCCTTGCCGGTCACCGGGTTGGCCCGCTCGAACCGCTGGCCGTCCGAGGCCGCGCGATAGGTGCCGTCGATGAAAAGCTCGGTCTTGTGCATGGGATCTCCTCTCTCGTGGGCCGGCGGGTGGCCGACCGTTCACAGGCAGACATAAGGGTCCGCCGGTCCATGCCAACCCCGGTGCGACCCAAGGTCCGGCACGGAACCGGGAGAGAGAGGAGACGGCCCCCGCCCGGCGGTCAGGCCGCCGGCGCGCGGGTTCCGAAGGGCCGGGTGTCGAGCGCCGCGGCCATCAGGGCGCGGGTATAATCCTCGGCCGGCCGGTCAAAGACGACATCGGTCGGGCCCTCCTCGACTATCCGGCCCTGACGCATCACCACGATATGGTCGGCCAGCGCCCGCACCACCGCAAGGTCATGGCTGATGAAGAGATAGGTGAGGCCGTGTTCCTGTTGCAGCCGGCGCAGAAGGTCCACGATCTGCTTTTGCACCGAACGGTCCAGTGCCGAGGTCGGTTCGTCCAGAACGATGACCTTGGGCTTGAGGATCATGGTGCGCGCGATCGCGATCCGCTGCCGCTGCCCGCCCGAAAATTCGTGCGGGTAACGGTTGCGCATGGCGGCGGAGAGGCCGACCTCTTCCAAGGCTGCGGCGGCGCGGCGGTCGCGTTCCTTGCCCGACAGGCCCGGTTCGTGGATCATCAGCCCCTCGGTGATGATCCGCCCGACCGTCATGCGCGGCGAGAGGCTGCCGAAGGGATCCTGAAAGACCAGCTGCAATTCCCGCCGCAGGGGGCGCAGCTTGCCGGTTTCCTGCGGCAGTTCGCGTCCGCGATAGCTGACCAGCCCCGCGCTTGGCAAAAGTCGCAGGATGGCCCGGCCCGCAGTCGATTTGCCGGACCCGCTTTCACCGACCAGACCGACCGTCTGCCCCTCGGCGAGCCGCAGCGAGATCCGGTCGACCGCGCGCACCTCGCGGGCCCTGGTGAAAAGCCCGCCGCCCGAATGGAAGGTGACGGCCAGATCACGCGCCTCGATCAGCGCGGGCGCGTCGGCAGGCGGCGGGGCCTTGCGCCCCTCGGGTTCGGCGTTCAGCAGCATCCGCGTATAGGGATGCTGCGGGTCGGCATAAAGCGCCTGTGTCTCGCCCTCTTCCACGACCTCGCCGGATTGCATGACGTAGACCCGGTCTGCAAAGCGTTTCACGATGCCGAGGTCATGGGTGATGAAAAGGATCGCCATGCCAAGCCGCGTCTGCAGATCGGCGAGCAATTCGAGGATCTGCGCCTGGATCGTCACATCGAGCGCCGTCGTCGGTTCATCCGCGATCAGGATGTCGGGGTCGCAGGCCAGCGCCATGGCGATCATCACCCGCTGGCGCTGACCTCCCGAAAGCTCGTGCGGGTAGCTGTCGATCCGGCGTTCGGGTTCGGGGATGCCCACAAGGCGCAGCAGTTCAATGATGCGCGGGCGCGCCGCGCGGCGCGACAGGCCCCGGTGATGACGCAGCGGTTCGGCCAGTTGCTCGCCGATCCGGTACAACGGGTCGAGCGAGGTCATCGGTTCCTGAAAGATCATCGTGATCTTGTTGCCGCGGATGCGGTTCAGGTCGCGTTCGGACAGGCCGATCAGTTCCTCGCCCTGATAGCGCGCGCTGCCCGTAGCGCGTCCGTTCCGCGCCAGAAGGCCCATCAGCGCCATCGTGGTCTGGCTTTTGCCCGATCCGCTTTCGCCGACGATGGCCACGGTTTCACCCTTGGCCACGCTCAGGTCGATGCCGCGCACGGCCTCGACCGGGCCGTCATTCGTGTCGAAGGTGACGCGTAGCCCGCGAATGTCGAGAAGAGGTGTTTCGGTCATCTCAGCGGTCCTTCGGATCGAGGCTGTCGCGCAACCCGTCGCCCAGGAAGTTCAGCGCGAAAAGGATGGTCGTCAGCGTCAGGGCCGGCCAGATCAGCAGCCAGGACGCGCCACGCATGTTCTGCGCCCCTTCCGAGATCAAGAGGCCCAGCGAGGTGAGCGGTTCCTGCACCCCGAGCCCGAGGAAGGACAGGAGGCTTTCGAGCAGGATCGCCTTGGGCACCAGCAGCGTGACGAAGACCACCACGGGACCGAGCGTGTTCGGCACGATATGCCGGCGCAGGATGCCGCCCTTCGTGGCCCCCAGCGCCTCGGCCGCCTGCACGAATTCCTGCCGCTTGAGCGAGAGCGTCTGCCCCCGCACGATCCGCGCCATATCCAGCCATTCGGTCGCGCCGATGGCGATGAAGATGATGAATATACTTCGCCCGAAGAACACCACGAGCAGGATGACGAAAAAGATGAAGGGCAGCGAATAGAGGATGTCGACCACCCGCATCATCACGCTGTCGACGCGCCCGCCGAGATAGCCCGCCGTCGCGCCATACGCCACGCCCAGCACCAGCGCCATGACCGAGGCCAGAAGCCCGATGGCAAGCGAGATGCGCACCCCGATCATCACCCGCGCCAGCAGGTCACGCCCCAGCGCATCGGTGCCGAACAGGAAATAGAGTTGCTGCACATCGGCCGAGAGCGTCCCGCTCTGCCCGCCCGGCGCAAGGTCGAGCCGCGGGTTGAAGAAGAGATCCGAGCGTTCGAAATAGCGCAGGATGCGCGGGTCGATCGGCTCGTCCGAGGCGAGCGAGACGGTGACCGTGCCGTTCTCCATCTCGGGTTCCGAGGTGGGCGCGATCCGGGTCCGGGCCAGTTCGCGTTCAAAGTTGGGCAGGACGTTTTCCGCCCGCGGATAGGCCTCGAGACTGGCCGGGACGCGCACGAATTGCGGATAGACCCGGTCATGGGAATGGACATGCAACATGGGGCCGAACGTCCCCACGAGCGCGAGAAAGATCAGCACGGCGGCGCTGACGACGGCGGCGCGGTTCTTGCGCAGCCGTATCCAGGCATCCTGCCAGAGCGAGCGGCCCGAGACGGGCGCCTCGATGATCGCTGCGGGATCGGGTGTAATGGTCATCGCGGTCCCCTCAGTCGTAGCGCACGCGCGGGTCGAGCAGCGTATAGAGCAGATCGACGATCAGGTTGAAGACGACGATGAAGCCTGCGATCACGACGACCGTGCCCATCACCAGCGTATAGTCGCGCCCCAGCGCGCCCTGCACGAAATAGCGGCCGATCCCGGGGATGCCGAAGATCGTTTCGACCACCACCGACCCGGTCAGCAGCCCCGCCGCTGTTGGGCCGAGATAGGATACCGCCGGCAGCATCGCCGCGCGCAGCGCATGTTTCACCACCACCGTCCGGGCGGGCAGGCCATAGGCGCGGGCCGTGCGCACATGGTTCGACCGCAGCGCCTCGATCGTGGCGCCGCGCACCAGCCGCGCGATCACGGCCACCTGCGGCAGTGCCAGCGTCGCGATGGGCAGCACCCAATAGGCCGGGTTCGCCGATGACCAGCCGCCGGCCGGCACCAGCCCCAGCACCACGCCAAAGAACAGCGACAAGAGCGGCGCGACCACGAAATTCGGCGTCGTGATGCCAAAGGTCGCCAGCGCGACGATCGCGTAATCAAGCGACGTGTTCTGCCGCAGCGCCGCCAGCGCGCCAAAGATCACCCCCAGCACCACCGCAAGCAAAAGTGCGAGCGAGCCGAGCAGGATGGACACCGGCAGACCGGCGGCGAAAAGATCGTTCACCGTGAAGTCGCGGCGCGTGAAGCTCGGACCCAGATCGCCCTGCATCAGGTTGCCCAGATAGGTCAGGTATTGCGACCAGAGGGGCGCATCGAGATTGAAGGCCCGGTTCAGGTTCGCCATGATCAGGGGGTCGATGGGGCGTTCGAGGTCGAACGGGCCACCGGGCGCCAGCCGGATCATGAAGAAGGACAGCGTGACGATGATGAAGATCGTCGGAATGGCGCTGGCCAGTCGGCGCAGGGTGTAGCGCAGCATCTTGTTTCCTTCCGTAGGGACGGGCCGCAGCGGGCCCGCCCCTTTTTCATGGTCAGTTCAGCGAGAGGAAGCGCGTGCCATGCACGTCCATCAGGTTGTCCTCCCAGCCGGCGACGCGGTCGGAAACCAGCGCGCGCGACGAGTAGTAAAGGATCGGAATGGCCGGAACGTTCTCCAGGAACAGCCGCTCGGCATCAGCGAGGATTTCCGCCCGCGCCTCGAGGTCCAGTTCTTCGGCGGCCTGTGCCATCAGGGCATCGTATTCCTCGTTCGACCAGCGCGGATAGTTGAAGGACACGCCCGTCTGGAACAGGAAGAGGAAGTTCTGCGGATCGTTATAGTCGCCGATCCAGCCCGCGCGCACCATGTCGAAGGGACCATCTTCGCGCAGATAGTTGAAGTAGCCCGACCCTTCCATTTCGTTCAGGGTCGCGTTGATGCCGATGGCGCTGAGGTTGTCGGCCACCGCAGCCATGGTGTTGCGGTTGTTTTCCGAGGTGTTGTAGCTCAGCTCGATCGTCAGGCTGCCCGGTGCGACGCCCGCCTCTTCCAGCAGCGCGAGCGCCTCGTCCTCACGGTCCAGCAGGTCATCGCCGGCATAGGGAAGTTCGACCCCATCCGTATAGTTCGCGATGCCCGGCGGCACGAGCGAATAGGCTGGAAGCATGGTTTCCTGCCAGACCTCGGACGCAAGGAAGTCGCGGTCGATCACCATCGACATCGCCTGACGCACGCGCGGGTCCGAGAGCGGGCCTTCATTGGTGGTCTTGATCGGCAGGTAATAGGTGCCGAGATAAGGCGCGATGCGCAGCTGCTCGCCCAGGTTCTGGCGCATATAGGCCATCTGCTCGGCGGGGACGTCGGAACAGATATGGACCTCGCCGGCCTCGAAACGGCGCAGGCAGGTGGCGCGGTCCTCGAACGGGGTCCATTCGATGCGGTCGATCTGAACCTCATCGGCAGCGTGGAAGTTCGGGTTCTTGACCATCACGATCCGGTCGTTCGGCACGAAGCTTTCCAGCATGTAGGCGCCGTTCGTGACGAAGTTGCCGGGGCGGGTAAAGTTCGCGCCATGCTCCTCGACCGAGGCCGGGTGCATCGGCAGCGCGGTCTGGTGGGTCAGAAGCTCGATGAAATAGGGGGTCGGGTTGTTCAGCGTGATCTGGAGCGTGTGATCGTCCAGCGCCTCGACGCCCAGTTCCTCGGGGTCCATGCCGCCGGTCGCGATCGCCTCGGCGTTCAGGATCGGGAACAGCATGCTGGCATAGCCGGCAGCGGTTTCCGGGGTCATGATGCGGCGATAGGCAAAGACGAAATCATGCGCGGTCACCGGATCGCCGTTCGACCACTGCGCATCCTGACGCAGCGTGAAGGTGTAGGTGAGGCCGTCCTCGGATTCCTCCCAGGATTCGGCGACACCCGGGATGATCTCGGCCTCGGCATCATAGACCACGAGTCCTTCGTAAAGATCGCGGAGCACGTTCGATTCCGAGACCGTCGAGGTCTTGTGATGGTCAAGCGTTGCGGGGTCGGTGTCGTTGCCACGCACCAGCGTAACCTGGGCCGAGGCAAGCGCAGTGCCCCCGAGCAGCATTGCCAACGAACAAACAGCGGCCCGAACCGGACCGCGGGGGCGGAAACTGATCATGGTAATCTCCCACTTGGACTTTTTTGATCGGGCGATCATGCACCCTGCGCGCGATGCTGCAAGCCGTTTTACGCGCGTGACGCAAGGTCAGGTTGAAAAGGCCCGTCCCCGTGCCCGTGCTGCCGGACAGCAAAGAGCGGTTATTGCACGCTTAATGGCAAAAGTGTTCGAGAGGCGTGCCAGGACGCGACCCGGCGGGCAATTTTATTACCCTATGGGCATCCGCCCGTCGGCAGATTTTTGCGCATCAGTGACTTTGGCATTCGGCCCCTGCATCCAGAACAATGCGAATCCGGCCCCCGGATTTCGCGGCGTAAAAGGGTGCTGTCGGCGGAGGCGATTCAGGCGGCGATATTCTCGAATCCACCGCGGCGGGGGCTGACGTCGAAGCTCGCCGTCACACCGAGGTTCGGCACCCCTGCGACCGTGATGAGCCGGCCGAAATTCTCCAGCGCCGCCAGCCGGATCGCTTCGTCAGGCGCGGTGATCGTCTGCGCCTTCTTCGCGAAGAATGGTCAGAACCTGGACCAGCTCTGCCTCATAGACCTGCAGAAGCTGCTGCACGCAGGCGCGGATATCCGCCTCACCGAAACCGGCCGAGTTCATCGAGGCGACGAGCGCCAGCAGGTTTTCCTCGTGCCGCGCCATGCTTTCGGACAGCGCGGGCGGCAAACCCCGCCGCATCTCGGTCAAGCGGTCGTGATATTCATTCATCCGGGGCCCCTTTTCATATCAGGATATAGCGCACGCACCCGATGGCAAGGTCCGGTTGCTGCGCCCCGAGACGGCAGAGGCCCGCGAACCTCGCCGAATTTGCGGGCAGTCGGCAAAGCAGGGGCAGGGCGGGCGACGGCCGGGGTCACGCCGCTTGACCGCTGCGGAAGCGGGGCGCAGGCTTGATGCATGAAGGACCCTGCTGACAGGTCCGCGAGCCCCGTTTCCCGCGATCGCTCCTCCCGGCGCGGGGGACGGGGTCAATGCCAGGCGGGTCAGGCGGACAGGTGGACCGGTTGCGGCAGGCGCTGTCCATCCGCGCCGAAGAGACAAAGATCGGCATCGTCGAAGACCAGCGGCAGACGCACGCCGACCTCTGGCGGTATCATCTGACCCTCGATCCGCAGGCAGACCGGGCTGCCCCCGTCCAGCATCATGTGAATGAGCGTTTCCGCCCCAAGCGCCTCGGCATAGCGGACGGTCGCGGTCAGACGCGCGGGCGCGCCGACGCGCAGATGTTCGGGCCGAAGGCCCACCAGGGGCGCCGGGTGCCCCAGCGACGCGCCCGGCAAAAGGTTCATGGGCGGCGAGCCGATGAAGCCCGCGACAAAGGTCGTGTTCGGCGCGCGATAGACCTCGAGCGGCGCGCCGATCTGCTCCGCGTGGCCCCCGTTCATCACCACCATGCGGTCGGCCAGCGTCATCGCCTCGACCTGGTCATGGGTGACGTAAAGCGCCGTAACCCCGAGTTCGCGCTGAAGCGCACGTATCTCCAGCCGCATCTGCACGCGCAGCTTCGCGTCAAGGTTCGACAGCGGTTCATCGAACAGAAAGACGCGCGGCTTGCGCACGATGGCCCGGCCCATCGCGACCCGCTGCCGCTGCCCGCCGGACAATTCGCGCGGGCGGCGGGCAAGGTAGGGCTCGAGCTGCAGCATCTCGGCCGCCTGCCGCACCCTCCGGTCGATCTCGGCCCGGGGCGTTCGCGCGATCCGCAGCCCATAGGCCATGTTCTCGAACACCGTCATATGCGGATAAAGCGCGTAGTTCTGGAACACCATCGCGATGTCCCGGTCCATCGGCTCCCGCTCGTTCACCCGCTCGCCGCCGATCCGCAACTCGCCCGCCGTGATCGTCTCCAGCCCCGCGACCATGCGCAGAAGGGTGGATTTCCCGCAGCCCGACGGCCCGACGATGACGACGAACTCTCCTTCTTCGACATCGAGCGAGATGCCATGCACCACCTCGGTCTTGCCATAGGTCTTGCGGATGTTCTCAAGGCTTAGCGTTGCCATCACTTGTCGCTTTCTGTCAGGCCGCGGACGAACAGGTTCTGCATCAGGATCACCACCAGAACCGGCGGCAGCATCGCCAGCATTGCGGTCGCCATGATGACCGGCCAGTTCGCGATGTCGTCGCCCGAGGGCAGCATCTGCCGGATGCCCATCACAACGGTGTTCATCTGCGGGTTCGTCGTCACAAGAAGGGGCCAGAGATACTGGTTCCAGCCATAGATGAAGAGGATCACGAACAGCGCCGCGATGTTCGTACGGCTCATCGGCAGAAGGATGTCCCAGAAGAACCGCATCGGGCCCGCGCCATCGACCCGCGCCGCCTCGGCCAGTTCGTCCGGGATGGTGAGGAAGAACTGGCGAAAGAGGAAGGTCGCCGTGGCCGATGCGATCAAAGGCAGGATCAGCCCGGTATAGCTGTTCAGGAGGCCAAGGCCCGCGACGATCTCGTAGGTGGGCACGATCCGCACCTCGACCGGCAGCATCAGCGTGAGGAAAATCAGCCAGAAAAAGACCGGCCGCCCCGGAAAACGGAAATAGACGACGGCAAAGGCCGACAGGAGCGAGATCACGATCTTGCCGAAGGTGATCCCCAGCGCCATCACCGCCGAGTTGAACAGCATCCGCCAGACCGGCACGTTGACGCCGGAAAAGATCGCCTGCCGGTAATTCTCGATCATGTGGCTGCCGGGCAGCAGCGGCATCGGCGGGCGCACGATCTCGGGCGCCGTCACGGTCGAGGCGACGAAGGCCAGCCAGATCGGGAAACAGATGATGGCGACCCCGAGGATCAGCCCCAGATGCGTGAGCCAGTAGCCAAGGCCCCGGCGTTCGACCATACCCGCCATCAGTAATGCACCCTGCGTTCGATATACTTGAACTGGATCACCGTCAGAATTGCGACCAGGACCAGCAGGATCACCGATTGCGCCGCCGAGGCACCGAGATCCTGCCCCACGAACCCATCCGCATAGACCTTGTAGACCAGCGTCGTCGTGGCCTGTTGCGGGCCGCCGCCGGTGATCGTGTGGATCACCCCGAACGTGTCGAAGAAGGCGTAGATGATGTTCACGACCAGCAGAAAGAACGTCACTGGCGACAGGAGCGGCAGAACGATGGTGCGGAACCGCGTCCAGAACCGCGCCCCGTCGATTGCCGCCGCCTCGATCACCGATCGCGGGATCGCCTGCAGCGCCGCAAGGAAGAAGAGGAAGTTGTAGCTGATTCGCCCCCAGGCCGAGGCGACGACGACCAGCGTCATGGCCTGCCCTTGATCGAGCACATGGTTCCAGCGATAGCCGCCCTGCGCCAGATACCAGGCGACGACGCCCACCCGCGGATTGAACATGAAAAGCCACAGCACCCCCGCCACCGCCGGCGCCACCGCATAGGGCCAGATCAGCAGCGTGCGATAGGCCCCGGAGCCCTTGATCAGCCGGTCCGCCATCACCGCGAGCCACAGCGCCACGACCATCGTCAGCACCGTGACCGAGACGGTGAACACCGCCGTCGTCCAGAACGCCGCGCGATAATAGCGGTTGTTCAGCAGGTATTCGAAGTTCCCCAGACCCACATATTGCATCGAGAGGCCGAACGGATCGGGGATGAAGAGCGACTGCCAGATCGCCTCGGCCGCCGGCCAGAAAAAGAACACGAGCGTCACAAGGATCTGCGGCGCCAGCAGCAACAGGGGCAGGGCGGTGCCGCGAAATGTGACCTGCTTTTCCATGATCGCCTCGAGCTAATCGCAAAAGCACAGGCGCCCGGGACGGGGCGCCTGTGACAGGTGGGTCTGACGTTAGCGGTTGGCCTGCTCGAAGCGGCGCAGCAGCTCGTTGCCGCGGGCGGCCGCGGTGTCGAGCGCATCCTGCGCCGACTTGTCGCCGGACCATACAGCCTCCAGCTCTTCGTCGATGATCGTGCGGATCTGGTCGAAGTTGCCAAGGCGGATGCCTTTGGAATTGGCCGTCGGCTCGGTCGCGCTCATCTGTTCGACGGCGATGTTGGTGCCGGGGTTCGCCTCGTAGAAACCCTGTTCGCGCGTCAGGTCATAGGCGGCCTGCGTGACCGGCAGATAGCCCGTGTCCTGATGCCACTTGGCCTGCACCTCGGGCGACGAAAGATAGCTGAGGAAGGCCGCGACGCCCTGATATTCCGCGTCGTCATGGCCCGCCATCACCCAGAGCGAGGCCCCGCCGATGATCGAGTTGAGCGGCGCGCCCTCGGCATCGCCCCAATAGGGCAGCTGGTGGATGTCGAACTCGAAATCGGCCTCGGCCTTGACACCCGCGTAACCGGCCGAGCTTTCGGTCATGATCGCGCAGTCGCCCGCGCGAAAGCTCGCGCCCGGCTCGCTGCGGCGACCGGCATAGACGAATTTTCCGTCCCGCGCCCATTCGGCCATCTTCTCGATATGCGCGACCTGCAGTGCATCGTTGAAGACGAGCTCGGCGTCAAAGCCCGCAAAGCCGTTTTCCTGCGTCGCGAAAGGCTGGTCATGGCGCGCGGACAGCGTTTCCAGATGCACCCAGCTCTGCCAGGTCGTGGTGAAGGGGCAGTCGAGCCCGCCGTCCTGAAGCTGCGTGAGAACCTCATCTACCTGTTCCCAGGTGGTCAGGTCCGTATCCGGGTCGACGCCGGCCTCCTCAAAGAGGGTCCGGTTCACATACATCACCGGGGTGGAGGAGTTGTAGGGGAAGGACAGCATCTGCCCCTCGACCGTGGTATAATAGCCCGTCACCGCCGGCAGGTAAGAGGCGGGGTCGAAGGGCAGTCCGCTTTCCTCCAGCACCTCATAGACCGGCTTGATCGCGCCGCGCGCGCCCATCATCGTGGCGGTGCCGACCTCGAACACCTGCAGGATATGGGGCTGCTCGCCCGCGCGGAAGGCGGCGATACCGGCGTTCAGCGCCTCGGAATAGTTGCCCTTGGGCGTCGCGACAACGACGTAATCGGACTGCGAAGCGTTGAAATCGGCCACATGCTGGTCAAGCAGTTCGGCCAGACGGCCGGTGAAGGCGTGCCACCACTGGATCTCGGTCTGGGCCGAGGCCGCCGCCGGGATCAGGGTTGCGAGGATCGCGGAAGCGAAGATGCTGTATTTCATGGGTCCCCCAAAAGAACATGCGCTGACGCGACGCCCGCGCCCTCGACTTGCCACCGATGCTGTTCGGTTCAGCGGCGTTTTGCGGATATCGCGCACTGCCGCCTGATCGTTCAGTCACCGTTCCGGCGCGAGTCGCCTCGCGCCGATCGACCGGGGCAACCTGCCCGGGGTTTGTAACGTCCTTTTGACAGGGCAGTGGATACGCCAGATGAAATGCGACTTCAGTTGCCGGGAGAGATTCTCTCTTCCCTGTCCGTTCGGCGACCTTCATGCGAACAGACGTGACAACAAACAGGTAGGCTCCTGTGCGGCCGGCGGTCTGTTCCGGTGTCCGGCCAGACCTCGGACGGCACTCGCCCTGGTTGCGCAGTTCCGGATCACGCCCTCGTAGCCGCGGAGCTTCGGAACCTCGCTGTCATGGAAACGAATGCGCCGCAATTCGCGTAAGATGGTGCACGGAGGTCGGCCGAGCCTTGGGCCATTTTGTCAGGAACACCTCTGAGATTGCGCCTGTGTCACGCCGATACCTGATCGATGGCCTCGAATGCCGCAAAGTTCCAGCCACGGCCGGGCGCTGCCGCGATCAGTTCTCGCGTGTAAGGATGGGCGGGCGCACCAAGCACATCGGCCGCCGTACCTGCTTCGACAACTTGACCGTGCCGCATGACGAGGATGCGGTCGCAGATCTGTGCGGCCACACGCAGGTCATGGGTGATGAACAAGATCGCCACGCCGGAATCATCAGCGATACCGCGCAGCAAATCCAGCACCTGCTTCTGGACCGACACGTCGAGGGCTGAGACGGACTCATCGGCGACCAGTACATCCGGTTCCAGGGCAAGCGCTCTCGCGATCGAGATGCGCTGTCGCTGCCCTCCGGAAAATTGGTGCGGAAATCTGTCCAGCATGTCCCGGGTCAGCCCGACCCGCTCCAGCAGGTCTCCTGCACGGCGCAGGGCATCAGCGCGCGGGTATCCGAAATTCAGCAGACCTTCGGCAATGATCTCGCCGATCCGGAGGCGCGCGTTAAGCGACCTGAACGGATCCTGAAACACCACCTGAAGCTTGCGCCGATGGGGGCGCAGCTCGGCTGCGCGAAGGTTCGAGATATCGATCCCGTCCAGCATGATGCAGCCGCCCGTCGGATGGATCAGGCGCGTCAGACACCGCGCAAGCGTCGTCTTGCCCGAACCGGATTCGCCAACGATCCCCAGGATCTCTCCACGATGCAGCGACAGGTCGGTCGGCCTGAGGGCAGCCACTTCGCGCCGTCGCAGGAACAATCCGCCCCAGACATATTTCTTCTCAAGCGACGACACCGACATGACAGGATCGTCCGGCACAGCAGATCGTGCGATCGGCGTCAGGCTGGGCACCGAAGATACCAGCATCCGGGTATAGTTCTCGCGTGGGCGGGCAAGCACGGCATCGCGGCTACCCGTCTCGACGATTTTGCCGCGATTCATGACAACGATCCGGTCGGCAATGTCATGTACGACGCCGAAATCGTGGGTGATGAACAGAACTGCGGTGCCGAACCGCTGACGCAATTCGTCGATCAGCGACAGGATCTGGCGCTGTGTGGTGACGTCCAGCGCCGTTGTCGGCTCATCCGCGATCAAGAGCTTGGGCCGCAGTATAAGCGCCATGGAAATAACGATCCGCTGGCGCTGTCCGCCCGACAGTTCATGCGGATAAGAGCGATAGATCCGCCGAGGATCGGGGAGATGTACCGCCTCGAACATCTCGATGACGCTTTTGCGGCGCGCGGCGGCCCCGCCACCACGGCCACCTTCCTCATGGACCCGCAGAACCTCTTCGACCTGCGCACCGACTGTCTCCACCGGATTGAGGGCTGTCATGGGCTCCTGAAATACCATCGCCATGCGTGTCGCCCGCATGCGGCGCAAAGCCTCGCGTGGAGCGTTCAGGACATCGACGCCGTCGATTGATATTCGTCCTGCCCGAACCTCCAGGGCCGGGTCCAGCAGTCCCATCACCGCGAGCGAAGTCAGGGATTTTCCGGAACCAGATTCACCGACGACGCACAGCGTCTCGCCTTCGCGGATCGTGAAGCCGACGCCGTCGACGATCAAACCCGCGCCGCCCCTTGTGCCTATCTGCAATCCCTCGATGCGCAGGATTTCTTGCCGTTCGTCAACGGGGGGTTGGCCGGTTGCCTTTTCCATCTTAACCCCTTCTTGCAAGTTTCGGGTCCAGCGCGTCCCGCAAGGCGTCGCCGATCAGGTTGATCGCAAGCACGGTCGCGGCCAGGAACAAACCCGGGAAGAACACCAATCCCGGAAACAGCTGAAAATAGCTGCGCCCCTCCGCGATGACATTGCCCCAGGACGGTATCTCGGGGGGAAGCCCAACACCCAGAAAGCTGAGAACCGCTTCGGTCAGAATGGCCGATGCCAGGATAAAGCTTCCCTGCACGATGAGCGGAGCCAGCGTATTGGGAAGCATGTGACGCAACAGGATGCGCCAGTTCGGCGTGGCGAGGGACACGGCCGCCTCTACAAATGGCTCGCTCCGCAATCCCAGGATAACGCCGCGGACAAGCCGCACCACACGGGGAAATTCCGGAACGACGATGGCGACCAGAACGGTGAAAAGGTTTGCCCCCGCAATGGCGACCAGGGCGACCGCCAGCACGATCGTCGGTATTGCCATGATGGCGTCCATGATCCGCATGACGATCGCGTCCAGCCAACGGAAGTAGCCGGCGACCAGACCGATCACCAGCCCGAGCACAAGCGCCGCCGCCGCGGCAATGACCCCCACCGTCAGGGATGTGCGCGTGCCGTACATGACCCGCGCAAGCACGTCCCGTCCCATGATATCCGTGCCGAAGGGATGCGCCAGCGAGGGCGGCTTCAGGCGGTTGGCGGCGTCGATCCGGATGGGATCAGCCGTGCTGATCAACGGCCCCAGCAGCCCCATGAGGATGATCGCGGTCACAAAGAAGATCGCAGTCAGCAACGGCCAATTATCCCTCATAGGCAGACCGAAGCGGCTCTTTCCTGGCTTGGGCTTTGCATTCTCGACAAGGAACATGATCCGGCCCTAATAGCGGATGCGCGGGTCGAAGACGGTATACAGCACGTCGACCGCAAGGTTGATGAAGATGTAGATCGCCGACAACAGCAGAAGCAGCGCCTGTATCAGCGGGTAGTCCCGCGCGAGGACGGCCTCGACGACCAACCGTCCAAGCCCGGGGATGTTGAACACGCTTTCCGTCACGACC
Source organism: Halodurantibacterium flavum (assembly GCF_042681825.1). Taxonomy (NCBI): domain Bacteria; kingdom Pseudomonadati; phylum Pseudomonadota; class Alphaproteobacteria; order Rhodobacterales; family Paracoccaceae; genus Halodurantibacterium; species Halodurantibacterium flavum. The sequence continues at coordinate 300,477 of NZ_JBHUGH010000001.1, forward strand.
ACGCCGCCGATCAGAAAGGCCGCGCCCGAGCCGATAACGGTGACGATCGGTACCGATGCGTTGCGCAGGGCATGGCGCAGGAACACCCGTCTTTCGGGAACGCCCTTCGCCCTGGCTGTGCGGATATAATCCTCGCCCAGAACTTCCAGAATGCTGGACCGGGCGATCCGCGCAACGAGGGCGATATAAACCGTGGACAAGGCCAGTGTCGGCAAGGTGATCGTCTGAACAAAGCGCAGCGGGTCCGAGGCCAACGACGCATAGCCCTGGACGGGGAACCATCCCGCCTTCAGCGAGAATATATAGATGAGCACATATCCCGTGACGAAAACCGGGGTAGAGAAGCCAAGCACGGCCAGTGCCATCACGAGGCGATCAGATGCCCGGCCGCGCGCCCAGGCCGCATAGGTGCCCATAGGGATGGCAACCATAATGGTGAAGATCATGGTCGTGGTCGCCAGCGACAAGGTGGGGCCAATCCGTCCCGCCACCATTTCCGCCACAGGCTTATGGGAATGCAGCGACACGCCAAGATCGCCCTGTAGCAGCAGCGTCAGCCAGCGGAAGAACTGGGCCAGCAATGGCTGATCAAGTCCCAGGCCCCGACGGATCTCGGCGATCTGCTCCGGCGACGCCGTATCGCCCGCCATGATCACTGCCGGATCACCAGGGGCGAGCCGCATCAGCAGAAAGGCGAAAACCGCGACTATGCCCAGAATGGGGACAGTCATGATCAAGCGGCGGGCGATATAGGTCAGCATCCGCGACTACTCGCCCTTCGAGATGTTCCAGAAGACGTTCGCAGGCGCGTTCAAGACCCCTTCGACTCCCGGAGCAAGGGCGGTCAGACGCGCTTGTGTCCCGAGCGGCGCGTAGATCGCTTCTTCATAAACGATGCTTTGGATCTCGGCGGCGATACGCTCGCGATCCTCCTGGGTCGGCGCACGCAGGAAGGCTTGCGTCTGATCGACGATCTCCGGGACGTCCGCCCAACCCGCATAGCCTTCTTCGCCGGCACCTGCCGCCACAATCATGTAGTTGCGAAGAGGATCCTGGATCTCGGTGTTGTGCCAGCTGGTGATGAAGATGCTCCAGCCTCCGTCCGCCACCGGACCTTGATTGGCGCGCTGTGACAGCATGGTCATGAAATCCATCGCCCGCAGTTCAACCGAGAAGCCCGCTTCTCGAAGCTGCTGCGCCAACACGGGCGCGATCGAGGACATGGCCGGCGAATCCGTGACATGAAGCAAGACAATCGGTTCGCCCTGATACCCGGCTTCTTCCAGGAGGTCTCGCGCGCGGTCCGGGTCGGCTTCCAGCGCCATCTCGACCATCGCGTCGCTTTCATAGGGCAAGCCACAGCCGAAGATCGCCCCACACAGGGCATAATGCTCATCGGAACCGAACTGTGCCTGCAACGGCTCTTGCTGCCCGATGGCCCAGATTGCCGCCTGACGGACCAGACGGTTGTCGAACGGAGCCTGCAGGTGGTTGAACCGGTAGCCGATCTGATACCCGAACTCGTCGATGTTCTGCGTGGTCACGTCCGGCGACAGCAGCGGCATCAGGTCGGGCAGGACGGTCTGGACATAGTCCACCTCGCCGCTGTTCAGCGCATTCAACGCGGTCAGGGCATCCGCCATCTCGATCCGTTCGATACGGTCGACCTTGGCCACCTTGCCACCCGCGAGCTGGCTGGCCGGTTCCTCTCTCGGAACGTAATCTTCAAAGCGGGTATAGACAGCGCGGACGCCGGGCTCATACTGGTCGGCGGCGAAAACAAACGGGCCCGAGCCTACATATTCCGTGATTTGCTCCGAAAACGGCGTCTGCGCGACGCGCTCCGGCATGATGAACAACGGCACGCCGGACGGTTTGGCGAAGGCATCCAGGATGACGCTGGTCGGAACGCTCAGCGTCACGACAAAGGTTTGCTCGTCCACCGGCTCGATCGTCTCGGTAATCCCGCGCAGTGCCAGCCCCATTCGGTCCCGCTGTCCCCAACGGTTGATGGAGGCAATGACGTCAGCCGAGGTGACCGGCGTGCCATCGTGCCATGTCAGGCCGTCCCGCAGTGTGAAGGTGTATGTGGTGCCATCCTCTGATACCTCGTGGCTCTCCACCATCTGCGGCTGGATCTGTTGCTCGCTGTCCAGCGCGTAAAGCGTGTCATAGACCAAGTAGCCGTGATCGCGCGTCTGATGCGCCGCGCTCATGATCGGGTCAAGGTTGCCAAGCCGCTGCTCCATGACGATCCGAAGCTCGTCAGCCAGCGCGGACGGTGCGATCAGGCTGCTGGCGGCAAAAATGGAAAGCAGGCCGAACCCACCCTGTCTTATCAAGTCCATCGTATGTTCCCCGTTGTTGATCTACTTTTGAGCCGCCGCAGCGAAACACGGCGAAACCGTCGCGTCAGGCCCGGAACTCTGGATAGCTTTCGGGCGATAGCGTGTTGATATCGCGGTGGCCCCAGTCCTCGCGGTGCATGTTGGCCCACATGGTTTCAGCGCCGGCCTGCAAGTCGGCCAGCAGCGCCGCCGTATCGCAATCGGGCAACTGTCGATCACGCATGATGAAGCGGCCGTCGACCATCGAGGAATTCAGATCCTCGGCCTGTGCTGAATAGACGATATTACGTATCGGGTCGCGCATCGGCGTCATGAAGAGGCTGGCTCCCTCCCAGAACAACAAGTCTGCCTTGGCGCCTGACGCAATCCGCCCCAGGTCATCGCGTCCCAACGCCTTGGCGCCGGCCAATGTCGCCGAATTGAAAACGTCTGCTGCGGTCGCAACCTCAGTGCGGCGGTCCATGATCTTGGAGATAACCGCGGTCCACCGCATGCCCTCGATCATGCTCTGGGGGCAGGTGTCGGTGCCCAAGGTCATCGTGATGCCTTTCGCAAGATAGCGAGAATAGCTTTCCATCGCGATCCCACGACGGGCGAACACCCATACGGCATGGGCGACGTTCGTCCCGGTCCGTGACAGGATGTCCAGGTCATCGGCATGATAGTTCACCCAGCTTGACCCGCCGGGCATGATGACATGACCCAGCAGAACGTCCGGCCCGAGAAAGCCGATCTTCTCAAGCCACTCCACGGGCGAGCAGCCATTGCGACGCACCATCTCCTGGAATTCAGGCACGGATTGCGACGTGTGGAGTGCAATGGGACAACCCAGTTCTGTCGCCGCCTGCCGTGATTTCTTCAACAGGGCCTCGGAGCAGGTGTCGACTTGGACCGGAGTCAGAAAGCCCTTGATCCGGCCATTCGCCTTGCCGTCATACTTCCTGACGAAATCGACAGCGTGCTTCATCCGCGCGGCGCCGTCGTCTTCCGACCATTCATACTGGACGCTTCGTCCGTCCCTCGTGAACCACCGGCCGGAGCGATAGCCTTCGCCGATATAGGCCCGCAGTCCCACCTTCTCGACCTGCTCGGCGACAAAGCTGCCGTGGCCGCCCATCTCTACGATAGTCGTGGTGCCGGTGCGGATCAATTCGGGCATCGACGTGGCGACACAGGCCCGGCGGGCGGCGTCGGTGATTGCGCCGTCACGCGCTGTGAGAAACTCGAACAGGCCGGACAAATAGAAGTTACGCGGGCCGCGGTCCTCGACAAACGAACGATCCAGCGGAGACTCTGTTAGATGGGCGTGCGTGTTGATGAGCCCGGGGGTGACAATCTTGTCGCGGGCATCGATCACCTCATCCGCATCACCAGCGAAATCGCCGCCTCGCACCTCTGCGATCCGATCGCCCTCTACCAGAATGTAGCCGTTCTTCAAATGACGATGGCCACCATCCTGAAAGGCAATGATGTGACCAGCCTGGATCACTTTCCTGCTCATGCCGCCCCCGAGTTCATGATTCTGAATTCATAATTCAGCCTATCGGCGGAACTCGATGCGTCCAATGTTTTCTGCACCTGCGGCGAAATTTCGAGTCGATTGCCATTGCGCTAGGCATTTCAATGCAAATTCGGGCGCGACAAGAAGCATTGCAGAAAGAGCCGTGCGAAAACTGGACTGGTCCGAATTGACTTAGTATCCAGAATCCGGGGGTGATCGAGTGGCGCGAAAGGCACTGGCGGTGGGTCGCGCCTCCGCGGCACATCTTTTCTCTCACTGCAATCGACAGGCCAAGAGCCAGGTTTACGGAGCGCTGCCGGCCCAGCCGCGCGGCGCAGCGGCAAGCTCCCACTCCATGCCGGCGACTCCGGCAGGCCCGTTGGGATGCCGGTGCGGTCGCCGCGAGTTTGTCCTTGGATTTTTTTGACATTTTGCGCCACGCGCAACGGTCGTCGCTCCAACCGGAGCAGTTTGCCTGCGAAGGCGAGCGCGTTGGTCCCTCTTGCCCGGTTTCTGCACCCTGTGCACATGACTCAAGCGAAACGACGCGGCGGGTCCGCGTGCAAGCGGCGGGTCGCGGGTCATTGCCCAAGTTGGCGGCGCTCTGCTACACAGGGAACAAAGGAGAAGATGAAGCCGTGAGCGGTTCAGAGGCTTATTATGAAGTTGTTCGGAAGACGCTGGAGCGCAACATCCGCAACAGGGTTCTGCCTGACGGCACACGCCTTTACGTAGCGGCTCTGGCGGACCGTCTCGGAGTCAGCCGATCCCCGGTCAAACGGGCACTTGAAATACTTGAGCAGTCGGGACTGGTTCGGCGGACGGATGGCCAAGGTTGGGTAGTGGGCACGCAACAGGAAAGTGGCGAGCGCATGAACCTTCACCTGCTGCAACTGGCCCTGCCTCAAAGCGGATCAACCCTGCTGGTCAAACCCGGATGGGAGCGCATCACGCAAACGCTTGCTACCGAAGTGACCCGATGCATTCCCTTCGGAAGCTGGAGGATTTCCGAGTCTGAACTCTGCACGCGATTTGCAGTAAGTCGCACGGTGATACGTGAGGTCCTGGCGCGGCTGCACGAGAGGGGCCTGATCGGAAAGAACCGCTCGTCGCATTGGACCGCCGGCCCGCTCTCTGCCCAGATGCTGAACGAAATGCACGATATACGGCGGCTGGTCGAGCCGCTGGCCCTCAAGCGCGCGGCGCACCGCCTGAACAACGACAAACTTCTGGCCATGCGCGACCGGGTCGATGCTGCGCTGGCGTCCCGCGGTACGCCGTCGCCCGAGCAGATGGACATTATCGAAAACGACCTGCATTTCGACTGCGTCTCACCACAACCAAGCAATCAGATAAAAAGCACGCTGGAAAGGCTGCGAATATCAATGGTCGTCAACCAGCAGTTTACCCGCCACGTCGCGCGACATCAGGAAAGCACCGCCCTGACCGAGCATCGGCTGGTACTGGATCATCTGATCGCAGGTGACGCCGACGGCGCGGCTGCCGCCCTGACATTTCATCTTGACGCCGATCACCTGCGCACGCGCGACCGACTGAAGGTGCTATCGATCTTTTCGGTCGAGGATGATGACGTCCCGCCTTACTTGACACGGGTGCTTTGATGGCACAGCCCGCTTCCAAGGCACGACCAAGACTTCGCGTCATCTCGCGCGGTGAGTTCACGGGCAGCCTGATACGGGAGCAGGCTCAGAAAGATCTCGGCTTTCCGATCGATTTCATGATTCTGGATACGACCCAGGGTCTCCAGCAGGTGATCAAGCAGCCTGAAAGCTTTGATGTCTATCATCAGTGGCATACCTCTGACCTGATCTGGACCGCGCGCTGCATCCAGGCCATCGACCTGGGACGGATCGACACGGGTGCCCGGATCCGCGCCTCGGCAGGCGCCGGGAACAGCGGAGACCACGCCCTGCATTCCATCTATGACCGGCTGTTCGTCCAGAAGCACGGCAACCTGGGCCGAATACCCACCGACCAGGTTGCGGTCCTTCCCACGCTGCACGGGGTGGACGGGTTCGCCTGGCGGCCTTCGTTGGAAACCTCGCTTCGTCCGAACGAAGCCGAAAGCTGGGGATGGCTTCTGGATCCGCGTTGGGCAGGACATGTTGCCTTGATCGCAGACCCGGTACTCGGGATGATCGAGGCAGCCCTCGCCACCGAGGCACAGTCCGGCCAACGTTTCGGCGACATCGGGAACCTGACGATCGACGAAATCGACGAAATCGCCGATCGCCTTACCCACAAGAAGAAAATCGGGCATTTCCTCGGCTTCTGGAACAGTCAGGAAGAGGCGGTAAGACTGGTGCGTCGAGGGTCGGTCAAGGTGCAAAGCCTGTTCTCCCCTGCGGTGTCGGAGTTGCGCGCCGCAGGAATCAACCTGACCATCTCCAGTCCCGTCGAGGGCTGCCGGGGCTGGCAGAGTGACCTGAGCATCTCTGCTGCCGCCGAAGGCGAGACGCTTGACGCCGCCTATGCCTATCTCAATTGGTGGCAGAATGGCTGGGCTGGTGCATGTCTGTCCCGGCAAGGTTTTTATTTTGCTTTCCCGGACCTGGCCCGCCCTTACCTGAGCGATGAGGAATGGGCCTATTGGTACGAGGGGCAGCCGGCACCTTGTCCACTACCCGGTCCTGATGGCAGCCCGACCATCCCCGAAGGGCATCGCCGCGAAGGGGGTTCGTATCGCGAACGGATGTCCAGCGCGCGCATCTGGAACTGCTTCATGGATGAACACAGTCACGTCGTACGGCGCTGGCGAGAGTTTCTGGAGGCGTGAACCGCCCCGGTGGTGGCGGTTCGCCCATCTATTGCCGACGTCTCGCGGCTGCGGTCGCCGCTTCGTCAAGTTCGCCCCCCGCAATGATGACGCCGTAATCCTGCTGCGCCATATCCACGGTCAGCAGACCGTCCCTGACATCCGCAAGAACGGCCTGCGGCTCGCGCTGCCAAGGATCGCCGTACCCGCCGCCACAAGGCCCTTCGCAAACCAGCCGCTCACCTTCCTTGACCTGGAAATAGGCGACCTTCGATGGCAGATCGGAGATCGAGCCATCCCTGCGGTGCAATAGCATCCTGGCAGGCCGCCCCTCGGCACCGCCATCAAATCCCCAAGGCTTGACTGAATGCCCCTCGCCCTCAATCGAGAAGCCGGCGTCCGACAGAAAGGTGAACTCGCGCACCGCGCCCACACCGCCGCGCCACCGACCAGGCACGCAGCGATCATCAAGCAGCTCGTAGCGGTCGCAACGGACCGGGATGTGGCTTTCTATATCCTCGATTGGATTGTTCCGCGTGTTGGCGTAAAGCGTGTCCACGGCATCCATGCCGTCCTTGCCGAAACGGCCGCCATAGGCGCCCTCCATGATCTCCATATGGACCCAATGATCTGACTGGTCGAGCCCGGACAGCGCAACAATCCGAAGGTTTCCGACACCCGCCGAAACATTCTCGGGGACGATTTGCGCCAGGGCCTTCATCACGGTGTCCGCCAGCTGATTGCCCGGACAAAAACGCGCGATCACGGGCGCCGGGAAGATTGGGTTTGCCAGGCAACCCTTTGGCGCGACGATGGTGATCGGGCGGATCAGGCCGGCGTTCTGCGGGATGGTTCCATATTCAACGCTGTCGAGAAGGATCGACCGGACCGTCAACCAGACGGCGCAGTCGGTCGTCCCGACGAAGGGCATGTTGATCGGGCGGTCGCTAACCTGGGGTGCCGTGCCCGTCAGATCGACGGTCATGCTGTCGCCCCGGATCTTGACCGTTGCAGCAATCGGCAGATGCCGGCGCGCAGGATCGGGATCGTCCAGATATCCGTCGATATGACTGATGGCGCTGTAGTCCCCGTCAGGCAGAGCCGCGATGGCCGCGCGCATCAAGCGTTCCGAATAGTCCATCAGATCGCTGCAGGCGTCGCGAAACGCCGTTTCACCATACAGCGTGACAAGGTCGCGATAACGCTCGGCGCCGATCCGCGCCGCCTTGATCTGCGCCTCCATATCGCCAACGACCAGATGGGGAACGCGGATATTGCCGTTCAGGATGTGCCACACGGGGTCCACCCGGCGACCTGCGTCATACACCTTGACGGCTTTGAACTGCAAACCCTCGGCATAGCAGTCCACTGCCTCGACAATGCCGCAACTGCCGGGGGTTTGTGCCCCGATATCCAGATGGTGCGCCGTGGTCGCGGAAAATCCCATCAACCTGTCCTGCACGAAGACTGGTACGACGAACGCGACATCCGGCCCGTGCGAGGCACCGCCATAGGGGTCGTTGTGCATGATGACGTCCCCCTCTTGCAGGGTTTCGCCGCGGGACTCCAGAACCTCCAGGATGTTCCGGATATAGCCGGGAATTGGCCCGGATTGCAGCGGCGTCGAAAAGGCGCATTCGCACAGCTGGCGACCCGTTTCATCGGTCAATGCCGCCCCGAAATCCTCGGATTCGCGGATGATCGAAGAATAGGCCATGCGCATCAGCTTGTGACCCATCTCGATGGCGATGTTATCCAAGGCGCCCTGGATGACCGAGGCAGTGACGGGATCGATGCGTTGGTTCATGCCGGCTCTCCCATCGTGATAAGCAGGCTGCCCGAGGGCAGGACCCGGAATGTGGCGTCAGGGGGCACGATGGTTGTGCTGTCCTTCTGCGTGACAATGGCGGGCCCGGGAACAACCTGATCCACCGGCAGATGCGCACGGCGATAGACTGAAGTCTGATGACTGGCCAGTATTCCTCCAACCCGGAAGACGACATCGACAGTGCGCACCAGCGCAGCCTCAATCGTGCCCCCTTGCGGCGCCTTCATCGCTTCCAGCTTGGGCAGCTTTGCCGATGCGGTGCAACGCAGATTTACCACCTCGATGGGGCTGGACTGAAAGTCATGCCCGTATTCGGCCTTGTGGGCCGAGTGAAATGCCTGCCACACAGACTGTATGGCATCGTCCGTGACGATCCCTTCTGGCAACGCGATGCCGAGCTCGTATCCCTGGCCCTGATAACGCAGGTCCGCCGTTCGTGCGTATATGATCTGATCCGGGCCAACATTGTCCCGCGCGAACTGGTCCGTCAGCTGCCGCATCATCTCGCCCAGGTCGGAATTCATGCGATCCAGATCGATCGCGCCGGACACCTGAAACTGAGTGCGGCGCAGATCATACTTCAAATCCGTGGTCAGCAAACCCATTGCCGAGGTGATGCCCGGATGCGGCGGGACAAGAACCTCCGGTATCGACAGCATCCGGGCCACCTCGGCGCCGTGCAGCGGCCCCGCGCCGCCCATCGCGACCAGTGCAAAGCCCCGTGGATCAATGCCCTTCTGAACTGTCCGGGATCGGATCGCATTGGCCATATTCGCGTTCAAGATGGTCAGCACACCCTCGGCCGCCTCTTCGGCCGACAGACCCAGTCGGGTCGCCAGATCTGCGATCACACGCCGCGACGCTTCGACGTCCAATTCCATTTCGCCGCCCAGGAAATCCTGCGCTGCAAGTCGGCCCAACACGACATTGGCGTCTGTCACCGTAGGTTCGGTGCCGCCACGCCCATAGGCTGCGGGACCCGGCTCTGCCCCCGCGCTGTGCGGGCCTACGCGGAACGCGCCGCCGCGGTCCTGCCACGCAATCGAACCTCCGCCGGCACCGATGGTGTGGATGTCCAGCATCGGCATCAGCAACGGAAACCCGGCGATCGAGGTCGAGCGGGCGTCGGTCTCGGACACATTTCCATCAATGACGATGCCGATATCTGCGGACGTGCCGCCGATGTCGAACGTGATCAGGCGGTTGCGTCCATCCTGTTCTCCGATCCAGGCGCCGCCAAGAACACCTGCCGCCAGCCCCGATTGCAGCGTCAGGGCAGGCTGTTCGACGACCATTTTCGGTGTCGCGACGCCTCCGTTCGACGCCATCACCCGCAGCTCGGCGGACATGCCGAGTTCATTCAGTGCTCGGTCCAGCCGCGCAATATAGCCGTCGACTTTCGGGCCGATAAAGCACGCCAAGGCAGCCGTCGTAAAGCGCTCGAACTCGCGGAACTGCGGCGAGACAAAGGACGATGTCGTGACAAAGGCACCGGGCATCTCCTCAAGCACGATGTCACGCGCCCGGTTTTCATGATCCGGATTGATGAACGAAAAGAGAAAACAGATGGCAACGGCCTCCACGCCTTCGGCACGCAGTTCGCGCGCGGCGCGTCGGACGGCATCCTCGTCGAGCGGCACAAGTTCGGCACCAGAGGGCGGGACAAGCCGGCCAGGTACCGTCTTGCGATGGCGCCGCAGGATCAATGGGCGCGCCTGCCATGGGATGTCCTGGCGGATCGAGTAATGCGCTGGCCGTTGATGGCGGCCGATGTGAAGGATGTCGCGGAATCCGTCGTTCGTAATCATGCCGCAGACGGCGCCCCTGCCTTCAAGGACGGCATTGGTGGCAGTGGTCGTCCCATGAAAGACATAGTCGATCAGGTCGAGACCGATATCGTTGCGCTCGCACAACTCGACGATCCCGCGCATCACGCCCTGCGACGGGTCGGTGGGTGTCGTCGAGACCTTGTGGATGGCGATCGCGCCACTTTCTGTGTCGCTGTACACCAGATCCGTAAACGTGCCGCCGACATCGACGCCGATCATTTTCATGAGCAAACTCCGCCCCTGCGTATGTGATTTATGAATTCATAAGTCACACCGGATTGGCAAGATTTGGTGCGTGTCATTTGCGCCCATCCCGGAGATGCGAAAAAACACGGCGTTCTTCTGCCCCTGGTGGCAAAGTAAAGGCCACACAGACAAGGGCAGACGCGTCAGGCGGAGTGGTAACTGGCACTTCGCAAGTAGTTTCGGAAAAGTGTCTTCTGTATCCTGTGCGAATGCCTCCCGAGAACACACTTCGGAATTTCCGCGTTCCATAATGTCACTTGAGCAGCATCTTGAGCTGCCCGCACAAGAGATTGCGCCGCGACAACAATGCAATCGTCGCTCGACAAGCTGGCGGTAGGGGCCATGGCCGCAGGGGCTTCATGGCAGACATGGAGCCCCGCAAGCCGCCAACGTCCCAACCAGTTCGATGCGGCACCGTTCCCCGTGGCGAACCTCGCGGCCGCGTTCGCCCCGCTATCCGCGCGAAAACTTCACCGCGCCCCCGACGATGGCTTTTTCCACCCGAACCTCATGCAGGGTTTCGGGGTCGGTTGCGAAAGGATCGCGGTCAAGCAGGCAAAGATCAGCCAACATGCCCGGCCGCAGCTGTCCTTTCAGATGCTCTTCCCGCCCGGCATAGGCGCCCAATGTCGTATAGGCCTCGACGGCCTCATAGACCTCGATGGACTGTCGCCGGTCCAGCGACGCGCCACTGCTCGTCCGCCGGTTCACCAGCGCGGACATTGCGGCGAAGGGATTGGCCGTGCAGACCGGCGCGTCCGAATGCGCGGGCGCGATCACACCCGCGTCGATCATCGCTCGGTGAGGCCAGAAATCGGCCATCGCCCCGGCGCCGCGATTGGCAAGATGGGCATCCCCCAGATCCCAGGCGAACCCCGCCGCAGAAGAGCAGATGATCCCGTTCCGCCGCAGCCCCTCCAGGTTCTCGGGCGTCACCGCGCAGCAGTGTTCGATCCGCAGACGATGATCGGTACAGGCCCCTTCCGAAAGCACATCCTCATAAATGCGGATGACCTCGGCGATGGCCCGGTCCCCCATGGCGTCGGTACAGACGATCATCCCAAGATCCAGCGCCTCGCGTACACGGGCCCGATGCTGATCGGGGTCAAGCAGAAGGGTGCCGCAATACCCCGGGGGTTCGTCCTTCAGCGGTGTTCCGACATAGGGTGTATGATAGGCTGCGGTCCTGCCCGACGTGCTGCCGTCGCCCACCCATTCGACGCCGATCAGCTTTAGCCATTCGTCACCAAAGCCGCTGCGGTAACCGGCGCGCAGCGTCGCCCGCACAAGATCCTCATCTCGCCCGGTGACAAGAAAACCCACCCGCAGATGCAGTTCACCCGCATCACGCATGTCCTGATAGGCGCGGATGGCCTGGGTCTGGGTCAAGCTGTTGTGGATCGAAGTGATCCCGAATGACAGATACTCGTCCAGAACCCGCCCAAGCCCGGCGCGAAAGTCCTCCTTGGTATAGTCCGCCTGAATATGTTCGATGACGATATGCGCCGCCCGCGCGCGCAAGAGGCCCGTCGGCTCGCCGTCGGTGGCGGAACGTTCGATCGTCCCAAAGGGCGGGTCAGCCTGCGCTGCCGTGAACCCCACGGCGTGGAGCGCGGCGGTGTTCGCCATTCCCATCTGGGCGCAGCGGCGGTAGATCAGAACCGGGCGCCCCGCTGCGGCCTCGTCAAGCTCGGCGCGGGTCGGATAGCCGCCGTGAAGAATATCGTCAAAGCGATAGCCGGCGAACCAGTAGTCCTGCGGCTTGCCCGCCAGGTTTTCACGGATCAGGCGCAGGACCTGTTCGCGGGTGGTGACGGCGCCGTCGGAAAAATCATGCCAGCGGCCCAGGCGGGCGCCGGTCATGTCAGGGTGGCAGTGGCTGTCGATCAGGCCCGGAAGGCCTGTCCGGCCCTCGCAGTCGATGATGGCAACGTCGGCGCCCGCCAGCGCGCAGATCTCTTTCGTGCTGCCGGTCGCGACGATGCGCCCGCCAGCAATCGCCAGGGCCTCGATCGTGCGGCCCGGCGCCTCCATCGTATAGAGCCTGCCGTTCACGACGACGGTATCGATCAGCTTTGTCTGCAGCATGTCCGCATCCGGCAGGGCAGGGATGATGGGCCGGCAGAACAGATCCGCCGGCCATCCGGGTGAATGCTCACAGGAGCATCATCCTGTTGAACTTGTCGATGACCTCGGGACGGTTATGGGCCCACCATTCATGCTGGTAGGGCACCATCTGCCGATAGTTTTCCGGTGCTGTGGGCAGAATCCTCAGCACCTCCTCCGGCAGGTAGTTGGCGGAATCGACATTGGTGAAGCCATAGGGCAGCAGCGCCGAATAACGCGCCTGGGCGATAGCAGAACTGCTGAAGGCCGCGAACTTCTGCGCGTTCGACAGGTTCGGGGCGCCCTTGGGGATCAGCCAGGCGTTGTTGAGCACGGTGCCACCGTTCCAGACGAGTTCGACCGGCTGACCTTCCTGCTTGGCAGCTTCGATCCGGCCGTTCCACGCGGTCACCAGCGGTGCCTCGGCATCCAGCAGGATCTGCATGTGCTGCGCGCCGGCCTCCCACCATTTCACGATCTCGGGCTTGATTTCGGCAAGTTTGGCGATCGCGCGGTCGATGTCGATGGGGTAGACCTGATCCATCGGCACCCCGTCGGCAAGCAGCGCGCCCACCAGTTCGGGAACATTGCCCTTGGTTGCGATCGGCAGCGAGCGGGCACCGGGGAACCGTTCGGTGTCGAAGAAATCCGCCCAGCCGGTTGGCCCTTCGGGGAAGACGTCGGTGCGATAGGCGATCATCTGGGCGTAGGACACAATGTCCAGGCCGTGCTCGGAGCGGAAATCATCTGTCACGCCGTCTTCGACGAGGCTGTAGTCGATGGGTTCCAGGTAGTCGCCCTGGGCCATCAGCTCGATCATTGTGCCACGCCCGATCTGGCAGATATCCCATTCCACAGTTCCGGTGTCGACCATGGCCTTCAGCCTCGCCGGATCGGGCCCGATCGCCTCGACAACGCGAATGCCGCAAAGCCGTTCGAAGGGCTCGAACCACGCGGCCCGCTGCATCTCGGTGCCGATGCCGCCCCAGGTGACCACGACGACCTCACCCGATCCCTTCCAGGCGTCGGGGATCGTCTCAAAGTCGGGCATCGAACCGAGGTCCTGCGCCAAGGCGCGCGAGATCCACGGCGGACCGGCCATTGCCAGTGCGGCGGCGCCGCCGAATATCCTGAGGAAATCGCGCCGTGCCGTGGGGGGTACCTGAACGCTGGCGCGCAGGCGGCGGATGAGTTCTGCTTCACGCTCGCTCATGATTGCTCCTTTTTCCCTGTTGTGACTGACCGCTCTCTCTGGGCGATCATGTTGTGGGAGGATAAGGCACGGCCGCTTCTTTACGCAAGGATCATATCTCATACGATCCACTTTATATGCCATCCTAAACGTTTGGTATATTATTTAAGGCGAGTTCAGACGGTCATCGGGCGCGATTCAGGACAAGGATCAAGCCGGCACAGGTCAGGGTCACGGCGCCGATTCCCATGAACAGCCCACCGGGGCCGAACCTTTCCATGCATACGCCCGCAAGAATCGGCCCCAGAAAGCCTCCCGCGGCCCAGCACAGCAGCAACGCACCCGAAAGGGCGACCGGCGCCTCGCTGCCCGCGCGTTCAAACGCCGACGAATGGGCGATGGCATAGACGGGCAGGGTGCACCCGCCCATCACCGCGCAGAGCGCAAAGATTGCTGCGACCGACGCGATGCCGCCCAGCAACAGGATTGTCGCCGCGATGAAGGTGACTGCCATCGCTGCCAGAATGACGCCCTGACGGCTCCGGTTGTCGGCGAGCCAGGCCAACGGCCACTGGAAAAGGAACGACCCCGACTGGACTGTAACGGCAAGCAGGGCCGCGGTGGCGGGCGCCAGCCCCGCGATGATGCCCCAACCCGGCGCCATGAAAACGAGCGTCGAGCCAACTGCGCCGACATAGGTGATCGCGACCGCAGACATCAGCGGCACGCCTTTCATCGCGCGCAACATCGCGATGCCGGACCGCGGGGCGGGCCGCATATCCTTGCCAAGGAGGATCACCAGCGCGGCGCAGGCCGAGAGGTAAAGAGCAGCTGGCAGGGCCGTCGCCCCTGCCGACTGTGCCCAACCCGTGGCCGCGAGCGCCTGACCGCCCATCATCGCGAGCCGGCCCCAGAAGTTGAACAGGCTGAATATGCGGGTCCGCCAGCCGCTTGCGGCGGTGGTGTTGATCCAGCTCTCGAACACGACCACCGATCCCGCGCCGCAGAATCCCATCGCCGCCCGCAGCACCGTCCAGCTTTCCTGCGGCACCAGGGCGAGCAGAAGGCTGCATGTCGCCTGGACCACCATGCAGAACACGAATGCGGTCCGGCTGCCCAGAAGGCCGATCAGCGCAGGTGCCGTAAGGCACCCCAGCGCGAAACCGGCGGAATAGCTTGCAGTAACATGGCCAAGCAGATCGCTCCCGCCCGGGCCCAAGCCGATCAGAAGCGGGATCGTCGTCCCCAGGAAACCAGCGGCGAGCTGGCTGGAGCCGCCACTGAGAAAGGCCAGGCTGTAGCTTGCGGGTCGCGCGGGTCCCTGCATTGGCATGCCACCTGCTGCCGGGCGGGGTTCAGATCATGGCTTCGATCAGGAACGGGCCCTGTGTTGACATTGCCTGCGTCACCGCAGCCTCCAGTTCCGCTACCGTGGTGGCCCGGGCGGCGTCGACGCCTTGCGCCTGCGCCAGCCCCACCCAATCTATCGCCGGATCATCAAGGTTGAGCATCCGCCGGGCGTTTTCGCCGATGGCGTCGACGCCCACGCGCTTCATCTCGCCGTGCAGGGTCGCGTAGGTGCGGTTGGAAAAGACGACCGTCAGAATATTCATCCGTTCCCGCGCATGGGTCCAGAGCGCCTGACAGGTATACATGCCGCTGCCATCGGCCTGGAGACAAATGACCTTGCGACCGGGGCAGGCAATCGCAGCCCCGGCCGCCAACGGCAGGCCGATCCCGATAGCGCCGCCGGTAAGATCCAGCAGGTCGTGGCGTGGAGCGCCGCAGGACTGTTCGCGAAAGCGCCAGCCCGTGGTGATGGACTCGTCCACCACGATCGCCTCTTCAGGCAGCGCCCGGGCGAGGACGGCGGTGACGCTCTCTCCGCTCAGGGGACCTTCGGCGGGGCGTTCGGCACGGACAGGCGGCTGCACGACAGGTTCAGTTCCCGCGGCGCCCAGGGCGGCGGCAAGATCCGCCAGCGCCGAGGCAAGATCCGCCTCGGGCCCGGCGTATTCCAGGATCTGCGTGTCGGGCCGCGTCGGCACGCTGGGCGCACCCGGATAGGCAAAGAAGGCGACCGGCGCGATTGCGCCAACCAGCACCAGAAGGTCGACCGTTTCCATCGCCGTCATTGCAGCCTCGATCCGGTAGGGTACAGGCTCTACCGCGACCCGGCCGGCGCCCCTCTGAATCCTTCCGACCGAGGTGGGGGTCATGAGGCGGATGCCGCAATGGGCGGCAATGCGTCCGGCCTCGCGCAACGCGCCCTCGCGCAGCGCCACTCCGTCCAGCATCAGCGCGACCTGCCGACCTTCTTTCAACGCGGTCTCGATCTCCGCGATG
Source organism: Halodurantibacterium flavum (assembly GCF_042681825.1). NCBI lineage: Bacteria > Pseudomonadati > Pseudomonadota > Alphaproteobacteria > Rhodobacterales > Paracoccaceae > Halodurantibacterium > Halodurantibacterium flavum. The sequence continues at coordinate 316,649 of NZ_JBHUGH010000001.1, forward strand.
ACAGGCTTGGCGGCGGGCGCCGGGGCAGGCCGGCGGGCGGCCACGGGCGTTTCGGCGGCGACCTCGCTCCAGGCGGTGTCGGCAGGCAGGATCAGTGTGGCGACACCAGGACCAGACACCGCTGCCACCCATGCGTCGTTCAGGTCGCGCGCAAGTTGGGCCACATCGTCGGTGCTGCGCACCCAGTTGGACATGGGGCGCGCCAGCGCCTCGACATCCGAGGCAAGCGGCGCCTCATAGCTGCGGTGATAGGTGGCGTGGTTCCCCACGATGTTGATGATCGGCGTACGCGCCCGCCGCGCGTTATGCAGGTTGGCAAGCCCGTTCGCGAGGCCAGGCCCCAGATGCAGCAGGGTCGCCGCCGGTTTGTCCGCCATCCGGGCATATCCGTCGGCTGCGCCTGTGACCACGCCTTCGAACAGACCCAGCACACAACGCAGCTGCGGCTTTCGGTCCAGTGCTGCGACGAAGTGCATTTCCGAAGTGCCGGGATTGGCAAAGCAGACCTCCACCTCGTTTGCCAGAAGCGCGTCGCAAAGAAGATCGGCACCATTCATGTCGGGTTCTCCAGGGGGCAGGATCAGAAGAGGCGGGGCATCAGCTGTTCGACTGGGCGGCCTCCCCAGTCGTAGCGCGCGACCTCGGCGATGGATGCGCGCTGTGCCGCTTCAAGCCGCTCCGTCGCATCCTCAGGGTCGAAGGCAAGCGCCGCGCCGTTACGCACGACCTGACGCCCATCGACATAGACGTCGCGGATCGCGCGCTCCCCCGACGAAAAGATCAGGCTGCGCAACGGATCATAAAGCGGACGCATCGAGGGGTGGGTCAGATCGACGGTAAAGAAATCGGCCTTGGCGCCCGGCGCGATGCGGCCGATGTCGTCGCGGCCCAGTGCCTTTGCCCCGCCAAGCGTCGCTGCCTCGATCATCTGCCGTGCCGTCGCGCCCTCGATATCGCGGGCGGTGACGCGGGCGGTATAGATGCCGGTGCGCATTTCCTCGATGAAGTTATGGGGGTAGGTGTCGGTGCCGATGCCGATATTGACGCCTGCGCGAAGATAGTCGCCCATGTTTTGCAGGCTGATGCCGCGCCGGGCAAAGACAGTCGGACAATGGGCCACTGTGGTACCGGTTTCAGCCAGCAGCGCCAGGTCGCGCCGGTCGGGCCAGCGAATCCAGTCGTGGTGATCGAGGAAGATGCCGTGGCCCACGATCATGTCGGGACCAAGAAGGCCAAGCTCCTCCAGCCAGCCTATCGGGGTCAGGCCGTGACGCCGCATGATCTCCTGAAAGTCCACGACGCTCTGAGAGGCATGGGTCTGGATGGGAATGCCGCGCCTGCGCGCTTCGACCAGCGAGTCCTTGAACATCCGGGCCGAACAGGTGTCGATCTGCGCCGGCACGATCATGCCGCCGAGGCGCCCGCAAGGATGGGCGATCGCGGCATCGACCTCGGCCAGTGCCGCGATCATCCGCCGTTCGCCCGCGGCCTCGTCCCAGTCGTATTTGACCTCATGGCCGTTGTCGGTGAACCAGCGGGCCTCGCGGAACATGGGCGCGGCATAGGCCCGCATTCCGCTGGCCGCCAGGGTGTCGATCCAGCCGACATGCGGGGTGGACAGATCACAGATCGTGGTGACGCCGCTCTGCATCAGTTCGCTCAGCGCGACCTCGGTCGCGGCGACCATACCTTCGTGGGTGGTGTCAAACAGGAACAGGTATTCGTAAAGCGAGCTCATGTAGAGCTTGCGGCTGCCCACTTCCTCGGTCAGCCCCTTGAGCATCGTCTCATAGCCCGGATGGGCATGGATATCGATGAAACCGGGGCTGACCATCAGCCCCTTTCCGTCGATCACCTGCCCGATGTCTTCGGGCGCGAGGGTCGTCGGATCGACAAAGCGGTCGCCCCGAAAGGCGACATCCGCACCGCGCCGATAGCTATGCGAGCCAAGGTCGGAATCATAGGCCAGCAGCCAGTCGACATCGCGGATCAGCGTGGCCTTGTCTTCTGCGGTCATTCTTATTTCCCTTCGCTCTCGGAAAGCTGCGCGCCGAGGTAGATCGTGTATTCCTCGACGTGATCCAGAAACTGACCAACGCGTTCCGCGGCCTTGGCCTCGTCGCCTTCGGCCACGGCCTCACCGATCGCGATGTGGAATTCGGTCAGGGTCTCTTCGCGGTAGTGCCGCAGGTAAAGGTCGCGATGGGCCACCCAGAAGCGACGCGAAAGGGAATAGAGCGGCAGGATCTGGCCAAGAAAAGGGTTGCGCGACAGATCCACCAGAAGCCGGATGAAGCGCCTGTCCAACCGCAGGAGTAGCTGGCTTTGTCCCGTCCCCAGAAGTTCCCGGAAATGGGCGACCACGCGCTCGACCGCCTCGGCCTCGGCGCGGCTGCGGCGTCGCGCTGCTGCCGGGACCAGCACGCTTTCAAGCGCGCGGCGGGTTTCCAACACCTTCATCTGCAACGGGAAGTTGATGTCGCGCACCACCATTCCGCGCCGGGGCAGCCAGATCAGCAAGCCGTCGGCGGCCAGCCGCAGCAATGCCTCGCGTATCGGGGTGCGGCCGATGCCAAGCTGCGCAGCCAGCGTCGCCTCGACCAGACGCGACCCAGGGGCGAGCTCCAACATCACGATCAGATCCTCGATCCTTTCGTAGGCGTGATCGACCTGGCTGTCGGATTCCTCCCGAAGTTCGGGCAGCGTGGGCGGGATCATCAAAACTCCTCAAGCTCCAGCGGGGACAGTTCTTCGACCGGGCGTCCGGCCCAATCGCCCGGCCCGATCCGCGACCAGATGCGTTCAGCCGCCTCTTGCAATGCACGCGCTGCGCCCGTCCCGTCAACCCGCAGAAGCCTGCGGTCCGCCATCAGCCATTCGCCGTCGACCATCACATGATGCAGGTCCTCCGCCTCGGCATAGAATACAAGATTCCGAAGCGGATCGCGCATGGGCGCAAGCGAAAAGCCGGCCATGTCCCAGATCAGCAGGTCAGCTTTGGCCCCCAGGCCGATCCGGCCCAGATCGTCACGTCCCAGAACCCGCGCGGGCGCAAGGGTGGCGGCGTCGAACACCTCGCGCGCGGTGGCGACGCGACAGTCCCGGTCCGCAACTTTGGACAGGATCGACGCGGCTCGCATCGCCCGCAGCATGGATTGCGGCGCCGTATCGCTGCCAAGGCACATGTTGACGCCGGCATCCAGATACCGCGCGAATGACTCCATCACAATCCCGCGCCGGGCGAAGACCCAGGCGCAATGGGCGACCGAGGCGCCGTGTTCGGCAAGGATCTGGGTATCCCGCCCCGGATAGTTGATCCACGAGTTGCCCGAGGTGAAGATCGTGTGTCCAAGGATCGTGCGCGGCGAAAGGAAGTCCTGGCTTGCGAGCCATTCCACCGGCGTCATGCCCTCGCGCTGGATCATCTCCTGGAACTCGAACACCGCCTCGGCCGTGTGCAGGGTGATGGGGATGTCCAGTTCCTCGGCCACGGCGCGGGTGCGCGCCAGCAGTTCGGGCGTCGCCATGGCGACCTGCATCGGCGTAAGCATGGCCCTGATGCGCCCGCCGGCCCGGCCATCGACGCGGTGAGCAAAGGCGACGGCGGCGTCCAGCCCGTCCATCCCGCCGTCCGGCTTCCAGTCATACTGCATCCGGCGTCCGTCGCGCGTACGCCAGCGGGCCGACCCATAGCCCTCGCCGATATAGGCGCGCAGACCGGCACGCTCTGCCGCGTCGGCGGTGTAGTCGCCCAGCCAGCCGATTTCGAACACGGTGGTGGTGCCGCTACGGGTCAGTTCGGCCATGGAAAAGTCCACAGCCGCGCGTTCGGCGTCGCCGTCCATCGCCGCGCCCATCGCCGGCAGGAGTTCCGGCAGGCCCGAGAAATAGAAGCCCGGCTTGCCCACGTCCTCGACATAGGACCGGTCGTAGGGCGCGCTGGTCATATGCGCGTGCATGTCGATCAGCCCGGGCGTAAGCAGACCCTGCGGCAGGTCGATGCGCTGGTCGAACGTGCCCTCGACCTTGCCGCCGGTAACGTGGGCGATGCGAGACCCTTCGATCACGACCGATCCGTTGCGCAGCAGCCGATGTGCGCCGTCCCGATAGGCGATTACCCAGCCACAGGTCAGAAGAATTCGCCTGGGCGTCATGTGCTGTCCCCGCTGTTGGTCCCGTTGCGCCGGCGCGCGCGCGACTGCAGCCAGGAGGAGGTGAAGAACAACGAGATCGAAACCGTGATCGCTATGACGGAGACCGCGGCCAACGTGGGGTCCAGCGACGAGCGCATGCTTTCCCACATGCGCAGCGGCAGCGTGACCTGACTGGGTCCCGAGATGAAAAGCGCCACGATCAGTTCATCGAAGGAGGTGATAAAGGCGAACAGAGCCCCCGCCGCGATCCCGGGCCGGATGATTGGCAGGGTGACAAGCTGAAAGGTGCGCAGGGAACTGGCCCCGAGGTTTTGCGCCGCCATTTCCAGCCGCCGGTCCAGCCCCTGCAACGCGGCGGACACGTTCACGACGACGAACGGAACCGCCAGCGTCGTATGCGCGACCGCAATGGCCACCGGAGAGCCGATCAGTTTCACCCGGGCATAGAAGAAGTAGATCGCGATCGCGACGATCACCCCCGGAATGATCAACGGCGAAAGGATGAGGGCGAGCAGCAGCTTCTTGCCCCGGAAGGAGCTTCGCACAAGCCCGAGTGCCCCCAGGGTTCCCAGAATCGTCGCGGCCACCGTCACAAGCAGGGCGATCCAGATGCTCAGCCAGGCCGAGCGCAGCCATTCGGGCCGGGAGATCAGCCGCTCGTACCACTGGAGGCTGAAACCGGGAGGTGGAAAGCTGAGAAAGCTCCCCGCCGAAAGCGAGGTCGGCACGATCACGAAGATCGGCAGGATCAGGAAAAGCGCGACAGCGAAAGCCATGACGGCCAGAACGGCCTGCGTCACCGGTCCCGAAACACGGATCGAACGGTGCTGCATTATCGCGGTCCCCCCAGAATTCGGTCCATGCTCAGGACCCGGCTGACGGCCAGCAGCGCCAGCAGCGTCGTGACCAGAAGGATCGCGGCGATGGCCGAGGCGGTGTCCCAACGGTAAAGATCGACCTCTTGCGCGATCAGCATGGACAGCGTCATGTCCGAAGGGCCGCCCACCAGGGCGGGCGTGATGTAAAAGCCAAGCGCCAGCACAAAGACCAGAATGCAGCCGGCCACGACGCCGGGCATCGACAGCGGCAGGATGACATGGCGAAACACGGCCACCGGTCCCGCGCCCAGGTTCTCGGCGGCCGACACAAGGCGGCCGTCAATCCCCTTCAGCGTAGACAGGATCGGCAGGATCATGAACGGCAAAAGCACGTGGATCATGCCGATATAAACGGCAAATGTCGTGTTCAGCATCCTGATCGGCTGCTCCACCACCCCGATCCAGATCAGGAAGCCGTTGATCACTCCACGCTGCCCCAACAGCACCATCCATGCATAGGACCGGATCAGGATGCTGGTCCAGAACGGGATCAGAACGATGGCCATCAGTATCAGGGCCGTCCTCTCGCCGGTCGTGACGATGAAATAGGCCAGGGGATAGGCAAGGATCAGCGTCAGGAATGTGGTGCCGACCGCGATCTTTACCGTGTAGCTGAAAACCTTGATCACGACCTCGGAGCCGAACGCCGCGGCATAAGGTGCGAAATCGCCTTCCGGGCCGGCGCTGCGCCCAAGCATCAGGATCACGGGCAGCACGTAAAAGGCGAGCAGGAAGGCCAGAAGCGGCACGACAAGCAGCGCGGGACTTGGCGAGATGCGTTTCATGACAGCGCCTGTCCGTCGGCAAAGACGCGCATCTGGCCCACGGGCCAGTCCAGGCTGAGCCGGGTTCCGCGGGATATGGCAGAAGATCCGTCGCTGATCTGCACCTTGGACAAAAGTGCGGTGCCGTCCGGCAACGTGATGTCATAGCGGCGGTGATCGCCGACATAAGTCACGTCGTGTACCATCGCGGGTCCCTGATCGTCGGGATGAAAGCGCAGATGTTCTGGCCGGACCAGCACCTTTACCTCTTTGCCGGGGACGCGGCTGCGTGTGGGCAGGGTGACGGCACCGCCGCCCATGTCGATCGTGACAGTGTCGTCTGCGGCGGCAAGGACCGGGCGCTTCACCAGATTGGACTCCCCCAGAAAGCCTGCGACGAATTCATCCTGCGGTTCGCGATACAGGGCTTCAGGCTGGCCGATCTGGGCAATCCGGCCGTCCCGCATCACGCAGATGCGGTCGGACATGGTCATCGCCTCTTCCTGGTCATGGGTAACATAGACGACGGTGACACCCAGTTCGCGCTGGATGCGCTTGATCTCGATCTGAAGATGGCTGCGAAGATATTTGTCCAGCGCCGACAGCGGTTCGTCCATCAGCAGAACGGGGGGGCGGAAGACGATCGCACGGGCAAGGGCCACGCGCTGCTGCTGGCCACCCGAAAGCTGGGCAGGATAGCGGCCGGCAAAGGACGACAGGCCGACGATCTCCAGCATGCCGGCGACGGTCCTTGCCCGGGCGCGGCCAGAGATGCCGCGCATCCGCAAGGGAAAGCCGACGTTCTGTTCCACCGTCATATGCGGAAAGAGGGCATAGTTCTGAAAAACCATTCCGATGTTGCGCCGCGCCGGGGGCACATGCGTCACTTCTCGGTCGCCAACAAAGATCTGGCCGCCGCTCGGGGTTTCGAACCCGGCAAGCATCATCAGTGTCGTTGTCTTGCCGGATCCGGAGGGTCCAAGGAACGAAAGGAATTCGCCCGCCTGCACGTCGATGTCCAGCGGGTGAACGGCGGTGAAGGTCCCGTAGGTCTTGCACAGCCCCGTAAGGCGCACGGGGCTGCCGCCAACCGCTGCATGCTGGGTGCTGAAGGAACTCTCCACGGCCGTACCCCTTCGTGTTTGTACAACACGATTATTCACGTCCTGAACAAGGAAACAATATGCTATATGCAGAGTTTCGTATATTATCTGCGGATCGGGAAAAGTAACACGCGGCGGGCCTGACAGACCCCTGAAATATGGCTCGCCGGGAGGGGGGTTTCCCTGTCAGGCTGGATGAGGGGGATCCACTCTCCAACTGCGGCATGTCTGGGTACGAGTGTCAGTGGACCATGTCGAACGCAGCCTTACGCTCGGCGCCGCCCTACGCTCATGTGACCTTGGCCGACACCATGAAGTCATGCCAATTTTCCACCACGGTACGGCCCCTGAAGCAAGGACCTCCCCCCGATTTCCCGCGAACCGGGCCTTCCGGATCGGTACCGAGACTTCGGTGGTTCTCGAGTGCCTCTCGCCCCGGACATCGTCCGGCTTTTCGCGCTTGGGGTCCGGCTGGGTCAGCATCGATCATCCGCCGGACTTTCCATTGCATGGCGAGTTCCCTTACTGGGAGTTGAAGCGAGTTCAGTTCTGTCGTTCCGCCAATTTCCCGGCTTGAACCGACAGCAAGTTCCAAAGGCAGGTCCTACCTGACCAGAACCGTGTCATATTGCGCTGCGAGGGCTTCGACGCCGGCCGGGAAGGCCGCGGCCAGGCGCGAAAACATCTCCTCGACACCGCCCGACGTGAAGAGCACCGCAGTTGAAGTGGTGGTCCTTTCCGAGGAAGCGGCGCATGGGGGTGGGCGCGATTGGCGCATCGCAGCGATTTGGCCGAATTGCGATCCCTCACCTTTTGAGGCCGCCACCTGCGATTTTCGTTGGCACGACGCGTCCCCCCTTGCGGGTGGGTATTGGATGCGAGGAATGGGACCACTTGGCGGTCGGTCAAAGCAGGACTTTCGGCGCCTCTATCCGGCAGACACAATGGAAAAACCCCCGCCGGGCCGGGCGGGGGTCATGGACGAGGGGCCTGCCCATGCGGGCAGACCGGGTTCTGGGTTGCCCCGCGCTCGGGCCGGGGCGCCACCCTTGGGCCGGCGCGTCAGGCGGCGGGCAACAGCAGTGCCTGCGCCTCTGCCGGCCCAAGGGCCTCGGGACGCTCGCAGCTTGTTTCCATCGCGACGAAGAGCCCGGTTTCACCCGAGGCGAGGATCGCCGTCATAACCTCGATCCCGTGCAGCGCCAGATCGAGCGAGCAGCGATGCGGCCGCCCGTCAATGATCGCCGCGGCCATGTCGGCAAGGCCGGCAGTGCGGTAGTTCGCCAATTGCCGGCCCTCGCCGTGGGTCTGGTTCGGCACGCCGAACGGGTGGTCCCATACGGCCGAAGGCTGGATGGCGCCGCCGCGCCCCGCCTGTTCCACCGCGCCGCCGAAGAAGTTGGGATCGGGCAGGAAAAGCGAACCTTCGCTGCCGTAAAGCTCCATGTGTGCGCGCTTGTGCGCCCAGACATCCCAACTGGTCGAGATCGTGAAGGTCGCGCCATTCGCGAAATCCAGCAGCGCGTGGATGTTCGTCGGTGTGCGCACCGGGATCACCTCGCCGTTCCGGGGCTCCGATGTGATGGTACGGGTGGGGCTCGGCGCATTGGCCAGCGCCGCCACCCGCCGCACTGGCCCGATCATGTTGATCAGGTTCGACAGGTAATATGGCCCGAGGTCGAGCATCGGCCCGCCGCCCGGCAGGAAGAAGAAGTCGGGGTTCGGGTGCCAGTGTTCCATCCCGTGCGACATGACCGCGGCGCCGCCGGCGACGACGTCGCCGATCTTGCCTTCGTCGATCAGGTGGCGCGCATACTGGTGCGACCCGCCAAGGAAGGTGTCGGGCGCGCAGCCGACCCGCAGACCGCGTTCGGCGGCCAGCGTGCGCAGCTCCAGCCCCTCGGCCATGCTGAGAACCAGCGGCTTTTCGGAATAGACATGCTTGCCGGCCATCAGCGCCGCCCGCGACACGGCGAAATGCGCGTCGGGAATGGTGAGGTTCACCACGATGTCGATGGCCGGATCGGCCAGCAGGTCGTCGACGCTATGGGCCTTGATGCCGAAACTGTCAGCCCGGGCCTGGGCCACAACGGGGTTCAGGTCGGCGCAGGCCACCACCTCGATTCCGCGGAACAGTGGCGCGAGCGTGAGATAGGTGAGCGAGATGTTGCCGCAGCCGACGATGCCGAGGCGGAGCCGGTCGGAGCCGGCCTCAGAAAGCGGCGATGGCGCGGGATGCAAAACGGTGGTGGTCATCGGGATTGTCGTGCTCCATGACGAAAAACTGGCAGTTGGTGTTGTCGAGGGCGGCGATCAGCGCCGGCCAGTCGAGGGTGCCGTGGCCGGGATCGGCCCAGCCATCCTCATGCGTGTTCATGCCCGCGGGGGCGATGTCCTTGACATGGGCGGCGGTGATGCGGCGGCCGTGGCGGGCGATCCAGTCAAAGGGGTCGCCGCCGCCGCGCACGATCCAGGCGATGTCGGCCTCCCATTCCAGATCGGGGCCGCCCGCGAGGATCGCCTCCATCGGGATGGTGCCGTCGGGCAGGGGGGCGAATTCGAAATCGTGGTTGTGCCAGCCAAAGCCGAGGCCCGCCGCCCGCAGGGGTTCGCCCGCCGCCTGAAGCCGCGCGCCGAAATCGCGCCAGCCGGCGGCATCGGCCGGGCGATCCTCGGCCACGAGATAGGGGATAAAGACCTTCTGCAGCCCCAGTCGCCGGGCGATGGCGATCACGCGGTCGGGGTCATCCTCGACCATCTGCAGGGGCAGGTGGGCGGTGGGCATCGAAAGGCCGCTTGCCTTCAGCGCGGCTTCAAGCTCATTGACGCCGGAAGGGTCGGTGAACATGCCCCCGAACCCCTCGACCTGCACATAGCCGAGCGAGGCGAGGAGTTTCAGCGTCTCGGTCAGGGGCGGAAAGTTCCGCGAGCTCCAGAGTTGATAGGAAAAGGCGGTCATCCGGGTCTCCTTGGATGTGAAAGGGCGTCAGAGGCGGGCTTCGCTGTTCGCGTCGAAGATCGAGGCGCGGCCCATGTCGAGCCCGATCCAGACCGTTTCGCCCGCCCCGAAACGGCGGTCGGCAGGGGCGCGCACGGTGACTGCATCGGTCCCGGCGCGCAGCCACACCAGGCTGTCGGCGCCCATCGGCTCTTCAAGCTCCACCACCGCGGGGATCGCGCCGGGCTGCGGTTCGGAATGGAGCGTCAGGTGTTCGGGACGCAGCCCGAGGATCGCGCGGCCGAGATCCAGCAGCGGCCCGCCCTCATAGCCCGCGGTGGGCAAAAGCTGGTCGCCATAGCGGAAGGCCGCGCCCCCCTGCACCAGCGAGCCGTTGACGAAGTTCATCGCCGGCGAGCCGATGAAGCCCGCCACAAAGAGGTTCGCGGGGCGGTTATAGATCACCTGCGGGTCGGCAAGCTGCTGGATCACGCCGCCGCGCATGACGGCGATCCGGTCGGCGAGTGTCAGCGCCTCGATCTGGTCATGGGTCACATAGACCATCGTGTTGCCGAGCCGGGTGTGCAGCCGCTTGAGTTCCACCCGCAGTTCTGCGCGCAGTTTCGCGTCGAGGTTCGAGAGCGGTTCGTCGAACAGGAACACGTCCACGTCGCGCACCAGCGCGCGGCCGATCGCGACGCGCTGTTTCTGCCCGCCCGACAGCGCCGAGGGCTTGCGGTCGAGCAGCGGGCCGATCTGCAGGATCTCGGCGGCGCGGTCGACGCGGGCGTCGATCTCGGCCTTGGGCATCCGCTTGTTCTTCAGTCCGAAGCTGAGATTTCCGCGCACCGTCATCTGCGGGTAAAGCGCGTAGGACTGGAACACCATGCCGATGCCGCGCCGCGCCGGTTCTTCCCAGGTCACGTTGCGGTTCTTGATGAAGATCTGCCCTTCGGTAACATCGAGAAGCCCCGCGATGCAGTTCAGGAGCGTGGACTTGCCGCAGCCCGAGGGGCCGAGGAGCACCAGAAACTCACCATCCCGGATATCGAGGTTGAGCGTGTCGAGAACGGTGAGCCCCCCGAAGGACAGCGACAGGTCGCGGATGGAGATGCTTTGCATTTGGGTCATCCCTTTACGGCGCCCGCGGCGATGCCGCGCACGAAGAGTTTGCCGGAAACGAAGTAGATGAGGAGCGGCACGGCCCCGGTCAGAAGGGTCGCGGCCATGTTGACATTGTATTCCCGCACGCCCTGCACCGAGTTGACGATGTTGTTGAGCTGGACCGTCATCGGGTAGCTGTCGGGCCGGGTGTAGATCACGCCGAAGAGGAAATCGTTCCAGATCCCCGTGACCTGAAGGATCAGTGCCACCACGAGGATCGGCAGGCTCATCGGCAGCATGATGCGGAAGAAGATCCCCCAGAAGCCCGCCCCGTCGACCCGCGCGGCCTTGACCAGTTCTTCCGGCAGGGCGGCGAAGTAGTTGCGGAAGAGAAGCGTGAGGATCGGCATCCCGAAGATCGTGTGCACGAGCACGAGACCCCAGATGCTGCCGTAAAGCCCCAGTTCCCGCAGCAGGATCACGATCGGGTAGATCATCACCTGATAGGGGATGAAGGCGCCCACGATGAGGATGGTAAAGAACACCTCAGACCCGCGGAAGCGCCAGTGCGACAGGGCATAGCCGTTGACCGAGGCGATGGCGACCGAGAGGATCACCGAGGGGATCAGGATGCGCACCGAGTTCATGAACCCGCGGCTGAGCCCGTCGCAGTTGAGGCCTGTGCAGGCCTCGGACCAGGCCTTGACCCACGGCTCGAAGGTGATTTCCACCGGGGGCGCGAAGACATTGCCGAGCCGGATTTCCGGCATTCCCTTGAGCGAGGTCACCACCATCACATAGAGCGGCAGGAGGTAATAGAGCGAGACGAGCGCCAGCGTGCCGTAAATCAGGATGTTGCGGCGCGAAAACCGGGGCCGGGGGCGGGGGCCGCGCGGCTCGGCGCGCATCGGCGCCCGGACGGGCCCGGTCAGGGGGATGTCAGCCACGGCGCTTTCCTCCGAATTGCAGATAGGCCCAGGGGATGAGGATGATCGCGACCGACAGAAGCATCATGGTCGAGGCGGCAAAGCCCTGACCGAGGTTCTGTGACCGGAACATGTGGTCATAGACGTATTTCGCCGGCACTTCGGACGCGATGCCGGGCCCCCCCGAGGTCTGGGCGACCACAAGGTCGTAGACCTTGACGATGCCGGTCGCGATCAGCACCAGCGCCGTGACGAAGACCGGCCGCATCATCGGGATGATGATGAAGAGATAGGTTTTCCAGGTGGGGATGCCGTCGACGCGGGCGGCCTTCCAGATCTCCTCGTCGATGCCGCGCAGGCCGGCCAGCATGATGCACATGATAAGGCCGGTGCCCTGCCAGAGGCCGGCGATCAGGATGCCGTAGATCACGATATCGGCGTTATAGAGCGGGTCGAAGGTGAAGCCCGTCCAGCCCATGCTGCGTACGATCGCCTGCACCCCGAAATCCGGGTTGAGGATCCACTGCCAGACAAGCCCGGTCACGATGAAGCTGAGCGCGAAGGGGTAAAGCAGGACGGTGCGGAAGACGCTTTCGAAGCGGATCTTCTGGTCCAGCAGGGCCGCGAGCAGAAAGCCGATCACAAGGCTGAGCACCATCATGAAGAACCCGAAGATCGCGAGGTTCTCGATCGAGACGATCCAGCGGTTCGTGGACCAGAGCCGTTCGTATTGCGCGAGCCCCACGAAATCGGTGCGCGGCAGAAGGCGCGAGGAGGTGAAGGAATGCACCACCGTCCAGATCGTGCAGCCGACGAAGATCACGAGCGCCGTGGCGATCATCGGCAGGGCCGCGATCTTGGCGCTGAGATTGCGCAAAAGCCGGGGCGGGCGCCGGGTGGCCTGTTCGGGACGGCCGGCCGCCGCATCGAGCGCGGGGTCCATCGTCGCGAGCGCGGGGCGGGGGGTCGGGGACATCGGGCCTCCTTCCGGTTGGGTTCGGTTCTGGCGAGGCGGGGCCTCGGGCGAGGGCGGAAGCGCCCGAGGTCCGGGGCGGGGAGCTTCGGAATGGGGTGCGGGCCTGCCGTCGGCCGCGGCTTCGGGCCGGGGGGCTTCGGGCTGGTCCGGGTCGGGGTTGCGGGGTTCGGCCCCGTCGGGTCTGGTCTTGTCCGGATGAGTCAAGCGGAACCTGGGATGAGCGATGCGAGGCAAAGGGGCCGGGCCGCAGGCGGGAGGCGCCCGCGGCCCGTGCCTATCCGGAACGGTCAGTCGGCGCTGGCGATGATATCGGCGAACCGTTCCTGCGCCGCCTCGGGGGTCATCGAGCTGTCGTTCCAGAATTCCACCATCAGGTCCTCGATCTGGGCCTGGGTGTCAGGGGTGATGATCATGGCGAGATCCGGCAGCGTGTCGCCGCGCGCAAGGATTTCGAGGCCCCGCTGCATGCAGTCATTCGCCGCCGCCATGTCGATATCGCCGCGCACCGGCAGCGAGCCCTTGCGCAGGTTGAAGGCCACCTGCACCTCGGGCGAGATCAGGTGCGAGGCGAGCGCGAACTGGCCTTCCTGCACCGCCGGGTCGCGGTTCACCGGGAAGTAGATCGCATCGCCCCCGGTCGAGATGATCTCGTTCACGCCGAGACCGGGAAGGCAGGTGTAATCCTCGCCCGCGACAAGACCGGCCATCGCGAATTCGCCCTGCGCCCAGTCACCCATGACCTGACCGCCGGCGGTGCCGGTTATGACCATGTTGGTGGCCTGGTTCCAGTCCTGCACATTGGTGCCGGCGGACATCTGGCGGGCGGTGTCGGCGGCCTCGAACACGGCGGCGAATTCGGGGCCACGGGCGGTGTCCGCGTCCTTGTCGACATAGACGCGGGTCCAGGCATCCAGCCCGCCGATGGCGCTGGCCATCACGCTGAAGGTGCCGTTGGCCTGCCAGGGCTGCATCCCCATGGCGAGCGGGATCTTGCCTGCCTCGCGCAGGGCGGGGGCGGCGGCCACGAATTCGTTCCAGTTGGTCGGCACCTCGAGCCCCGCATCCTCGAACGCCTGATGCGAGAGCCAGAGCCACTGCCAGGAATGGATGTTGAGCGGCACGCAATAGACCCGGCCCTCGACCGTGCAGGCATCCAGAAGCGAGACCGGCTGCACGATGTCGCGCCAGCCCTCGGCCTCGGCCAGTTCGGTGAGGTCGAGCATCAGCCCCGCCTCGACCAGTTCCTCGGCCTGGCGGCCATGGTTCAGCTGGGTCGCGGCCATCGGGTCGCCGCCCAGGATGCGGCTGATGATGATGGGCCGCGCGATCCCCGACCCGCCGGCCAGCGCGCCGTCGACCCAGGTGTGGCCGGTGTTCCTTTCCTCGAAAAGACGCGCGACTTCGGAAGCCGCTGCTGCCTCGCCGCCCGAGGTCCACCAATGGGTGATTTCGAGATTGGCCGCGGTGGCAGAGGTCGCGAAAGGCAGTGACAGGGCCGCAACACACAACCCGTAGGGGTAACGTTTCATCTTCTCCTCCCAGAGCAAAGACGCTAATCTAAATCGTTATAGGAAAAACTATAACGTTGATGTTGCCGCTAGCAAGGAAAATTTCATGCCAGTCGTTAACAACTTTAGCGCGCAGATAGCCCCGCAGATAGCCCCCTTGACCAGCCCCTTTTCCAAAGCGGTGGCGGAGGGTTGCGGGGCGACGGGTCAGGGTCCCTGTCCTGTCGAAGGCGCGAGGGGCTGTGCGGCGGGGGCCGTGACTTTCGCGTCGGGGGCTGCAAGATGACGGTCGGGAAACAAGCTGCGGCGCCGATGACGATGACAGATGATTCGCCCCCGACGGGCCCGGACCACCGCCTTGACGCGGGCGAGGGGCGTCCGACGCTCAAGACCATCGCGCAGCGGACGGGGCTGGCCGTGGCGACGGTGTCGCGCGCGCTCAAGGATGCGCCCGATATCGGTGAAGAGACCAAGCGCCGCGTGCGTGAGGTCGCCCGCGACCTCGGCTATCGCCCGAACCGGGCGGGGGTGCGGCTGCGGACCGGCAAGACGAACGTGATCGCGCTGGTCATGTCGACCGAACACGACGTGATGAACCATACCGCGCGTCTGATCTATTCGATCGCGGGGGCGCTGCGGGAAACGCCCTATCACCTGATCGTCGCCCCCTTCTTTGCAAGCGAGGACCCGATGCAGCCGATCCGCTATCTGGTCGAGAGCGGGTCGGCCGACGGGATCATCATCAACCAGACCCGCCCCGAGGACCCGCGCGTTGCCTATATGTCCGCGCGGGGCGTGCCCTTTGCCACCCATGGCCGCACCGCGATGGGCATCCCGCATCCCTTTGCGGATTTCGACAACGCGGCCTATGGCGCGATGGCGGTGCGGCGGCTTGCGGCGGCGGGGCGGCGGCGCGTCCTGCTGATCGCGCCTCCGCGCGGCCAGACTTATGCCGAGCACATGATCGAGGGCGCCCGTGCCGCCGCGCCCGAGGCGGGGGTCGACCTGGTGCTGGCCGACGGGATCAGCAGCGACGACAGCAGCGGCCGGGTCGAGGCCGCGCTGCGCGCGATACCGGACGATGCCTGGTGCGACGGCATCATCTCGGGCTCGACCAACGCGGCGATGTGCGCGGTCGCGGCGGCGGAAAGCCGCGGCCAGCGGCTGGGCGCCGGGTTCGACGTCGTGGCGAAAGAGGCGGTCCCCTTTCTGCACCGGTTCCGGCGCGAGATGATCGTGGTGCGCGAGGACGTGACCGAGGCGGGCGATTTTCTGGCCCGCGCCGTCATGGCGGTGATCGCCGGCGCCGATCCCGCGGGCTGGCAGCATGTGGCGCTGCCGTCCTTTCAGGCGGCCCCGGCGCCGGGGGAGGACTGAACACACCCCAAGGCCCAGATGCTGTATGTTGGTTGCCGCCCGAATGTGCGCTATGTTGGCGTTGATGTCTGTTTTGTAACCGATTGACGAAAAGGGGGGCGGCATGTCGGGCGACAAGGCCGGCGACGGGGCTGACCACAGGGCGGCGCGGGAACGCCGCGCGGCGATGTGGCACGGGACGATGGGCACCTGTCCGAATTGCGGCGAGGGGCGGCTTTTCTCGGGCTATCTGCGGGTGGCCGCGGAATGCAATGTCTGCCACGAACCCCTGGGCGAATACCGGGCGGCCGACGGGCCGGCCTTTTTCGCGATCAGCATCGTCGGGCTGCTGTTGGTGCCTATCCTCGGGTTTGGCTTTGTGTTCTTCCGCGACAACCCGGTCGCGCTGCTGACCGTGACGGTGATCGGCGTGACGGTGCTGACGCTGGTGACGCTGCGGCTGGTCAAGGGCGCCTTTATCGGGTTTCTCTGGGCCAGCGGGGACCGCGACCCGGGCTCCTGAGCGCCGGGCGACCCGCCAGTTGTCATAATTCTGTCGCAATTCTCTGGCAGCCCGGGCGGGGGCACCCGGCCCCTTTGGGGGCGTCATGCTCGATCTCAACGACCTGCGGCTTTTCGTGGCCATTGTCGAACATCAGGGTATCCTGAAGGCCGGCCGCGCGCTGCGGTTGCCGAAATCGACGATCAGCCGCCGGCTGGCGGGTCTCGAGGCGCAGCTGAAGGCGCGGCTGGTGATCCGCGCGGGCGAGGAATTCGCGCTGACGCCGGCGGGGCAGGAAGCCTATGCGCTGGGGCTTCAGGTTGTCGAGGCCGCGCGCCGGGCCGAGGACCGGTTGCTGCCCTCGGCCCGGGCGATCGGCGGGCAGGTGGGGATCGCGGCATCCTCGCTCTTTCTGCCGGTGCTGCCCGGCTGGCTGGCGGAGCTGGGCGCGGCGCATCCCGGCCTCTCCTTCAGTCTGGAGATATCGGAACGCGATCCCGAACCTGCGGGAGGCGGGGCCGAGCTTTACCTGCGCGCCCATGACGGCGCGTTGCGGGACAGCGCGCTGATCCAGCGGCGGATCTGCCGGACGCCGCTGGTTCTGGTCGCGGCGCCGGGGGTGCCGGTACCGGACCATCCGGCGGCCTTTGCGGACGACCTTCTGGTCTTTGGCGGCGATCCCGGGCGGCGGGAGTGGGCGATGACGGGGGCGGGTCAGGGGGCGGCCGAGACGCGGCTGGGGGGAAACCTGCGCCTGATCAGCTGCAACCTGCCACTGCTCCTGGCCGCGGCCGAGGCGGGGCAGGGCGCGGCGCTGATCCCCGAATTCGCCGCCCGGGCGGGGCTCGCTGCCGGGCGGCTGGTGGCGGTGCTGCCGGGTTGGGTGGGGCCGTCGGTCGCGGTGACGCTGCTGTCCCCACCGCGCGAGGGGATGAACGCCACCCTGCGGCTATGTGCCGATACGCTGGCCGCCCGGGTCAAGGCGGCGGTTCTGACGTCCGCCCCCGATGCTGTCCGGGATGCCGCCCCCGATACCCCTGCGGATGTTGGGGGGGTTCAGGATCGGGAACGGGCGGTCCCGGAATTGCGCCCGGGTCTTGTTACAGATCTGTCGTATGGGGGGGCTAGGCCGGGCAGGCGCAACGACGCGCTCATGCAGCCAAGCCCGGAAAGCGAGATGCCCATGACCCCGTTTCAGACCACACTCGGCAGCGCGGCCCTGACCGCCGCCCTTGCCCTGCCCGCCGCCGCACAGGACGCCCAGGGGCCGCTTGTGCTTTACACCAACGATTTCGAAGGCGTCATCACCGAGCGGTTCGAGGCCGATACCGGCCGCGAGATCGACGTGGTGCAGATGTCGGGCGGCGAGATCCTGGCCCGCATCGCTGCCGAGGCCGCCAACCCCCAGTGGGACGTGCTGATCTACAACGGTTCCTACACCTTCCACATGCTGGACCAGCAGGAGGCGCTGTTGCGCGGCGTCGCCCCCGCGAACCTTGGCAACCTGAACGAGACCGGACAACGCTTCCTGCCCGAGAACCGCTCGTGGTTTCCGATCGGCCTCTCGGCCTCCTGCGTGATGCTCTATCGCACGGATCTGGTCGACAACCCGCCCGCCCGCTTTGAGGATCTGGCCGATCCGCGCTTCAACGGACAGTTCGGCATGGCCGATCCGGCCGTGGCGGCGCCGGCCTATCCCTGCGTGGCGCAGTTCTTCGAGGCGATGGGCGACGAGGGGGCACGTGACCTTTTCACCCGCTATTTCGAGAACGGGATGCGGGTTTTCCGCACCAATGGCCCGACCGGGGCGGCGCTTGTCTCGGGGGATATCTCGCTCGCGCTCATCACCTCGCAGGTGGCCTATACGCTGATGGCCGATGGCGAGGTGCCGGTCGATGTGGTCTGGCCGGCCGAGGGCGCGCCGGGCGTGGTGCGTGGCGCGGCCATTCAGGCGCGCACCGCCCGTCCCGAGGCGGCGCAGGCCTTTGTCGAATGGCTGCTGGAACCGGCGACGCAAAGCTGGCTGGCGGAATCCGCGCCTTCGGACGGCAAGTTCGAGCCGACCGTGACCGGCGCCACCCGCCGCGCCGACGGCCCGCCCGCAGGTCAGACCTACCTTGTCGCCTCGGATGACTTCGCGGTCGAACATGAAGCCGAGATCAAGACCTGGTTCGCCGATCAGGCGCTGAACTGAGCGATTGGCCGACGGGCGGCGCGGGGGGTAGCCCTGCGCCGCCGCATCTTCCCGGTGGGGTATGCGCCGTTTCCGACGATCCGCCTGCCCGTCCTTCCCCGGTCCCCGAAAGGTGTCCCATGACCGATGCGAGTTTTGCCAAGGGCGCCCCCGCGCCGCTTTCGGGCCAGCCCTTTTCAGGACGGCGCCGCAAAGGTCTGCGGATCACGGCCGAGGACGGGCTGGGCCTTGCGGTGATCCTGGCCCTGGGCCTTCTGGTGCTGGCGCCGATGGGGGCGGTGCTGGTGCAGGCGGTGGCGCCCGGGGCCTTTACCGGGCAATTGCGCGGCTTTGGGCTTTGGGGACTGCTGGAGATCCTCGAACGGCCGCTCTGGCGTCGCGCGCTCTGGAACTCGCTTTTTCTTGCGACGGTGGCGGCGGTTCTTGGCGGGCTGATGGGGGCGGGGCTGGCCATCCTGCGCCATAACGGGCGGCTGGCCCTTGGGCCCGCGCTGGACGTCGCGGCCTGGGCGATCATCATCCTGCCATCCTTCATCCTGGCGCAGGGCTGGATCCTGTTCGCAAGCCGGGGCGGGCTGGCGAACCAGTGGTTCGGCCTCGGCTTTGTGCCGGATCTGGTGTTCAACCCCTGGGGGCTCGCGGTGGTGATGGCGCTCAAGTCCTTTCCCTTTGCCTATCTCACGACCTCGGCGGCGCTGCAGTGGCGGATGGAGGACTTCATCCATGCCGCGCGGCTGAACGGGGCGGGGCCGCTGCGGGTGCTCTGGTCCGTGCGGCTGCCGATGGTGCTGCCCGCCGTGCTGTCGGGGGCGGTCCTGATCTTCATCGACGTGCTGGGCGATTTCGGCCTGCCCGCGGCGCTGGCGACGACCTACCGCTTTCCCACGCTGACCTATGCGATCTATGTGGCGATCAACCAGTCGCCGATCCGGTTCGATCTGGCGGGGGTCATGGCCTTTTACGTCACCGCCATCATGCTGGTCGCGGTGGTGGCCTATTTCCGCGTGCTGCGCAGCCGACGCTATGACTTTCTGGGGGCCAAGGCGCGGATGGGCGGGACGGGGCCGGTGAACCGCGCACTGCTGCCGAACGTGCTGGCGCTGGCCGCGCTGACGCTGGCGCTGGTCATCCCCATCGGGTCGAGCGTCATCGTCTCGTTCACCGACCGCATCGCGCTGGGGATCGGCACGGACAACCTGACGCTGCGCCATTACGCCTATGTGCTGGAAACCGGCGGGGCGTTCCTGCGGGCGCTGCAATCGTCCATGTGGATCGCGGCGCAGGCGGCGGTGGGGGCGGGGATCATCGCGGCGGCGGCGGCCTATGTCGTCACCTTTTCGGGCTTTCGCCTCAACCGGCTGATCGACCTGACCTGCACGCTGAGCTTGGCCGTGCCCGGCGTGGTGCTGGGGATCGGCTATATCTTCATCTGGAACGCGCCGCTGGTCGACCGGGCGGGGCTGTCGCTTTACGGCCATCCGTTCATCCTTGTGCTGGCGGGGATCGCGGGCGCGGTGCCGATCGCGGTGCGGGTGCTCTTGGGCGCGATGGCGCAGGTGCCGGCGACCATGCTGCAGGCGGCGGCGCTGCAGGGCGCGGGGCTTGCGCGGCGCATCCTGACGGTGGTGGTGCCGCTCGTTGCGGCGGCGCTCGTCTCGGCCACGCTGACGGCCTTCGGGTCGGCCATGTTCGACCTTGCGATCACCTCGATCCTGCGGCCGCCACGCCTCGATGTGCTGCCCGTCTATGTAAACCGCGCCTTCGAGCAGGGTCAGTTCGGTGCGGCGACGGCCGCGACCCTGCTGGCGGGCGGGCTGACGGTTCTGATCATCGCCGCGATCAGCGCGGCCTCGCGCCGGCTGCTGCGCCGGCTTATTCCGACCGATGCCGGGAAAGGGTGAAGCATGCTGACGATCGAGGGGCTGACACGCAATTTCGCCGGGCAGAGGGTGCTGAACGCGGTCTCGATGCAGGTGCCGCAGGGGCAGGTGGCCTGCATCGTCGGCCCCTCGGGCTGCGGCAAGTCCACGCTGTTGCGGCTGGTTGCGGGGCTCGACGTGCCCGATGCCGGGCGGATCGCGCTGGACGAGACCGAACTGTCGGGCCCCGGCTGGGCGCTGGAGGCGCGCAAGCGCAGGCTCAACATGGTGTTTCAGGACTATGCGCTCTGGCCGCACATGCGGGTGGCGCAGATCGTGGGCTATGGGCTGCGGCACCTCAACCGCCACGACCGCGACCGGCGGGTGGCAGCGCTGCTCGACCAGATGCAGATCGCGCGGCTGGCGGACCGGCTGCCGTCGCAGATATCAGGCGGGCAGCAACAGCGGGTGGCGATTGCCCGCGCGCTGGCCACCGACCCGGACCTTCTGCTGCTGGACGAGCCGCTGTCAAACCTCGATGTGCAGTTGCGGCTGGATATGCGGATGGAATTTGCCGAGCTTTTCGCCCGCGTCGGCAAGACGGTGCTTTACGTCACCCATGACCCGCTCGAGGCGTGTTCCTTTGCCGATACGCTGGTGGTGATGCGGGCGGGCGGGATCGAGGAAAGCGGCACGCCAGAGGCGCTGTTCGCGCGGCCCCGGTCGGAATGGATCGCGACGCTGGCCGGGTTCGACACGCGGATGCCGGCCGAGGTTCTGCCCGGCGCGCCCGAGGGCGAGCTTGCGCTGGGGGTGGCGGGGCAGGTGCTGCATCTGCCCGAGACCGCGCTGACGGGCGGGCGCGGGGCACCGGGGCAGGGGGTGACGCTGATGCTGCATCCGGGTGCGGTCGCGCTGGGGCCGCCCCGTCTGCCGGGACAGGCGCGGCTCTCGGGGCGGGTGCGGCGCTGCCTGTTCGAGGGGCGGCACTGGCGCGTCACGCTGAGCCTCGGGGCGACCGAACTGGCGCTGATCGCGCCCGAACGGCTGGCCGAGGGCTCCGCCGCCGAGATCCATTTCGACGGCAGCGCCGCCGTCGCCTTTCCGCAGAACGCCTGACAGAACGCCCCGCCCCTGACGCCTTTACACAAGACCCCCGAGGACCGATGAACCAGATGACCGACCCAGCCCTTGCTGCCTTCCGCCCGCTTCATTTCGACGGGCTGCAGGACCCGCCTGGCGCGGTGCCCGTGCCGGTCGCCGGCGCGCTCTGTGCCCGGGGTCTGCTGCGCGAGGCGGGCCTGCGGCTGGAGCTTGCCCCCGGTGACCCCACCGCCCGGCTGGAGGAGATCCGCGACGATCTGTACAGCCATGGGCTGATCGAGCCGCCCCGGGCAGAGGTCATGCCGGTGACGCGCGGCCCCGAGGGGGCGGAACTGGCCAGGATCGACCGCAGCGCGCTGCGGATCATGGGGTTCTGGGCGCAGAAGGTGCATATCAACGGGCTGACCCTGGCCGAAGGGGGGCCGATGGTGTGGCTCTCGCTCCGGTCCCATGAGGCGGCGGCAAATCCCGGGCGCTGGGACACGCTGGTCGCGGGCGGCCGCGCGGCGGGCCAGAGCGTCATCGACTGCGCGCTGCAGGAGGGCTGGCAGGAGGCAGGGCTGCGCCCCGAAGAGATGCGGGGCCTGCGCGCGGCCGGACGGATGAGCGTGCAATATGTCTCGGCCCGCGGCTTTCATCAGGAGCTGCTGCTGATCCACCATCTCGACCTGCCGCCGGGGTTCCAGCCCCAGTGCCATGACGGCGAGATCGAGCAGAGCGAGGCGGTGCCGCTTGGCTTCCTGCGCGCGATGCTGGCCGATCCGGGGCATTTCAAGTTCAGTTCCTGGCTGGTGCTGCAGGATCTGGTGGCACGGCTCGACCCCGACGATCCGGATACCGACGCGCTTGGGCCCCGGGTCTTTGGTTCGCCGGGTGTGGGCGCCGAAGCTTGAATTGCCGCGATGCGGCGGCTAGCATCCGCACAACCCACGGCAGGTAAGCGATGCGCGCCCACGAACTCACGGTTTTCTTCGTCGTTCAGAAAGGCGCGCTGAGCCTTCGGGCGCGGTTCCTTGCGCTGTCGCTGCGGCGCTTCATGTCGCCCTACCTGCATCTGCGGGCCGCAATCCCCGAAGATACGCCGCCCCCCGATGACGAAACGCTTGATCTTCTTGCCGCGCTGGGGGTCCAGTTCGAGGTGTTCGAGCCCGACCTGATGAAGCGCCACGCCTATCCGATCGGCAACAAGATCGACGCGGCGACGCTGCCGTTCCGGACGCGCTATGCGCTGTTTCTGGACAGCGACATGCTGATGATGCGCAATTTCGCGACCTGGAAGCTGGGCGAGCCGCAGCTTTCGGCCCGGCCCATCTTTGGCGCGCAGGCCTTTGCGGGGAAGGGGGCGCGCGCCATCGAGGCCTTTGCGACCGAACGTCTGGGGATCGACCCGGCGGAATATGCCGCGCGCGAGCCGCAGTTCAGCAGTCGGGCCGAGACTTTTTTCGCGGTCTGCAATTCCGGCGCTGTCCTGTTCGACACCGAGACCGATTTTGCGACCCGCTGGCGGGATGTTGCGGATCAGGTCCTCTCGTCGGACCTGCCCAAGGGGCTGCGCCATCCCTATGCCGATCAGGCGGCGCTGGCGCTGGTGATGGCGGAGGGGCGGCACAGCTTTCAGTGGCTTCCGCGCTTTTTCAACAGCTCGGTATCGAGCGACCGCACGCCGATCCTGATGCATTACTTCCGCTTTCCTTCGGCGCTCGCCCGCCCGGATTCCCATGCCATCGTGCTGGAGCTTCAGGAGGAGGCGGCGCGCAAGGGGTTCAACGCGCTGGGGGAACTGACGGTGAAGGATCTGGCCTATTTCAGGCGTCCGCCGAAATTGCCCGATAATGTGGATCCGGTTTTTGCCATGGCGGGCCAGGGCGAAAGCTCTGACGACGAGGGTTCGGACGACGCGTAGCCGACGCGTAGCCTCTGGGCCGCATCGGGCTGACACAAAAGGTTCACTTGCCCGGCGCTATATTTCCTGTATTCCTGAATTATGGAAACAGAAGCCGCCTCACGTCTTTTCACTGCCCTTGGTCATCCGGGCCGCCTTTCGGTCTTCCGGCTGTTGATGCGTCACGCGCCGCAGCCGGTCCGCCCGACCGAGATTGCGGCCAGCCTCTCGCTGCGCCCGAACACGCTGTCGCATTATCTTTCGGATCTGGAAGCCGCGGGGCTGATCGGTTCGGAGCGGGAGGGACGCTCGATCCACTATTCCGTCGCACTCGATCGCGCGTCGGACCTGATCGGGTATCTGGCCAATGACTGTTGCCGGGGGCGGCCCGATCTCTGCCAGCCGCATCTTCAGCCCAAGGGCCCAGTCATGACCGACACAAGCACAGAAACCTGGAATGTCCTTTTCATCTGCTCGGGCAACTCCGCCCGGTCGATCTTTGCCGAGGCGATCCTGAACGAGCGCGGCGCGGGCCGGTTCCGCGCCTATTCGGCAGGGACGCGGCCGGGCAGCAGCCTCAACCCCTTCGCGGTCGAGGTGCTGCGGCGCAACGGGCTCGACATCTCGGGGCTCAGGTCCAAGCATGTCTCGGAATTCGAGGGGCCGGACGCACCGCGGATGGATTTCGTCTTTACCGTCTGCGACGCCGCCGCCGATGAGGAATGTGCCCCTTGGCCGGGCCAGCCGATGACCGCCCATTGGGGCCTGCCCGACCCGGTCAAGGCCACGGGAACGGATGCGGAAAAGGGCCTTGCCTTTGCGCGGACCTTCGAGGCGCTCAACCGCCGGATCGGCGCCTTCACCGCGCTTTCGGCCGAGGCGCTGGACCGCCAGTCGCTTCAGCGGCGGCTGGACGATATCGGCCGCAGTCAGGACTGACATGCCCGGCTGACGGTTCCGACTGACATTGGCAGACGAAAGGACGAAAGATGCCGCGCATTGCACTCAACGGTCTTGGCCGGATGGGAAAGCTGGTCCTGCGGGACCTGATCGAGACCGGGGCGGGGGGTGAGATCGTCCTGCTGAACGACAGCGAAGGCGATCCGGCGCAGCACGCGCTGCTGCTGGAATTCGACTCTGTCCACGGGCGCTGGCCGGCGCGGTTCGACCATGACCCCGAGGGGCTGACCATCAACGGCCACCGGATGCGCCTGACGCGCGAACGCGACATCGCCGCGCTGCCGCTGCGCGAGATGGGCGTCGATCTGGTGATCGACTGCACCGGCGCCCACAAGACGGCGGCGAAACTTGCCCCCTACCGGCAGGAAGGCGTGCAGAAGATCGTGGTTTCCGCCCCCGTGAAGGACGGCGACGCGCTGAACCTCGTCTTCGGGATCAACCACGACCTTTACGAGCCCGCGCGCCACGATCTGGTGACGGCGGCGAGTTGCACGACGAACTGCCTTGCGCCGGTGGTGCGGGTGATCCACGACGCGCTTGGCATCCGTCACGGCTCGATCACCACGATCCATGACGTGACGAACACCCAGACGATCGTCGACCGCCCGGCCAAGGACATGCGGCGCGCGCGGTCGGCGCTGATGAACCTGATCCCCACGACGACCGGGTCGGCCAGCGCCATCGCGCTGATCTATCCCGAACTCAAGGGCCGGCTGAACGGCCATGCGGTGCGGGTGCCGCTGCTCAATGCCTCGATCACCGATTGCGTGTTCGAGGTCGAGCGCGAAACCACGGTTCAGGAGGTCAATGCGCTCTTCCGGGCGGCGGCCGAGGGGCCGCTGGCGGGTATTCTCGGCTATGAGACGCGGCCGCTGGTATCGTCGGATTTCGTGAACGATCCGCGTTCGGCCATCGTTGATGCGGGCTCGACGCTGGTCGTCAACGGCACGCAGGTCAAGGTCTATGCCTGGTATGACAATGAATGGGCCTATGCCTGCCGGGTCGGCGACATCGCCCGCATGGTCGCGGGGCAGATGGCATGACCGTGGCGGCACCCGCGAACCCGTTGCGCGCCTATGCGGCGGTGACGGCGGCCTATTGGGCCTTCATGCTGTCCGACGGCGCGCTGCGGATGCTGGTGCTCTTGCATTTCAACACGCTCGGCTTTGCGCCGCTGCAACTCGCATGGCTGTTCCTGCTTTATGAGGCTGCGGGGATCGTCACCAACCTGTCGGCCGGCTGGATCGCGGCGCGGTTCGGGCTGGCCTCGACGCTTTATGCGGGGCTGATGCTGCAGATCGCGGCGCTGGCGGCGCTGGCGCAGCTTGATCCCGGCTGGGGGGTGGGCGCCTCGGTCGTCTTTGTGATGGCGGTGCAGGGTGCGAGCGGGGTCGCCAAGGATCTTGCCAAGATGTCATCGAAAAGCGCCGTCCGGCTTTTGGCGCCCTCGGGCGAGGGGGTGCTCTTTCGCTGGGTGGCGCTGCTGACCGGGTCGAAGAACGCGGTCAAGGGCGCGGGGTTCTTTCTGGGCGCGGCGCTTCTGGCGCTGGCGGGGTTCGGCGCGGCCGTCTGGGCGATGGCGGCGGTGCTGGCGGCGATCCTTGTCGCAGTCGCGCTGTTCCTGCCGCCGGGACTTCCGACCGGCAAGAAGGGCACGAAATTCACGCAGGTCTGGTCCCGCGACGCCCGCATCAACCGGCTGAGCCTGGCGCGGATGTTCCTGTTCGGCGCCCGCGATGTCTGGTTCGTGGTGGGCATCCCGGTCTATTTCCAGTCGGTCCTGTCGGACGGGACCCCGGACAGCCGGCGGGCGGCGTTCTTTCTGATCGGTGGGTTCATGGCCGCCTGGATCATCGCCTATGGCGCGGTGCAGGGCGCGGCCCCCCGCATCCTGCGGGGCGCGGGCGATCATACCGGCGCTGCGATCCGCTGGGCGGGATATCTGGTGCCGATCCCCTTTGCGCTGGCGGCGCTGGCGCTTGCCTCGGGCGGGCCGGCGATCTGGCTGACGCTCACGCTGGTCGCGGGACTGCTGCTCTTCGGCTTTGTCTTTGCCGTGAACAGTTCGGTCCATTCCTACCTGATCCTCGACTATTCAAGGGCGGAACGTGTGACGATGGACGTGGGTTTCTACTACATGGCCAATGCGGCGGGGCGGCTGATCGGGACGCTTCTGTCCGGGCTCAGCTATCAGGCGGGGGGGCTTGCGCTCTGTCTTGCGACGGCGGGCGCGATGGCCGGGCTGAGCTGGTTTTCGATCCGGCGGCTGCGCTAGGCGGGGCCGGCGGATGACGGTTGCCACAAGACCGACATCCAAATCTGCGATGATCCTTTCCCGACCTTGGTGAATCGGCCCGGCATCTGTCGTGTACCGGTGTGCTTTCTGTTACCTTGAGCCTCGCAAAGAGCCTGGCAAAAAAATCGGCCTTGCCCTTGCCGCACATACAAGCTCCTGAAAAATATGGTCTAAAAGCGCTGTACGCCGGCAGCGCCTGCCGTGGCGTGTCATAATAGTTTTACATTCATGTCACATATGAGCCGCAATCGCCGGATAGACAGCCCCCAGCCGTCACCCCGACGGTCGGCTTGATAGCTAGGAGCTTTATATGTCGATGCTTAAACTGACCGCTTCGGCCGTCGCGATCGCTGCGATCTCTGCGACCGCCGCCGCTGCCCGCGACCAGGTTCAGGTTGCCGGTTCCTCGACCGTTCTGCCTTATGCGACCATCGTCGCCGAAGCCTTTGGCGAGAACTTCGACTTTGCGACCCCCGTCGTCGAATCCGGCGGTACGGGCACGGGCTTCCGTCGCTTCTGCGAAGGCGTCGGCGAAAACACGGTCGATATCGCGAACGCATCGCGCGCGATCCGTGACAACGAGATGGCCGAATGCACCGCGAACGGCGTGACCGAGATCATCGAGATCCGCATCGGTTATGACGGCATCGTTTTCGCGTCGGACATCAACGGTCCGTCCTTTGCCTTCACCCCCGAAGACTGGTTCAACGCGATGGCCGCACAGGTGATCGTCGACGGCGAGGTTGTGGCAAACCCCTACACCACCTGGAACGAAGTGAACGCGGACCTGCCCGAGCAGCGCATCCTGGCCTTCATTCCGGGCACCCGTCACGGCACCCGTGAAGTGTTCGAAGAGCGCGTCCTGCACGCCGGCTGCCGTTCGTCGGGCGCCGAAGAAGCGCTGGCCGCTGCCGGTGTCGAAGGCGGCTGCACCGCGGTCCGCACCGATGGCGTGGCTGTCGATATCGACGGCGACTACACCGAGACGCTGGCCCGCGTCGACTCCAACCGTGAAGCCATCGGCGTCTTCGGTCTGGCCTTCTACGAGAACAACACCAACCGTCTGCAGGTCGCGACCATGTCCGACATCGAGCCGTCGGTGGAAACCATCTCGACCGGCGAATACCCGGTGTCGCGCCCGCTGTTCATCTATGTGAAAAAGGCGCATATCGGTGTGATCCCCGGCCTGAAGGAATTCGCGCAGTTCTTCGTCTCGGACGACATGGCCGGCCCGAACGGCCCGCTGGCCCAGTATGGCCTCGTCTCCGACCCCGAGCTTGCCGCGACGCAGGCCGCTGTCGAAGCCGAAGAGACCATGTAAGACCCTTGGGCGGGACGGTGTTCGTCCCGCCCTTTCCGCCTGAAGGGTGGCCGGTCCGCCCCTGTTTCCCCTTGCGCGAGCGTCCCCAATGCCCGTTTTCTGGATTGTTCTGATCGTCCTCGCCCTCGGGGCTGCGGGCTATGTCGTCGGACGCAGGGGCGCCGTGCGCTCGGCCGGCGGCGATACCCGCGTGCTGCATTCGCTGCCCGGCTATCACGGGACGAATGTGTTCATCTATACGGCGGTACCGGCGTTGCTGGTGCTGGCCTGCTGGCTGCTGCTTCAGCCGATGGTCATTCAGTCCACGATCGGCGGCCGCATCCCCGACAGCGCAATCCCCGAAAATTCGACCCGCGGCCTGGTGATGAGCGATGTGCGCCGCATGGTCGGCGCGATCGACGCCGCCGTCGCCACGGGCCGGTTGGCCGAGGGGCGGCTTGCCTCGACTGTGGATGTGGAAACGCTCCGGACCTCGCTCGATGAGGCGGGCGTTCCCATGGCGGGCGCCGCGCGCCCCGAGGTGCTCGAGACCGCCCGCGCCTATCGCAACCTCGCCGGAACCGGCAACATGCTGATGGCGGTCGTGGTGCTGGGGCTTGCGGCGGGCGGCCTTGCATTTTCGATCCGCCGGGTCGGCCGCGACTTCCGCGCCCGCAACGCGGTGGAGCGCGGTATCCTCGCGCTGCTGATCCTTGCTTCCACCATCGCCATCCTGACAACGGCGGGGATTGTCGCCTCGCTCGTGTTCGAGACGATGGAATTCTTCCGGATGTATCCCTGGCAGGATTTCCTCTTTGGCCTCACCTGGTCGCCGCAGTTCCGGGGGAACAGCCAGCTCGGGATGCTGCCGCTCCTGTGGGGTACGCTCTATGTCAGCTTCATCGCACTTCTGGTGGCGGTGCCTGTAGGGCTCTTTGCCGCGATCTACATGTCCGAATATGCAAGCCGCCGGTTCCGGTCCGTCGCCAAGCCGCTGATCGAGATCCTTGCCGGTATCCCGACCATCGTCTACGGCCTTTTCGCGCTGGTGACGGTCGGACCCCTGCTGCGGGATTATTTCGCGCGCCCCATGGGCCTTGGCGAAAGCAGCAGTTCGGTGATGACCGCGGGTCTGGTGATGGGCATCATGCTTATCCCCTTCGTGTCCTCGCTGTCCGACGACATCATCAACGCGGTGCCGCAATCGCTGCGCGACGGCTCGCTGGGCCTCGGCGCGACGAAATCCGAAACGATCCGCCAGGTGATCGTCCCGGCCGCGCTGCCGGGTATCATCGGTGCGATCCTGCTGGCAGCCTCGCGCGCCATTGGCGAGACGATGATCGTGGTCCTTGGGGCAGGGGCGGCCGCGCGGCTGGACCTGAACCCGTTCGAGGCGATGACGACCATCACCGTCAAGATCGTGGGACAGTTGACCGGCGACACCGATTTCGGCTCGCCCGAGACGCTCGTGGCCTTTGCGCTTGGCCTGACGCTTTTCGTCATCACGCTCGCGCTCAACATCCTTGCCCTTTACATCGTCCGCAAATACCGGGAGCAGTACGAATGACCGACGCGACCGCATCTTCCCCGGCGCATCGCCCGGCCAAGTCGCTGCTTGAACCCGACAGCCGGACGCGCCGCCGCAACGCCGCCGAAAGACGGTTCCGGGCCTATGGGCTGACCGCGATCCTCATCGGTATCGCCGCGCTGGTCGTCCTGCTGACCACGGTGGTGGGCAACGGCGCATCGGCCTTCCGCCAGGCCTTCGTGACGCTCGAAATCACCCTTCCCGCCGACCGGCTCGATCCTGTGGGTGACCGGTCGCGCGAAAGCCTGCAGCAGGTTTCGACCTTTGGCTATGCGCCCCTGATCGCCGAGGCGATGACCGCCAAGATGGAGGCGATGGGCGTCTCGATCGAGGGTCTGTCCGAAGCCGATGCGGGCAACATCATCTCGCGCGAGGCACCGGCGCAGTTGCGCAATTATGTGCTGAACGACCCGGATGTGCTGGGTCAGACCGTGGAATTCAACGTGCTCGCGAACGGGCGCATCGACGGCTACATGAAGGGCCGCGTCACGATGCAGAGCGCCGAGCGCGACAGCAACGTGAGCCCCGAGCAACTGCGCCTTGCCGATTACCTGATCGGCGAAGGCGTTCTGGTGCAGCGGTTCAACATGGGCTTTCTCACGCTGCCCGATGCCTCGGACCAGCGGCCCGAAGCGGCGGGGCTCGGCGTCGCGATCCTCGGCTCGCTTTACATGATGCTGGTGGTGCTGGCGCTGGCGCTGCCGATCGGCGTCGCCGCCTCGATCTATCTGGAGGAATTCGCGCCCAAGAACCGCTGGGTCGATATCATCGAGGTCAATATCTCCAACCTCGCCGCCGTGCCGTCCATCGTCTTCGGTATCCTCGGCCTTGCGATCTTCATCAACTTTGCCGGCCTGCCACAATCGGCGCCCATCGTCGGCGGCCTGGTGCTGACGCTGATGACACTGCCCACGATCATCATCGCGACCCGCGCCAGCCTGCGGGCGGTGCCGCCCTCGATCCGCGATGCGGCGCTGGGGGTCGGGGCATCCAAGATGCAGGCGGTCTTTCACCATGTGCTGCCGCTTGCCGCGCCGGGCATCCTGACCGGGACGATCATCGGCATCGCGCAGGCGCTTGGCGAAACCGCGCCCCTGCTGCTGATCGGGATGGTGGCCTTTGTGCGCAGCTATCCCGGCGC
The DNA here is from genome assembly GCF_042681825.1 of Halodurantibacterium flavum. Lineage (NCBI taxonomy): Bacteria > Pseudomonadati > Pseudomonadota > Alphaproteobacteria > Rhodobacterales > Paracoccaceae > Halodurantibacterium > Halodurantibacterium flavum. Next base: position 347,182 of record NZ_JBHUGH010000001.1, read on the forward strand.
CCCGCCCGAGGGGCTTTTCGACCCCGCCTCGGCCCTGCCGGTGCAGGTCTACAACTGGACCCAGCGGTCCGATCCGGCCTTCGTCGAACGGGCCTCGGGCGCTATCATCGTGCTTCTGGTGGTCCTGATCGCCCTGAACGCCCTTGCCGTGGTCTTGCGCCGCCGCTTTGAACGGCGCTGGTAGGATGGAGCCCGCCATGAACGACATGCGAATTGTGGAGAGACAAGTGGACGATCACGAGATCAAGATCTCGGCCCGCGGCGTGCAGGTCTATTACGGCGCCACCCATGCGATCAAGGATGTGGAAATCGACATCCGCGACAAGATGGTCACCGCCTTCATCGGCCCTTCCGGCTGCGGCAAGTCCACCTTTCTGCGCGTGCTGAACCGGATGAACGACACGATCGCCGGTGCGCGGATCGAGGGCGATATCCGCCTCGACGGGCAGGACATCTATGATGCCCGCGTAGATCCGGTGCAGCTGCGCGCCCGGGTGGGGATGGTGTTCCAGAAACCGAACCCCTTCCCCAAGTCGATCTATGACAACGTAGCCTATGGCCCGCGCATCCACGGCCTGTCGCGCAACAAGGCCGAACTGGACGAGATCGTCGAGAGCAGCCTGCGCCGCGCCGCTATCTGGAACGAGGTCAAGGACCGCCTGGCCCAGCCCGGCACGGGCCTTTCGGGCGGCCAGCAACAGCGGCTCTGCATCGCGCGGGCGATTGCGACCAAGCCCGAGGTGCTGCTGATGGACGAGCCCTGTTCGGCGCTCGACCCGATCGCGACCGCGCAGGTCGAGGAACTGATCGACGAATTGCGCAGCCAGTTTTCGGTGGTGATCGTGACGCACTCGATGCAGCAGGCGGCACGGGTCAGCCAGCGGACGGCGTTCTTCCATCTCGGCAATCTCGTCGAATACGGCGAGACCGGGCAGATCTTCACCAACCCCGTGGACCCGCGCACCGAGAGCTACATCTCGGGCCGGATCGGTTAAGGAGCGAGCATGGCGTCGGACAAACATATCCTGTCGGCCTTCGACCGCGATCTGGAAGCGGTGCAGGCGATGATCATGAAGATGGGCGGTCTCGTCGAACGCGCCATCCTCGATGCGAGCCAGGCGCTCGAGACCCGTGACGACGAGCTGGCGGCGATGGTCCGGGCGAACGACGCGGCCATCGACGCGCTGGAACAGCAGGTCAACGAAGAGGTCGCGCGCATCATCGCCCTGCGCGGCCCGAACACGACCGACCTGCGCACGGTTCTGACCGTGATGAAGATCGCGGGCAACCTGGAGCGGATCGGCGACTATGCCAAGAACATGGGCAAGCGCACCACCGCGCTCGGCCAGATGCCGCAGGTCGCAGGGGCTGCGGGCAGCATCCGGCGCATGGCCAAGGCGGTCGAACTGATGCTCAAGGACGCGCTCGACGCCTATATCCAGCGCGATGCCGAGCTTGCGACCGATGTGCGGGCGCGGGACCAGGAAGTGGACCAGATGTACAACGCGCTGTTCCGCGAATTCCTGACCCATATGATGGAAGACCCGCGCAACATCACCGCCTGCATGCACCTGCATTTCATCGCGAAGAACATCGAGCGGATGGGCGACCACATCACCTCGATCGCGGAACAGGTGGTCTATCTCGTGACCGGGCAGATGCCCGGTGAGGCGCGGCCCAAGGGCGATCAGACGCCCTACACCACCGAGGTGCAGTGATGTCGCCAAGCGAAGTCCCCATGGTGCTCGTCGTCGATGACGAACCCGCCCAGCGTGCCATCCTGACCTATAACCTGGAGGCCGAGGGCTTTCGCACGATCAGCGCCGCCGATGGCGAGGAGGCGCTTTTGGCCGTGAACGAGCAGGGGCCCGACATCATCCTTCTGGACTGGATGCTGCCGCGCCTGTCGGGCATCGAGGTCTGCCGCCAGTTGAAATCCCGCATGGCGACGCGCAACATTCCGGTCATCATGATCTCGGCCCGGACCGAGGAAGAGGACCGGGTCCGCGGGCTGGAAACCGGTGCCGACGACTATGTCATCAAACCCTATTCGATGACCGAGCTTATGGCGCGTCTGCGGGCGAACCTGCGGCGCGCGCGCCCGGCCTCCAGCGGGCAGGTGCTGCAGTTCGAGGATATCACGCTGGATGGCGAGACGCACAAGGTCCACCGCGGCGGCGCGCTTCTGAAGCTCGGCCCGACCGAGTTCCGCCTGCTTTCGACCTTCATGGAGAAACCCGGCCGTGTCTGGAGTCGGGAGCAACTGCTCGACCGGGTCTGGGGACGGGACATCTATGTCGATACCCGCACCGTCGATGTCCATATCGGGCGGCTGCGCAAGGCGCTGATGCAGCATGGCGGCGAGGACCCGATCCGGACGGTGCGCGGCGCAGGCTACGCGCTCGGCTGATCGCGCATCGCGTTGACGCCTGCCGCCGCCCCGTGCATGGCTGTTTCGGGGGGTGAAACGGGGGCGGCATGACAGAGGTGATGGATTTCGGCGGACGGTCTGTGCTTTTCGTCATGGCGGCCCGCGCGGAATACGGGCCGGAGCTGCGCGCACGCATCAACCCGCTGATCACCGGCATCGGCCCGGTCGAAGCGGCGGTGGCCCTGACCCGCGCCTTGGCGCAGATGCGGCATCTGCCGGATCTTGTCGTGTCGCTCGGGTCGGCAGGATCTGCACGACTGACGCAAGGGGAGGTCTATCAGGTCTCGCGCGTCGGGTATCGTGACATGGACGCGTCGCCGCTCGGCTTCGCGGTGGGCGAAACGCCGTTCCTGGGCCTTCCGGCCGAACTTGACCTGCCTTGTCCGCTTGAGAACGTTCCGTCTGCGACGCTGTCGACCGGTGGCAATATCGTCTCGGGCGCCGCCTATGGCCGCATAAATGCCGATATGGTGGATATGGAGACCTATGCGCTCTTGCGGGCCTGCATGGGCTTTGGCCTGCCGCTGATCGCGCTGCGGGGTGTTTCCGACGGTGCCGCCGAGCTGCGCCGGATCGACGACTGGACGGCGCTGCTGCCGCTTGTGGACCGGAACCTCGCGCATGCCTGCGACCAACTGGCCGAGGTGCTGGCGGCTGGCTGGGAGCCTGCATTGGCGCGCAAGTAACATAACGGCTGCGGACATCCCCCTCCGATGCGGTCGTGCCGAGCCGGTCCGCCATCCCGCGCCGAAGTCTGAGGCGGAACCCGCGATCCAGGCAGGGCTCCTGGAAGCCCGGTGAAAAGTCATCGGCCCTAACGTGCCGCGATCTCGCTAACGATTGCCGCCCCGATGCGGGCGATCGTCCGGTTGCGCGTGGCCATGTCCGCATCATCGCCGGTCAGGTCGGCCGCCGCCAGCCAGGGTGTGTCATGCGGGGGGCGGATCACGGCGATGATCGAGCGCGAGCCGTGGCCGCCGGCGCCGGTCTTGTCGCCGATGATCCAGTCCGCGGGCAGGCTGACGCGGAGCAGTTCATCCGCCACCTGATCCGCTTCCATCCATATGTCGCCGGGGGTCTTGTCCTGCTGCCCATGTCGGGTCACTGTCCCCGCCCATGGCAGCAGGGACACTGCGGAAGGTATCGCCGAATGACTGACAAGGTGAAGACGACTGCCGGGCCTGTGCGTCTTACCGGACGCCTCATCTGCAGATCGGCATGCGACATCGAGGCCGTGCGCACCCATCTTCCGCAGCATATCCGCCTCACCAGAGCCGAAGCGGGTTGCATTTCGTTCAGTGTGGTCCAGTCCGAGGACCCTCTGATCTGGCATGTGGAGGAACGCTTCGTCGACATGGAGGCCCTCGCGTTCCACCAGCAACGAACGCGCGCATCCTCGTGGTGGACCGCAACGGCAGGTATTCCGCGCGACTATGAAGGTGTGGGGGTCGATTGAGTGTCCGACGGCAGCTTTCGCCTTCCCGGCGGCCTTAGGGCAGGCCTCGCTGCCTCTCCGGCGGTGACAGGCTGAGGCGTCGCTCATCCTGGCGATGCGGGGCACGAAAGGCGGTGGTGGTGTGGCGGATCAGGGCAGTTCAGCCTGATCGCCGTTTTCGGGACGCGGCCATCCGCGCGGGCGACCGGTGTTGCGGTGACGACGCCCGCGCAAAACCGCAAGCACCGCCCCGTCGGGGCGGTGCGACGTTTTCATCCTCCGGCTCAGAAAAAGCCGAGTTTGTTGGGGTTGTAGCTGACCAGCATGTTCTTGGTCTGCTGGTAGTGATCGAGCATCATCTTGTGGGTCTCGCGTCCGATGCCTGACTGCTTGTAGCCGCCGAAGGCCGCATGTGCCGGATAGGCATGGTAGTTGTTCACCCAGACGCGACCGGCCTCTATTGCGCGGCCGAAACGATAGGCACGTGTGCCGTCGCGGGTCCAGACCCCCGCCCCAAGGCCATACATGGTGTCATTGGCAATCGCCAGTGCCTCTTCCTCATCGCGGAAGGTCGTCACCGACACAACGGGACCAAAGATTTCTTCCTGAAAGACGCGCATCTTGTTATGGCCCTTCAGGATCGTCGGCTCGATGTAATAGCCGCCGGAAAGTTCGCCATCCAGTTGTCTGGCCTTGCCGCCGGTCAGCACTTCTGCCCCTTCTTCCACCCCGATGGTGAAATAGGACATGATCTTGTCATGCTGCTGCTTGGATGCCTGCGCGCCCACCATCGTGGCAAGATCGCGCGGGTCACCCTGCTGGATGGCCTTCACCCGCGCGATGCAGCGCGTGATGAATTCCTCATAGATGTCTTCCTGGATCAGCGCGCGCGAGGGACAGGTGCAGACCTCTCCCTGATTGAAGGCGAAGAGCACGAAGCCTTCTACCGCCTTGTCCAGAAAAGCATCATCCTGCGCCATGACATCCGAGAAGAAGATGTTGGGCGATTTGCCCCCCAGTTCCAGCGTGACGGGGATCAGATTGACCGTCGCCGCTTCCATGATCTTGCGGCCCGTCGCGGTCGAACCGGTAAAGGCGATCTTGGCGATGCGGGTGGACCGCGCCAGCGCATCACCTGCTTCGGCCCCGATGCCGTTGACGATGTTCAGCGTGCCGGCCGGCAGCAGGTCCGAGATCACCTCCATCAGCACCAGAATGGCAGCCGGGGTCTGTTCGGCGGGCTTGAGCACGATGCAGTTGCCCGCTGCCAGTGCCGGGGCGATCTTCCACGCGGCCATCAGGATCGAGAAGTTCCAGGGGATGATCTGCCCGACGACACCCAGCGGTTCATGGAAGTGATAGGCGACCGTGTCATTGTCGATCTCCGACATGGTGCCTTCCTGCGCCCGCAGCGTGCCTGCGAAATAGCGGAAGTGGTCAATCGCGAGCGGTATATCGGCGGCCGTCGTCTCGCGGATCGGCTTGCCGTTGTCCCATGTCTCGGCCGCGGCGATCAGGGCGAGGTTTTCCTCCATGCGATCGGCGATCTTCAGCAGGATGTTCGAGCGTTCTGCCGCCGAGGTCTTGCCCCAGGCGTCTTTGGCGGCATGTGCCGCGTCCAGCGCCAGGTCGATATCGGCTGCGTCGGAGCGTGGCACCTCACACACCTTCTGCCCGGTGATCGGCGTGATGTTGTCCATGTAGCGCCCTGCCACCGGCGCGACGAATTTACCACCGATGAAGTTGTCATAGCGCGCCTTGAAAGGCGATTGGGTGCGGAAATCCGCTTGGCTGATCTGGTTCATTCTGATCTCCTCCGTTGCTCCGGCCTCCCCCGAAGTCAATAAAGGATGGGCGTTGACGATGCGCCTGTCAGCCGGGGCAGGACATTTGCCGCGCAAGACTGTCTCAACGCCGAGACAATTCCGCCGCGGATTTGTCCAGACCCAGGCGCTTCATCTGCCGATAGAGCGTCGCACGCCCGATGCCGAGCCCCCGCGCGGCCTTGGAGACATTGCCCTGCGCGCGGGTAAGCGCCTGGATCAGGGCCGAACGCTGGGCCGCGTGAAAGCCCCCCATGCCCTCCTGCCCAAGAAGATCGGCCGCCGGCACCGGGGTCAAGGGGCCGACTGCAACAAGCCCGAGCGCCCTGCGTGCCCCGCGCGTCGCCCCGATCACCAGATCGTCGGCATCGACTGCCAGCAGCGACACGGTATCCTCTCCCTCATGGCCCAGCTGCAGGATGCGTGCCGCTGGGAACACCATCCGGAAATGCTCGGCCTCGATATTGCGGGCGGTTTGGGCGACCATGGCGGCAATCAGGCGGTTGATGCCCTCGGTCTGGTCGGACCTTGCGGAGGAAACGTCCAGCGCGCCCAGAAGCTGCCCCTCGGCCCCGAAGATCGGTGCGTCGATACAGCTCATGGCGGTGTTGCGCGCCATGAAATGTTCATCCCGGTCAATGATCACCCGCCGCCGTTCGGTCAGGCAGGTGCCAATTCCGTTCGTCCCTTGCTGCGCTTCCGACCAGTCGGCACCCGCGCAAAGACCCCAGCTCTCGAACACCGCCCGATCCGAAGCGCGGCAGCGCCGCTCCAGCGCGATTCCGTCGGCGTCGCACAGGAGCGCGGCACAGCCCGACCCACCAACCATTCCAAAGAGATCGTCGAGACGTCGTCCGGCGATGTGCCGCAACAGATCCTGCGCCTCCCGCCGGTCCCGCAAGGCGCCATCGTCCAGCCGGACAGGCGCTTTGGTCTGTGCGGGATCGAGCCCGTGCAACTTGACCGACCTGCTCCAGGACGCAACCAGAGGCGACATCGCCGGTCCCCGAGGGGACAGGACGGCAGCCAGAACCCGCTCGACATGGGCCTTCGCTGGGTGCATGAACGAGATCTCCCTGATCGCAGGCTATGCCAGACGAGACGGGAAATCCAGCCCGGCCTTGGCGGGGCGATGGTGGCGGCAGCACGGCAATACCGCAGGTCGGAAAAGCACGTTCTTCCCCTCCGCCGCCCTACCCGTAACCAGTGATGTTCCAGCGTATCCTGTTTCCCCTGCCATCACGGGCAGCGAGAAGGGCGCCGTTTCGGCAGGCGTCGCCTCCCAGAGAATTTACTGATCCCGTCCAATCCTGCCCCTTGAACGAGCGCCCGCGCCCGGCGGCCTGTCAGCGCGCCACGCCAGACTCGTGCCGCGCGCCGAAAACAGCGCGAGCGGAAAGCTCAGAACCACCTCGCCGAGCCCAGGATCCCGGTCTCGCGATCGTCCGGTCGACAGCTGCCCTCGGCGCGTCTGTCAGCGCAAGCCCATGATACCCGAGTATTTTGTTACCAGCCGCTCGTAATTTTCGGCGATCCACTCCTGCGGGACATAGGTCGGGTTGTACTGCGCCAGCAGCGCGGCCTTGGTCGACCCGGGCAGGTCCACCGTCGAATAGCCCGTCGCGGCGTTCAAGGCCGCCTGACCGGTATCCGTCGAGACGAAATAGGCGAACAGCTTGACCAGATTGGGGCTTCGGGTGCCCTTGACCATATTGGTCAGCCACGGCGCCATATACATCGGCTGGATCGGCACATAGGCCAGTGGCGCACCGCGGACGACCTGCGATTCAATGTCCACGCCGATCGCAAGTGCGGCTTCGCCGCTCAGGAGGCGCGTGGCCGCGTCGGGCGTGCGCGGGACCCAGATCACATTCTGGGTCATGATGCCTTCCAGCACCCGGGTCATCACGTCTTCGCCCACCGAGTGGGTATTGTAGAAGAAGGCGCCGCCCGGCAGCCTTGGCATGGTGATCCGGCCGGTCCACCTCGGATCGAGCAGATCCTCCCACGAGGTCGGCAGATCGGCGGGGTCCACCAGATCCTGATTATAGGACATCAGCGGCAGCGAACTGTCGATGATCTTGACCGCAGAGGCATCGACCAGCCGTTCCGGCGGAATGCCAAGTTCGACAGCCCAGCCGTCGGTTTCAACCGCGCCGGCGCCGCGCAGAAAGATCGTGGTGCCCTCGCCGGCATAGAAGCAATCCACCCCCGCCGGCACGCCCCGACTGGCCAGTTGCGCCACCTCGGCCGCCTTCTGCGGGCCAAGACCGCCCTGGAACTCCACGTTCAGCGGAAAGCCATAGAAGCCGTCCAGCGCTTCCTTGAACGCGGTGGCACGATCGGCCGGGATCGACAGGCCGAACATCACCGCTTGGGGTTCGGCCATGGCTGGCTCGATCAAGGCGAGAACGGCTTCGGGCAACTCGGCGTCCTGTGCCAACAACCGGCCGGCGGGCAGACCGGCCAGCAAGGCGGCGGCGACGCCCCCCTGCAACAGTGTCCGGCGGCCAAGCGCCGGGGCAGCGATCGAGAATCTGGTCATCACGTTGTCCTCCCTCACGTTATGTCCATGGATCATCGCCAGTGCTCTCAGTCGTCGCCCCGCGCCCTCCATCGCGACAGCATCGCCAGCACCAGCAGAATCGCGATCATCAGCAGGCTGAACACGGCGGCTTCGCCGTAGCGCCCGGTCGACTGAAGATCGAAGATAGTCGTCGAGATCACCGAGGTTCTCGGCGAATAGAGCATCAGCGGAATGGTCAGCTCGCGCGCCGATATCAGCGTGGTAACCAGAACCGCAAACAAGATCGCCGGCCGGATCACAGGCAGAAACACCCGCACGAAGGTGCGCACCCGCCCCACGCCCGAAACATAGGCCGCCTCTTCCAGCGACCTGTGGATCTGCACCGAGGACGCGTTCAGTGTCCGGGTGGTGAAGGCCAGCGAGCGTACCGCCATGGTGATGACGATCAGCCAGATCGTGCCCAGAAGCGGCACCCAATGATAGACCGTCAGCGCCAGGAACTGCATCGCCACAGCGGCCAGCATCCCCGGCACTGCCAGAGACAGGAACACGATCGCATCCACCGCCCGGTCCGAGGGGGCAGCCACACGGGTGGCCAGCCATGTCACGCTGACGCTCCAGACCACCGAGAAGGCGATCGTCCCCAACACCAGCAGCAGGGTGTTCAGCAGCGGCGCTGTTAGCAGCGTGCCCACGCCGCGATAGCTGGACAGGTTCAGCTGCGTCAGGGCCTGGACCGAGGGGGGCTGCAGATAGGGGGTCAGCGAGGTCCAGATCACCGTCAGCAGCGGGATCACCACGGCCAGCGCGACCCAGCCACAGATCAGCGCCCAGGCGGCGACGCGCCAGCGGCCCAGGTCGCGCAGGATGGGCGCGCGGTTCTTGCCGGTCAGCATTGAAAAACGGTCCGCGCGCCGCAGCAGCCAGATGTACAGCATCACCCCCGCGGCGCACAGCCCGAGCAGCGGCATGCCCAGGGCAGCTGCGAAGCCGTAGTCGGGCGGGCCGAAGACCGTGTAGGTCGACTGGTAGACCAGTGTGGTGATCACATCGATATTGCCCGGCATGCCGATCACGCCGACCACATCAAAGATCTCTACCGCAAGGATGAAGAAGAAAATCGCCGTCGCGCCGACCGCCGGAGCAAGAGTGGGCAGAACCACGCGAAAGAAGGTGCGATAGGGGCCGATGCCGCTGACCGCAGCCGCTTCTTCCAGCGTCGCGTCAAAGTTGCGGAAGGCCGGCAGCATCATGAATACGGCCGCCGGGGTCAGCATCAGGGCCTGGATGAAGCAGATCCAGCCCACGGAATAGACATTGAACAGCGAGGAGATGCCTAAAACAGCCTCGATCAACCGGTTGCCGATTCCCGAGTTAGGGTTGAACAGCCAGACATAGGCCATCGCCGTGACAAAGGACGGAATTGCCAGCGACACCGTCAGCAGCGTCACCAGCAGACCCTTGCGGCCAAAGTCGGTGCGGCTGAGGATCCAGGTGAAGGGCAGGGCGAAGCCGAACAGGAAGACGGTCGTGAAAAGGCCGATCATGAAGGTGCGCCAGATCGCCGGCCAGATGTTGGCCATCGCGGCCATGTCGGTGAAATTCGCCAGCGTCCAGGCGCCGAAATCGGATCTGTCGCTGAAACTGGCGATGACCAGTGTGGCCAGCATCGCAAGCACGCAGATCACCGCCGTCGCGGCGATAATGCGCAGGATAGTCACGAAACCGGCAGGGCCCGGGGTCATGTGCTGCCTCCTGCTTCCAAGGGCAGGGCGAGGCAACTTTCGGGTGGCAACAGCAATTGCACCTCGCGCTGTGCACCCACATCGTACCGTCGGTGCAGCCGCGCCTGCAACGCCTGCCCCGATGCTGTCAGCCGATAGGTGATCGAGGCGCCGGAAAACAGGCTCTGCTCCACCACGGCGGGCACGGCGGACTGTGCGCGCGGGTCGGTCGATAGTTCGACATCCTCATATCGAATGCCAAACAGGCATGGCTGCCCGGGTCTGGGATCCGGCAGGCAATCCATCGCGGCCGAAAGTGGCCCGAGGGGCGTGTCGAGAAGGACATACGCGCCTTCCGTCCGCGCCACGGTCGCCGGGATCAGGTTCATGTCGCCCATGAAGCGTGCGACGAATTCGCTTTGCGGACGGTGATACAGCTCGCGCGGGGTGCCGATCTGGCGAATGCGCCCTCCGTCCATGACCGCCAGCCGGTCGGCCATCTCCAACGCTTCAGACTGGTTGTGCGTGACGTAGAGCGTCGTCACACCCACGCGCGAAACGAGTTCCTTGACCTGGCTGCGCAGGCGGACCTGCAATTCATAGTCGAGATTGCTGAGCGGCTCGTCCATGAGCAACAGACGCGGGCGAAGAGCCAGCGCGCGGGCCAGTGCCACGCGCTGCTGCTGGCCGCCGCTCAGCCTGGTGACCGCGCGGTCGCGCAGCGTAGCCAGCCCCAGCATCTCGACCACCTCATCCACGCGCCGGGTGACCTCGCCCTTGGGCAGCCCGCGGCGCCCTTCGCGCAGCGGGAACGCGATGTTGTCGAAAACCGTCATGTGCGGCCACAGCGCGTAGGACTGGAACACCATCGCGAGGGGCCGGGCCTCGGGCGGAATTGTCCGGCCCTCTCCGTCAAAGACGGTCTGTCCGGCGATCGAAATCCGCCCCTCATTGGGCGCCTGCAGGCCGGCCACGGCACGCAACAGGGTGGTCTTGCCGCAGCCGCTGGGGCCGAGCAGGACAAACATTTCGCCTTCCCCCACCTCCAGCGAGAGCCGGGCGATGGCTTGGGTCGCCGCAGCGCGGCGGCCGTAGGACACCGACAGTTCGTGAACCGACAGCATCGCCTGCCGTGTTGCCTGATCTGTCATCGTTCAGACCATGTTCATTCGGTTGGGGAGGTTATTGAGATCCTCATACCCCTCTGCCGTGACCACAACGGTACCGCCGATGTTCACCCGCGTCTGTCCCTTGCAAACATTCGGTTCAAAGGCGACGATCATTCCGGCCTCCAGAACCGTATCCTGGCCCTTGCCCACCATCTCCTGCACATTCGGGTTGACCTTTGTCACTGGTGAACTGGCGATGTTGTGGCCGAGATTGCTGACGAAGGGACCCGGCCCCAGCGTGTGCACCAAAGGTGACAGGGTCCAGTAGTCCGGGTTTTCCCTAATCGGGGCGAACATCGCCTCCGCCACCTCGCCCAGCGTCACGCCCGCCTTAAGGGTGGCACGCCCTTCGTCCAGCGAGCGGACTGCCATCTCGGCCAGTTCGTGGTGAAGGTCGGGAACGGGGCCGACGGCCACCGCCATCTGCTGCTGCGTTTCGGCACCGCCATAGCATGGAAATATCTCGGCCTGCACCAGATCGCCGGGTTGCACGATGCGCGGCTCACCGCCCCGGTAAATCCAGAGCGGTGGACCCCAACCCAGATCATCGGCGCCCACAGTCAGGTTCAGATGCGGCCACCATGCATCGGCGCCATGCGCGAAGATCGCGTGCTGGATCGCAGCATAGATTTCCGGCTCGGCCGCACCGGCCGAGGTCGCCTCCAGCATTGCGCGGCAAGCGACGTCGCCGACTTGTCCGCTATAGCGGTAGAGCGCGATCTCCTCGGCGCTCTTGTGCAGCATCATCTTCTTGAAGGGTACCGAAACATCGACAAACTCGACATCCGGCAGACCTGCCAGAACGGTTTCCCACATGCGGTAGGGCACCAGCCCGTCGAACTCTCCCGGCCCCCAGGACTCAAGCCCGAACACACCGACGCGGCCGCGCGTCAGCCCAAGCTCCCTGAGCACGGTCACGGTCTGCGGGCCGTAACGTCCGATCCGGACGTCGTTGATCCAGAAGGGCTGGGTTCCGAGGTTACCGGCCAGTCGCCGTGCCAGCCGCTGCGTCAGGGCTGTAAACGCAATCGGGTCCCGGTCCAGCGGGAAAACAACGGCACCGTCGAATTGTTCGTTGGTCAGGTAACAATCATAGTGATCGTGGCTCTTGTAGCCATAAACCACCAGGCAATCGAGTTCGTGATCCACCATCATCTGCCGGGTCCTCGCCCAGCGTCGGTCACGCTCGGCAAGGGACAGCGACGGACGCGTTCCTGGCAGCATCTGGATTGCCGGCACCGACAATGCGCGGCTGGCCGTCTGACGTGCGACGTTCATGCAAACTCCTCCCTCTCGCGGTGCAGGTGCAGCCGCGTCCCCAAAGCCAGTGTGTGCATGTCGACATCATGTGTCCAATTGATATCTGTAATTAAACTGCATTAGCATTGCTAATTATGCTGCCATGGCAGGGGTCGGTCATCATGTATCCGCCGCAACTTCGCAAACTCGATGCGCGCCTGCTGATGGCGTTTCACGAGATCTACACCGAACGAAATCAGACACGCGCCGCCGTGCGCTGCGGGCTTACCCAATCGGCCATGAGCCAGACGCTTTTGCGGTTGCGGGAGATATTTGACGATCCGCTGTTCCTGCGCACCAGTGCCGGCATGATACCGACAGAACGTGCCGAAATGATCGCCCCGGCAATCCGCGAAGTGCTCATGACCCTGGGCAGGCTGGTCGGCAGTGCGGCGCCGTTCGATCCACGCGAAAGCGAACGATGCCTGCGGATCGGAACCTATCAGTTCGCGACGATCACGCTTGCACCGGGCCTGCTGGCGCTGTTCGAGGCGCAGGCGCCGCTGGCCCGAATCCGCTTTACCCACGCTGGTCCCGCCGAAGCACCAGCAATGCTGACCCGGGGGGAAATCGATATCGCGGTGGCGCCCTTTGCCGAGGTTCCGCCCGATCTGTGCAAATCATTGCTGGCGACCGGGGAAATGGTCGTGGCGAGCCGGCGCGACTGGGCTGCACGACACGGACGCCTGGATGCCGCTGCCTATTTCTCGGCGCGTCACGTATCGATCGTGAATCAAGGCCTGCTGGCCGACCCTCTGGACGAATACTTCGACAACACCCGGCACAAGCGGCGGATCGCGATCACAGTGCCGCACTACGTGACGGCCCTGCATCTGGTGGCAGAGAGTGACCTGTTGGCCACTCTGCCCCGCAAGCCAGCCGAGTGGCTCGGCAACGTGAAGGTCCTGACCCTCAGCAAGCCGCCGATCGCCTTGCCTCCGATCACCCTCTCCCTGGTCTGGCATCAGCGGAGCAACTTCGACCCGTTCCTTCTGTGGGTCATCAACATGATCCGCGACAACAGCCTGCGGCTGCTGACATCGGGGTCCGCGGATTAGCGATGGGAACTCGAACCGCCTCCCGGCTGGCGGAATGGCCCGGATCGTTCGTGGCGCACCGTGGGACTTCCGGTCGAAAGTCGGGCTTGGGGTCGCGCGAGAGCGGCCATCGATTATCATGACCATTTCAGCTCCCCTTGCGAAAATGGCCGGCTGCGCTGTCCGCCTCAGTAGGCCAACGAAGGCAGCCAGAGCGTCAGGATCGGGAAACCGATCAGGATGGTCAGCGTCAGAAGGTCCATTGCAAGGAACCAGGTGATCCCGCGGAAGATCTCGGGCAGGGTAACCCTGTTGTTGAGCGCGCCGTTGATCATGTAGACGTTCAGGCCGATCGGCGGGGTGATCAGGCCAATCTCCAGCAGCTTGATCACGATGATCCCGAACCAGATGGGGTTGATACCTGCCTCGTTCACCAGCGGCACGAGGATCGGCAGCGTCAGGAGCAGCAGCCCGATGCTGTCGATCAGCATCCCCAGGATCAGGAAGATGATCGCGACGGCCAGCAGAATCCACCAGGTTTCGGTGCTGACCGACAGGATCGCGTCGGCAAAGGCGCGCGGAAACCCCGAGAGCGCAAGAAAGCGGGTGAAGAAGAGCGAGCCGATCAGGATGATGAAGATGGAGGCGGTGGATATCACGGCCTGCGACACCGCCTCGAAGAGGGCCGCGCGGGTCAGCTTGCGCCGGATCGCGGCGATCACCAGCGCCGCAAAGGCGCCCAGGGCACCCGCCTCGGTCGGGGAAAAGGCGCCCGAGAAGATGCCCCCCAGCACCACCAGGATCAGCGTGGGCAGCGGCCAGACATCGCGGAAGGCCTCGCGGCGTTCTTCGGCCGTGGGCTCGAACCGGACGCTGCCGGCAAGCTCGGGCTTCAGCTTCACGCGGATGACGATCATCGCCATGTAGATCAGCGCCGACAGGATGCCCGGGATGAACCCCGCCATGAACAGTTGCCCCACCGATACCTGTGCATAGACCCCGTAAAGGATCAGCAGGACGGACGGGGGGATCAGCGAGCCCAAGGTTCCCGAGGCCGCGATCGTCCCGGTCGCGAGCCCGCGGTCATAGCCGTTGTCCAGCATTTCCGGCACTGCCATGCGCGACATGGCCGAGGCGGTCGCCACGGAGGATCCCGAGGCCGCGGCAAAGAAGGCACAGGCGCCCACCGAGGTGATCGCAAGCCCCCCCGGCAGCCGCGCAAGNGCCGCGGCAAAGAAGGCACAGGCGCCCACCGAGGTGATCGCAAGCCCCCCCGGCAGCCGCGCAAGATAGAGCCGCAGCGACAGGAACAGCCCCCGCGTCATGTCGGTGGAGGAACAGATGAAGCCCATCAGCAGGAACATGGGCGCCGCCGAAAGCTCCCACTGTCCGACATAGTCGAAGGGCGTGGCAGAGATCATGCCCCAGGCCACGTTCATGTTGAACATGACCGCGATGCCAACGATCGACACCAGACCAAGCGCCAGCCCGATGGGGATCCGTATCGCGATCAGGACCAGCGCCGCGACAATGCCGGCGACACCGACTTCAAGGTTGGTCATATCGATGTCTCCGAACACGGTTCCGGCGGGATGATCACAGGGCCTGCCTGCGCAGGATCGCGCGACCCAGATTTGCAATGATGGCAAGCAGCGCGCCGGCAAAGCCGATGGGCAGCGCCCAGCGGGCCGGCCAGATCAGGAAGCGGAAGTTGCTCATCGCCTCTTCGCCGCGCCGGGTGGCGCGAAGCGCATCGGAGAGCGATTGCCAGAACAGCATCCCGAAAAAGGCAAGGCCAAGCATGCAGGCGAGGATATACAGCGCAAGCTGCACGTGCGCCGGCATCATCTGCGCGAAAAGATCGACGCGGATGTTTTCGTTCTTCATCTCCACATGACCGAGGCCAAGGAAGACCAGCGCCACCATGTAGTAGAACGACACCCATTCCAGCGTGCCGACGATCTGTCCGTTGAAGAAATAGCGCACGCCGACATCAAGCGTGATGTGCAGCATCATCAGGACCATCACCAGCCCGGCGGCGGCCGCGGTGCCGATGTTGAGCCAGCGGATGATCCGTTCAAGGAACCGCATCATGAGGCCTCGCAACAGGATGGTGAAACGGCGGGCCCCTGCATTCCGGGCCCGCCGGGTGTCATTGCACGCCGTAGGTTGCCGCGTCGATCTTGCTGAAGATTTCCTGCATCGCAAGCGCGGTGAGTGCGTCTTCGTCCTCAGGGTCGATATCGGCGAGAAG
The DNA here is from genome assembly GCF_042681825.1 of Halodurantibacterium flavum. Taxonomy (NCBI): domain Bacteria; kingdom Pseudomonadati; phylum Pseudomonadota; class Alphaproteobacteria; order Rhodobacterales; family Paracoccaceae; genus Halodurantibacterium; species Halodurantibacterium flavum. Next base: position 362,881 of record NZ_JBHUGH010000001.1, read on the forward strand.
CTCTTGCCATTTCTGCATCGTGTCCTGGAAATCGCCGATCAGCGCCTCGGGCTCGGCAATGCCGAAATCGGTGCGCGCCTTTTCGGCGGCATCCGCCGAGGTCCGGTCGCGGAAGGCTGCGACATGTTCCGCAAGATCCGCTTCGGGCTCATAGACATTGCCGCCGGCCGCGAGCGACGCCTGAAGACCGGCGTCGGCCTTTTCGGAATATGCGATGACCATCCGTGCCATCGAACGGGCCGAGGCCTCCATCAGCACTTCGCGCTGTTCGGTGGTGAGGCCGGCCCAGAAACCGGGATTGTATCCCCACTGAGGCCCCGACCAATACATTCCGGTGGACAGGAGGGTGGTGTGTTGCGCCACCTCAAGCAGCGAGCGGTCCACGAGGTCGCTGGCCGCATTCGTTGCGCAATCGAGGCTGCCGCGCTCAAGACCGGTATACATCTCGCTCGACGGAACGTTGACGGGGATGCCGCCGGCTTCCTCGACCCAGACGGATACGGCCGAGCCGGCGGTCCGGATGCGCTTGCCGCGGATTTCCTGCAGGTTGCGCACCGGGTTGGAGCACATCAGGACATAGGCAGGTGTTGCGTAGGCGCCCAGATAGACCAGCCCGTTTGCCTGCCATTCCTCCAGCTGCACCGGATTGTTCATCGAAAAGTCGGTAACGGCGAAGATTGCCGTAAGGGGGTCGGAATAGGCAAACCCGAGTTCCTGAACGGCATTCGCCACCGGAAGATCGGAGGGCGTATAGATCGCGGCATGATGCGCGACCTGCACCACATTGTCCTGGATGCCCTGCAAGGCCGCCCGCGGGGCAAGCAGCACGGTGCCGGTAAAGACCTCGGGCACGAGATCGCCGTCGGAAAGGTCCTGCACAAGCTCGGCCCAGCGGATATATCCTTCGCCCGACATCGGCACGGCGCCTTCATAAAAGCTGTTGGCGATGAAGTTCGTCTGCGCCGAGACGCTGCCCGCAAGGATACCGGCAAGTGCGGTGAAGGCCATAAGTCGTTTCATAATCTTCTCCCTGTCATGATCCGCAGGCGGATCTGGTTTTGATTCTGGTTGGGTGGTTCTTCGGCTGTCGTCGTGTCCCGCGTCTGCCCCGGGGGCGGTTGCCTGCCGGAACGGGTCTGCCGGGTCCTCGGTCTTCTTCTGCGACGCGTGCGAAGGGGGTAGTGCCACGGAACGGGCTTGCGCCCGCCCGAACTTGCGGGGCCGGCCCGCGGCGGCCCTAGCGGAGCGACGCAGCCATTTTCACTGCCGCCCCTCCCTTCATGATAAGGGGCATATGCGCCCCCTGACGCGTCAGCAGGTCGAGATCCTTCAGCGGATTGCCATCGACCGCGATGACATCGGCGTAAGCGCCGGGGGCGATGGTGCCGATCCGGCCCTCCATCCGCAGCACTTTCGCCGCATCCACCGTGGCCGAGCGGATCACCGCATCCGGCGGGATATAGCGGCCGCGAAGCGGGAATTCCCCCGATTGTTCGGTCTGCATCCCGCCGAGAAGGTCCGAGCCATAGCCCATGACCACACCCGCCTCGTGCATCTTTTCCAGCCGTTCCAGCCCCGCCTCGCGCACATCGGCGATCTTGGCGACCGATTCAGGCGGCAGGCCGAATTCGGCGCCTGATTTTGCAAGAATGTCATAGGTGATGTTGGTGGGCACCACCGGGATGCCTTCCCGCGCCACGCGGGCGATGGTGGCGTCGGAAATGAGGTTGCCGTGTTCGATGCACTCGAACCCGCAATCCAGCGCCCGCACGATGGCTTCGTCGGTATAAAGGTGCCCCGTCGCATAGGTGCCGAAGCTTCTCGCCACCTCGACCATGGCCTTGAGCTCCTCGACCGAGAAGACAAGGTAGCCTACCGGATCGGAGGGAGAGGAGACGCCACCATCGGCCATTGCCTTGACGAACTGAGCCCCGTTCTTGATTTCCTCGCGCGCAGCGCGCTGCACTTCCGCGATGCCGTCACAGATGCGCCCCATTGCGCCAAGGCTTTGCGCATACCAGCTGGCATCCCGGCTGTCATAGGGACCACGGTAATCGGTATGGCCTCCGGTCTGCGACAGCGCCTTGCCACAGATGATCAGGCGAGGACCGGCAAAGGCGCCTTCCTCGACCGCAAGCTGGAGGCCGCGGTCGGCGCCGCCAAGATCGCGCACGGTGGTGAAGCCGCGCATCAGCATGTCGCGCATCAAGACGCTGCTGCGCGCCGCGATCAGCGAGGACGGCAGCGCGGCATTGAGGCCCAGATTGGCCGTGGTCGCGATGACGTGGACGTGGCAGTCGATCAGCCCGGGCATCACCGTGAGGCCGGCAAGGTCCAGAACCTCGTCCGTCTCGGCGGTGACGCCGGGGCCCACCTCACGGATCATGCCGTTTTCGATCACGATGGTCATCGGCTCGGTTGGTTCGGTCGTGGTTCCGTCAACGATCCGGGCATTTTTCAGCAGAATTGCAGTCATCTGGCCTCTCTGGGTTCCGGGCCTTGAACGGGCCGCGGCGGATTTGATGTCAGTTGGTGTGGGCCGCGGCAGGTGCGACGGCGCCCTTGTGCCAGCGGTCGAGGTAATCGAGCACATATTGCAGATCGACCACGTCCACATAGCGCCGGCCAAGGTCGCGCAGGTTGTCGCGGTGCGGCTGTTCCTCGATGTCGCCCACGCAATCCTCGGGAACCAGGGTGCGATAGCGATAGCTGAACGAATCGATCGAGGTCGCGCGGATGCAGCCGCTGGTGTTGCAGCCGGTGACGATCACCGTATCGACCCGTTCCTTGGTGAAGAAATCCGCGACATCGGTGCCGAAGAAGATCGAGGGTGCCTTCTTGCACACCGTCAGGTCATAGTCGGGATCATAGATGCTCGGGTCGAAGTCGATGCTGGGATGATCGCGCCGGAAGGTTTCCCGAACGGCGGTGATCTTCCAGTAGGGCATTTCGCGTTCGTTCATGTAGGCGGTGTTGCAGTTCGCGACCGGCACGCCCATGGCGCGCGCGACCTTGAGCAGCCGCGCTGTATTTTCCAGCGCCCGCATGACCAGCGGCGCCCCGCCAAGGGGATACTGCGCTTCGGTAAAGCCCTTCTGGAAATCCACCACCACGATTCCCGGCTTGAAGCCCGTCCCGACCGGGATTTCACCATAGCTGCGTTGCTTGTAGTCGTCTGCCGTAGACATGCGCTTCTTCTCCCCGAGCCATCACATCCAGAGTGCGTGATTAAAAAAAACAGTCAAGACGGTTTTTTAGTTGATCGAAAATGCAGGCTGGCGGGCGCGTGGCGGAACGTCTTTCAAAGCGCCCTGTGCACTCGTATGCGCGGGGCGGGCAGGAGATGCCGATCTCATGTGCATGTTGCAAACCTATCCGCAAACATCATCGTTTTTCCCGTCCAACAAAAAAGCCGGTTGACATGTTTGTAAATATGGATGTGCTTTGGGACAGGAACACGGCGCAGAGGGAGCGCCGGAACTAACAGCATCAGAAAAAACCACGAACAACAGAGAGGAAGAAAATATGAAGAGACTGCTACCGGGGATCCTGCTGGCGGCCATCGCCGGCACGGCATCTGCCCAGACGAACATGGATATGGCGAACGAATACCCGCCGAACTCCATCCATGCAGAAACGGCAGATCACTTCATTCGTGTGTTGGGCGAAGAATCCGGTGGGCTCGTGATCGTCACCCCGCATCACGGCGGGGCGCTCGGCTACAAATCCGTCGACCACTACGATGCCGTAGGCGATGGGGCAGTGCAGATCGCCACCTCGTTCTCGGGCGCATGGTCCGGCATCAATCCGATCTTTCTCGTCTCGTCGCTGCCTTTCCTCGCGACAGATCTTGACGATACCCGCGCTCTTTACGAGGCCACGCGGCCCTATTATGCGGCGGCGATGGAGGCCGACAATCAGGTCTTCCTTTACGCGACGCCATGGCCGGCCTCGGGGTTCTGGGGGAGAAAGCCCGTCGACACGGTCGAGGCGTTGCGCGGTCTGAAGATCCGGTCGTTCGACACGCCCGGCACTACGACGCTCGTGAATGCGGGCGCAGCGCCGGTTCAGCTGTCCTGGGCCGATATCGTCCCGCAGCTGACCACGAACGGCATCGACGCGGTTCTGACCTCGGCCGATGGCGGGGCCTCGGCGCAGTTCTGGGAATACCTGTCGGACTTCACCGAGGTGAACTATGCCCTGCCGCTCCAGGTGACCCACATGAACCGCGACGCCTTCGAGGCGCTGTCCGAGGAAGACCGTGCCGCCCTGCTCGAGGCCGCCCGCCAGACCGAAACCTTCGGGTGGGATCTGCTGTCTAGCCGCGTCAGCGAGAACTACGCGACCCTTGCCCAGAACGGTGTGACCGTCACGACCGAGGTGGATCCGGCGCTGATCGCAAGCCTGCAGGCCGCGGCCGAACCGGTGGTGTCGGACTGGGCCGAGCGGGTCGGCCCCGACGCGCAGGCGCTGCTGTCCGCCTATCGCGCAGCCATCGCGGACTGATCCGACGGTGCCCGGCGTAATCCGGGCACCTGATCAGGGGAAGGGGACATGATGCGGTTCTTTCTGTCGTTTGCAGATTTCCTCGCGCGGATGGGTGCCTATCTGGCGAGTGCAGTTCTCGTTGGAATGGTCGGGCTTATCCTGTGGGAAATCGTCCTGCGCAGCGTCTTTCACACCTCGACCTTCGTGATGGACGAATTCGTGGGCTATGGGGTCGCCTCGGTGACGTTCATGGCGCTGGCCCATGCGGTGGGGCAGGGGCAGATCATCCGGGTTGGTCTTTTGATCGAGCGGGTGCCGCCCGGGCCGCGACGGTGGCTGGAGAGTCTGTCTGCCGTGATCGGGCTCGTGACAGTCACGGTGCTGATCTACTTTTTCTGGCTACGGGTGGCGCGCGCCTGGACCCGCGGCTCGGTCTCCAACTCCGTGGCCCAGGTGCCAATGTGGATACCCGAAGCCGTCGTGATGGGCGGCCTCGGTCTCCTGTGGCTGCAACTTCTCGCGCATCTGATCCGCAACAGTCTGGGGGACATGCGCGCCGTGACCCCAGCCACCCGCTGACAATCGACGGAGCATTCAATGGAAGCCCTTCTGTCTGCCGGCGCCCTGCTGGCGATGATATTCCTCATGCTCGGGCTGGGTGTCTGGATCTTTGTCGGGCTGATCGCCGTCAGCGGCATGGGCCTGGTCGTTCTGGCGGGCATGGACCTGTCACGGGTGGCGACGATCGCCACGGGCATCATCTATCGCTACTCCTCCGCTTGGGAACTGGCCGCCATCCCGATGTTCATCTGGATGGGAGAGATCATCTTCCGCACCGATATTTCCGACCGCATCTTCAGGGGCCTTGCGCCCTTCGTGGCTCATGTGCCGGGGCGGCTGCTGCATACCAACGTGATGGGCTGCACCCTTTTCGCCGCCGTCAGCGGATCGAGTGCCGCAACCACGGCCACGGTGGGCAAGATCACCACGACAGAGCTTGCAAGCCGCGGCTACAGCCGGTCGCTGTCGCTGGGGTCACTGGCCGGTGCGGGCAGTTTCGGGCTGTTGATCCCGCCCTCGATCATCATGATCGTTTACGGCATTCTGGCGGAAGTCTCGATCAGCCGCCTGTTTGCAGCCGGTGTCATGCCAGGATTGATGATCGCGGCCCTGTTTTCCGCCTATATCATCCTGCGCGCGCTTCTGGACCCCTCGGTCGCCCCCCACGGCGGGGAGCGCTACCGCCTGCGGGACTATGCCCATGCGCTGGTTGACCTCATGCCGATCTTCGCGCTGATGGGGATCGTCCTTGGCGCGATCTATACCGGTGTGGCCACCCCGTCCGAGGCGGCGGCGGTGGGTGTCTTCGGCGCGCTCGTTATCGCCGGAGTCCTCCGCCAGCTTTCGATCCGGCTGCTGATGGAGACGCTGCTGGGGGCGGTGCAACTGAGCGCAATGATCTGTTCACTGCTGATCGCGGCGGCGTTCCTGTCGACGGCGATGGGCTATCTGCATATCCCGGCGGATGTGGCGCGCGCCATCGGGGCGCTGAACCTGTCGCCGGCCATGCTCATCCTGACGCTGACGGTGTTCTACATCCTGCTGGGCCTGTTTCTGGACGGCGTGTCGATCATCGTGATGAGCTTGCCAATCACCCTGCCGCTGGTCGCGGGCGCTGGCATTGATCCGGTCTGGTTCGGGATCTTTCTGATCGTCACGGTCGAACTGGGGCAGGTGACGCCGCCTGTCGGTTTCAACCTCTTCGTGCTGCAAGGTATGACAAGAGAGCCGGTGGGCCGGATCGCCCTCTATGCCTTTCCGTTCTTCTTGCTGATGCTGATCGGCATCGCGCTGCTTGCCGTTTTCCCTGCAATAGCCCTTTGGCTGCCCGGATATCTTTATGGCTGATCTTTCCCTGTCTTCGATGACATTCTCTTCCGCCCATGCGGCGGCGGATCAGCCGCATGCAGCGGTTTCCGCTTTTGCCACGTTTTGTGCCGCACGCTTCGGGCTGAAGCTGCTGACGGTCTTCGCCTGGGATGAAGGGGATGACCTTTGCGTCCGCATCTGGTCAAACCAGCCGGAAAGTTATCCCTTCCCCGCCACCAAGCGGATGGGACCGACGGAATGGGGCTACACCGTCCTGCGCGAGCGACAGCCCTGGTGCGGCCGCACGCGGCGTGAAATCCGCGCCGCCTTTTTCGATCACGAACTGATCGAGAGTCTCGGATGTGGTGCCTGCCTTTCGGCCCCGATCGTCTGGCGCGACCGGGTGATCGGCGCGGTAAGCGTTCTTGACGCCGAGGGCGCCTATGGTCCGGCCGATGCGGAGGCGTTGGGACGGATCACCTGGACGCTCATCCCGGCGCTGCTCACACATCGAATTGACACAGCGGGCCAGGGGCTGCCCGTCGAAAAGGAGAAAACATGAAACTTGGCGACTTCAAGGCACTTACGTTCGATGTCTATGGCACCCTGATCGACTGGGAAAGCGGGATGGTGGCGGGGCTGAAGCCGTTGACGGACCGCCTGACGCAAGAAGTGTCACGGAACGCGGTGCTGGAGACCCACGCCCGGCATGAAAGTGCGCAGCAGGCACAGACGCCGGGGCGGAGGTATTCGGAGCTGCTCGCCACTGTCTATCGGCGCATCGCCGAGGAATGGGGCCTGAGCGTCACCTGGGACGAATGCATGCGCTATGGCGACAGCGTCGGGAACTGGCCCGCCTTTCCGGACAGCGCCGACGCGCTGGCCTATCTCAAGCAGCACTACAAGCTCGTGGTCCTGTCAAACGTGGACAACCGGAGTTTCGCCGCGTCCAATGATCGACTTGGCGTGGACTTCGATGCTGTCTATACGGCCGAGGATGTGGGAAGCTTCAAGCCGAACGACGCGAATTTCGACTACATGCTCCGCAACCTGAACTCGCTCGGTTTGACCAAACCCGATATTCTCCACACTGCCGAAAGCATGTTTCACGATCACAAGCCGGCGAATCGACACGGGCTCGCATCGGCATGGATCTATCGCCGCCATGCGGACGAAGGCTTTGGCGCGACGATGCATCCCGGCGAAAGCCCAAGCTATGACTTCCGGTTCAACAGCATGGCGGAAATGGCCGCTGCCCATCAGGCTGAGATACGCGGCCAGTAGCGCCCCCGGCTATCCGCTTGTCGCTGCGTCGACCGAAAACGCGTAGTCTCGGGCCGCACCAAACGAAAAGGAGCGACATGACCCTGCAGAAGCCATCACCCACCCCGCCGCCCGGAAAGCAGCGCCGCCGGACGCAGGCGGAACGCTCCGCCGAAATGCGTGAGAAAGCCTGCATCGCCACGCTCCAGGCCCTGACAGACGTTGGCTATGAGAGGATCTCGACCAAGCTGATCGCCGACCGGGCCGAAGTGTCGCGCGGGGCACTGACGCACCACTTTCCGATGCGCAACGACCTTCTTGTGGCGGCGTTCGAGTATCTGGTCAACGGGTGGGAAAAGAACTGGCCCTTCAACGCGGAGCCGTCGCTTCCGCGGCTGAGCATCGAGGAACTTATAGATGCTCTCTGGGAGCGGCTCTTTTCCACCGAACATTACATGGCCGCGATGGAACTGATGCTGGCTGCCCGGATGGACAGCGATCTCGGCCAGCGCCTGCGCGAGGTCCAACTGCGTTGGAGCGCGATCCGTGACAAGATCGCGGCCCGCATCCTTGGCGTGGCGACGGAAGACGAAAAGAACCACCTGTTTCTGCAACTCAACCTGTGCCTGCTTCGCGGGATTGCGGTTCACAAGAGCTTTGACACCGATCCTTCGGTGGATCTGAAACTTCTGGCGCTCTGGAAGGATATCGTGCGTGGACAAAAGGTTATCCACATGCCCGGAACGGGACGCCAGAACGACAGGTCGTCCGCGTGATCCTGCCGGGCTCCGCCGCGCCGGGTGCTTCCCGAAGGTCTGCCGGGCGACATCTCCGCAATGCATCTGACGCGGTCCGACGAGTTGCCATGGTCATGCCAAACGGACTTGCGAGGCCTGTTCCGGATATGCATCGATCGGGCGCGGATCCGTCCTGGCCTCGCCGCCGCCGCGTGCCGGTCGAGCAGTCTGAAATTCGCGCCGCTGACATCTTCCTGAAGTATAGAGAAAGCTGATGCCTGCACCACAAAACACGTTCAAGCGCCGGCTTCTGGCCCGCGAAACACAGATTGGTCTCTGGCTCAGCCTGGGGGATGCCAGTGTCGCGGAACTGGCCGCGCGCACGGGCTTTGACTGGCTGGTGATCGACGCCGAACATGGGCCCAACGGCCTGCGCGAGGTGCTGGCCCAGCTGCGGGCCATCGGCGAGCGAGGGGCGCATCCGGTGGTGCGCGTGCGCGACGACGACCGTGCGGTGATCAAGCAGATGCTGGATCTGGGCGCCCAGACCATCCTCATCCCGATGATCGAGAGCGGCGCGCAGGCGCGGCAAGCGGTGCAGTCCGTCTTTTACCCGCCGGTCGGGGTGCGGGGCATCGGCGCGGCGCTGGCGCGCGCGTCGGGGTTCGGGGCAGAGAGTGACTATCTCGAAAGCGCGAATGACGAGGTCTGCCTGTTGCTGCAGGTCGAAAGCCGGGCAGGGCTGGAGGCGCTTGATGATATCCTTGCCGTCGAAGGGGTCGGTGGCGTCTTTATAGGTCCCGGCGATCTCTCTGCCACCATGGGGCACCGCGGCAACCCGGATCATCCGGAGGTGCAGGCTGCTATAGACGATGCGATTGCGCGCATTCGGGCCGCAGGGGTCGCGGCGGGCATTCTCACCTGGAACGCGGATCTGGCCCGGGCCTATGCCAAAGCCGGAATCGACTTCCTTGCTGTCGGTTCAGACGTCACGACGCTGCGCAATGGGTTATTGGCACTGCGGCGCGGCTTTGCGTAATTATTGTATGCGTCGAACCCGTCAGCGGATGCGGCAGGCGGGCTTTGATGGCCCCGCATCGCGATGGTTATGTGATCCCGCTCCTCGCCAAAGTCGTGGACATACGGGATCGTCTTCGCCCGGTACCTTTTACAGCGTTGCCTTCTTCCCTGGTTACAGCGTTGCCTTCTTCTCTGGCATTGGGCCGTCATAGAACCCATCTGGGTCGGGCGTCTTTAATGTTGCGCTTTCACCCTGCAGAAACGTTATTGGAGCAACGCGATTTTGCCACAACATAATTATTGACTTGAATACGATGATGTTTTTTTGTACCGCCTGTTGCGGTCCCGCGGAGCGGTTGCTGCACGACAGGTAGAACAGGAACCAAGGGAAAGGCCGTGATGGAACACACTCCGAACGTGGTTACAGAAGATGGGCTGCGGAGCCTGCTTGCAGATGGCTACCACCTCGAGGTGGTCTGCACGGAGGGGGCCGAGAAGCGCCACAACAGCTGGTACGGCATATGGGTCGCGCGCGCGGTCGCGGAAGACGGCCGGCCTGACAAGATGCTCGTCACCAGCCGCAGCGTCCTCAAGCTGCGAGAGTTCAAGACCATCGTCGGCCTTGTCAGCTTTCTCGCCGAGATGGGATGCACGACGGCCAGTATTCCGCTCGTCGAGGGCGGCCGCGAACGTCACGCCGCGTCCGGCCGCGTGGCAGAGCGGCGGACCGGCCCGGTTCTCGTCAAGGACGAGTGACTGCGCGCTCCCACTTGTCGTCGCATTGGGTACAGGCGCTTGTTCCGTGCGTCCCGGCCCCAATGCACAGACTGGGGCCGATGGCTTCATCTTCCAGATCGCCTCGTCCTCTTTGCAGCGCCGAAGTCTTTCTTGAGGGGCGGAGTCCTGCGGACGATCTGCTGTATGATCAATGTCGGCTTCAAGGCAGGCCGGTTGGCCCGCTAGGACCTCTTCTGAAAGAACGGACGCGTCATGAAAATATCGATCATCGGACTTGGCATGGCTCTGGCCCCGCATATGGCCAGTATCAACGATCTTCTCGGTCGCGTCACCTTGGCTCATGCCGTCGCCAGAAGCGCTGAACGGCGGGACGCGTTCGAAGCAGAATATCGCCGTGCAGCGTCGGATGACCTGAATACCGCGATATCCGATCCTGCCGTTGATGCCGTCATACTGCTCACACCGCCTGATAGTCATCGGGAGCTCGGCACTCGCATCCTTCAGGGCGGAAAGCACCTGATTATCGAAAAGCCAGCCGGATTAACAACCGATGACACGCGCGCTCTTGCTGCGCTGGCGAAGGATAAAGGCTTGCTGGTGGCGCCTGTTCTGCAGCATCGGTTTCGTCCCTCGGTTCGGGCTGCTGCGCAACTTGTGGGGTCGGGAGAGCTCGGGATGCTCTGCGGGGCAACTTGCCTGATCCCGTGGTGGCGTTCACAGTCCTACTACGACGAGCCGGGGCGAGGCAGCTTTGCCCGCGATGGCGGCGGTGTCTTGCTGACGCAGGCAATCCACACACTCGACGTGCTGCGCGCTCTTTCCGGAGGCATGAGAATCAAGGCTGCGCAGGTTGCGACAACCGCGCTTCATCGCATGGAAGGAGAGGATGTAGTTTGCGCCCTGGCCGAATTTGGACCGGGCGCCGCGCCGGGCACGATCATGGCGACGACTGCCGGATATCCCGGCTTCCCGGAGACCATGACACTCATATTCGAGCATGCGACGCTTCGACTGGGCGAGGCGAAGATGCAGGCGTTCTACCATGACGGCCGTGTTAATGAGGTAAGAGACGCAGGCGGCGGCGGGAATGCCGACCCGATGGCCTTCCATCACACTGACCATACGACACTTCTTTCGGCCTTCTGCGACGCGGTGGAGGGACGTGCAGCCCTTCAGGTTGATCTGACCGACGTTGTCCGTACGCGTGAGTTGATCGACCAGATCCTGGCTTTCGGCAACACGGAGCTACAGGGCTGAAGCGCACACAACTCCTGTTGCCGTCCTTCCCGTTCAGCGCCTCGGGCCGCCGCTCGACGCTCGCACGATCAGTTCCACCCCCAGGCCAATCCGACGAACCGGACCCCCATTGGCGGCGAAATCGACAAGCGTTTCGACAGCCGTGGTGCCAAGGTGCCGACGGTCGATTTGCATGCTGGTCAGCGGCGGCGAGGAATGGGCGCCCACCGCAAGCCCGTCGAAGCCGACAAGCGCAATGTCCCCCGGCACCGAGAGACCATGTGCCTGAATGGCCTGAAGCGCGCCGAGTGCCACAGCGTCAGATACGCACACAAGTGCAGACGGCGGGACGGGGCGACGGCGCAGGAAGCTCGTCACCACGCGGTGCGCCTCGATCCCGAAGTAAGCGGGTGAGCCCAGGTCCAGAAGGTGTGTGTCCGGATCATACTCGATGCCGGCCTCGGCCAGCGCGTCGCAGAAACCCTCCAGCCGCCGGCGAATGGATTCACGGTAGACATGCGTCACGTGCACGATATCGCGGTGCCCAAGCTCGATCAGGTGGCGCGTCGCTGCCCAACCGCCGAAGTGGTAGTCGGGCGACACACTCGGAAGAAGCATCCGGCGGTCCATGCCGTTGACGATCACCGCCGGCAGCCCCGAGGCCGTGATCGCCGCCAGTAACTGCGGATAGTCGATGCCCATCAGGATCACAGCGTCCGTTTCGGGGGGCAGATCCGGCGCCGTGAACTGCGGGCCCTCGTCAACCATCTGAACGATGATCTTTATACCGCGCGCTTCGGCTTGCTGAACGATCCCATCGATGATTTCCTGGTAGAAGGCATCGTTGCTGACCATGCGCCCGAGTGTGATCAATGCGGCGCAGCTGATCTGGCCCGCCTGACTCCTTGCTCCGCGCTCCTGATAGCCAAGCTCCTCGGCGGCCTTCATGACGCGCTCGCGGCTTCGCGCGCTGACACCTTCGCGGTGGTTCAGAGCCTTGGAAACAGCCGCGACAGAGACGCCTGCCGCCGTTGCGATATCGCGCAGCGTGGGCCCTTGCAGCCGCCTTTGTGGCACATCCTCGGTCATCATGCCCGCCCGGACGCCAGTTCGGGTTTCGCCTCTGTCATCCATCGTCTTCAAGCTCCGCCTGACGCCGCGCATGCGCTGCCTGGCCGATCTTAACATCTGCAGCGGTCGTCACAACAGGAACGAAACCCTGGATGGAAACAAACTGAAAGTTTCGATAGTTTCGAAAAAACATTGACGGCTTTACCTCCATCGAGTTAGATCGCAGCAGGAGGAGATGAGGCGCCGCGGAGAGCCGCGGCCTGCATCCCGAGAATTTAGATCGTCCGGTCCTTCATCCAGTGAGGGCCGGCTGTGAATGTCCGGAGGTGCGTGCTTCCGGCCGCCGTCGGCGCTGCCGGCGCGCGTCAGGAGGAATATAAGCTTGGACCGACTTTTCCCCCGTCGTGACGATGCAAAGGTGTCACATGTCCCGGCAGCCGGGACCGCCGAACTTGCCACGGCAATCCTTGAGGACATCCTCTCCAGCTTGTCTCGCAACAGCCGCATCGTGGGCCCGCGCAATCCCATGGTCGGCGGGCACAAGGACGCCATCTGGCGCTATCCGGACAATGGCTATTTCTGGACCGACTCCTTCTTCACCGGGGAGTTGTGGCTGGCCTACATGATCACGGGTCAGTCCGAGTTCCGCAACTTTGCCCGGATGCGCGTCACGCATCTTGAGCGTCTGCTGCACACGCCGCTCTGGCTCAGCCATGATCTGGGTTTTCTGTACAGCCTTAGTGCCGTCGCCGATTACAAACTGACCCGCTCCTCCGAGGCTCGGCGCCTGGCGCTGCAGGCCGCGGATGCGCTGCGGGCGCGGTTCAACTGGGCCGGAAACTATCTGCTGGCCTGGACCGCGGATGGCCAGTCGCCCGAGCACGCGGCGAAAGTGCAAGCCAAGATGATTATCGACTCGGTCCAGAACCTGCCGTTGCTGCTCTGGGCGCATGAGGAAACCGGCATCGAATCCTACCGCGATGTGGCACTGAGGCATGCGGATTCGCTGGCCCAGCACATCGTGCGCCCCGACTTCAGCACGTATCACACCTTCGACTTCGACCCTGCGACGGGCAAGCCTGTCGGCGGGAAGACCTGGCAGGGACGTGCGGACGAATCCTGCTGGAGCCGCGGCCAGGCTTGGGCAATTCACGGATTTGCCCAGCTTGCCGAAATCACGGGTGAACTTCGTTTCCACCAGCTTGCGGCCAAGCTTGCCGATCATGCGCTCGATCAGCTTGGCTCCGATCCCGTTCCCGTGTGGGATTATCGGCTGCCCGAGGGGGCCGAGCGCTTCAAGGACAGTTCCGCAGGTTCGATCACCTCGGCAGGGCTTTTCACGATTGCCGACATCTATCAGCGGACTGGCGATGTTGGGCGGGCGGATCGTTACCGCAAGGCCGCGCTCTGGATGCTCCAAGGGCTGCGCGAGAACCACGACCTTACGCGCGACCTGGCTGCGCAGGGCCTGCTGTCGGGCGGCGCTTCGGATGTGCCCCGCGCCGAGCGGTCCGGCGAGAGGTATCTCACCGATGCGATGCTGCCCTACGGCGACTACTACTACTTCGAGGCCGTCCTGCGCGCCCTCGGGCATCGCGAGTTTTTCTGGCACTAATCGTGCCGCATTTTCCGAGGGAGGAAACAACATGACGTTCAAGACAGCTTCGGCGGCACTTGCCACAGCCATCACGCTGATCGCGGGCAGCGCCAGCGCCGAGACGTTCCGGATCGCGACGAATGCGCCGGACACCGCGGGCCCCGGCCTGCTTTTGCAGGAATTTGCGGATGCGGTCGCCGAGCGCACCGAGGGCCGCGTGAGCTTCGAGATCTTTGCGAACGGCGTTCTGGGGGATCAGACCGAGTATTTCCAGCAGCTGCAGTCCGGCGTGGTCGATCTTGGTCTCGTCAACAGCGCCACCCTGGAGAACATCCTGCCCGCCATCGGCGTCATCAATCTGCCCTACATGTTCCGTACGAAAGAGGAATACGGTGAGGTGATGTCCGATCCGGAGCTGACCGAGCTGCTGTTCCAAGGTGCCGAACAACAGAACTTTCTGCCGCTCGGCTTCCTGTCGAACGGGTTCCGCAGCCTCTACACCACCAGGCCTGTGACCTCGATCGAGGATCTGCGTGGCATGAAGATCCGCACCATGTCCAGCAACACCTATATCGAGATGCTCACGCTGTTCGGCGCCGCCCCGACGCCAATGGCCTTCGGCGACGTCTACCCCGCGCTGCAGCAGGGCGTCATCGACGGCGCGGAAGGCACGCTGAGCACGCTATATGACCTCAACTTCGGGCAGGCCGCGAAATACGGCATCAATACCGAGCAGACACGCCTTACGGACTTCGTCGTCACCAGCGTCGATTTCCGCAACGCCATCTCCGCCGAGGACTACGAGATCGTGCGCGAAGAGTTCGGGAACATCAGCCAGAAGTCGCTCGACGTTATTGACGAGGCCTTCGCCGCCAGCGCGCAGCGCGCTGTCGGCGAATTCGGCGTCACCATCACCGACATCGACAAGACCGCTTTCATCGAAGCGGTGCAGCCGATGTACGCCGCGGCAGCTCAGGACGATGCCAAGCGCACCGTTATTGAAAAGATCTTCGCAATGACGGACCGCGAGCTGCAGTAACGGCGGATCGCCGCTGCAGTCGCTTCCGCAATACCGTCCGGGGCTGCGAGCGCCCCGGGCCACATCATCAACAGCACCGCTTGCGTCTTGGGCGAGGATGCCACAATGAGCCAGCATGATTTCACCGCTCCCGCCGAGCGCCGCAGTTCCTGGCTTTCGGCGTATCTGACGGGCAGGAATGCCCTGGAGTTCCTGCTGATCGCCGCGGTCATGATGATGGTGGTCCTGATCGGCTACCAGGTCGCATCACGCTATCTGCTAAACGCGCCGAGCGTGCTGACAGAGGTGCTGCTGCGATATCTCTTCATTTGGGTTGGCTTGCTCGGGGCAGGGCTGTGCTTCATCGACGAGCGTCACCTGAACCTTCCAATTGTCCTCGACAGCCTTCCCGAAAGAAAGGCTGCCCGCGCCCGTGCAATCATAGCCCTTCTGACGTTGGCCTTCGGCATCGGGCTGAGCTGGGCCGGTTACCTCTTCATCAGCCGGAACCTGGTGATGCGGGTTCCGATCCTCGACATTCCGGTCGGCTACCTCCAGAGCGTGCTCCTGATCTGCGGCCTGCTGATCGCGCTGTCACAGATCGTTTGGTTCGTGGCAAATCTGAGTTCGCGCCGCCTGAGCTGGACGGATCTGGCCGTCGCCGGTGGCATCGTTGTCGTTACGACAATGGCGGTCTGGGCGCTGTCGCAGAGCAGCCTCTGGCAAGGATTTCTTGCGGAGTCCCGACAGCTCGTGGCAGTCATCGTCCTCTTCGGCTCGTTCGCGGTATTCCTGATCCTCGGGGTGCCCATTGCCGTCGCCTTGGCGCTGTCCGGCATCCTGACGCTGTTGCTTCAGATCAGCCTCGGCCGGATGGCACCGACCATCGGCGGCCGCCTTTTCAGCGGTCTCGACAACTTCGGGTTTCTGGCGCTGCCGTTCTTCGTCTTGGCCGGCAATATCATGAACCAGAGCGGCATCGCGCGCCGCCTGGTGGACTTCGCCATGCTTGTCGGGCGTCGCATCCCGGGAAACCTCTGGCAGACGAACGTGATCTCGAACGTGTTCTTCGGCTGCCTGTCGGGGTCGGGCATAGCGACGGCCACGGCGGTCGGCGGCATCATTGCCCCCATCGCGCGCCATCGGCACGGCGATCAACGCCGCGTCAGCCCCTGCCGGCATGCTGATCCCGCCATCGGGTCCCGTCATCATCTACTCGCTGATCACAGGCGGAAGCGCGTCCATCGTCGCCCTGTTTCTGGCGGGATACCTGCCGGGCCTCATCATGGCCGCAGCGGTCATGATCGCGGCCTATTTCTACGCCAGGAGGCTTGGCTACACGGCCGATCGGACGAAGATAGGTTTGGGTGAAACTGGACGTCTCCTTTTCCGGGCAATCCCCAGCCTGCTGCTGGTCATCGCGGTGATCGGGGGCATCACGGGCGGCATCTTCACCGCCGTCGAGGGCTCGGGGATCGCCGTGATCTACAGCCTCGTCCTTGCGCTCTGCTATCGGAGCATCCGCTGGAACCAACTTGTGCAGGCCTGCCGCGACACCGTCATTACCACCGGCGTGATCGCCTTCCTCATCGCCTGCTCTGGCCTGATGAGCTGGAGCATGACCTTCGCCGGAATTCCCGCAACGGTCGGCGCGATGCTGACGGCGATCAGCGACAACCGGCTGGTGGTTCTGTTGATCATCAACGTGACCCTGCTGATCGTGGGCATCTTCATGGACATGACGCCCGCGCTGCTGATCTTCACCCCGATCTTCTATCCGATCGTGACCGAGCTTGGCGTCGATCCGGTGCATTTCGGGATGATACTCATCTACAACCTCTGCATGGGCGTCGTCACACCGCCGGTCGGCACGGTCCTCTTCGTCGCCTGCGGCGTCTCGGGCGAGCCTCTGAGCCGCGTCATCCGGCCGTTGCTGCCCATCTTCGGCCTGCAGATCCTGGGCTTGCTGTTGGTGACCTACATCCCCGCTCTCAGCCTCTTCTTGCCGAGCCTCTTTGGCGTCTGAAGCCACCGCAGATGACACTTCGATAATCCCGAAAGCGCCCAATGCCCTTTTATCCACGCTTCCAGTCCAACCCGATGCAGAGCCGCGCCGACTTTCAGGAGGCCACGCTTGCTCTCTTTGAGCCGCTTCTGCCGTATCTCGAGCGGCAGGGCGCCCGAATGGACTTCGACGAGGGCGGGGCTTCTTTCGATATGCAGTCGAGCTCGGTCGAGGGGGTTGTGCGCCCGCTCTGGGGTCTGGTTCCGCTGGCAATGGGCGGTGGCAGCACGGAGCATTGGCCGCTTCTGCGACGCGTGATCGCGGAAGGCGTCGATCCCGCTCACCAGAACTATTGGGGACCGGTGCACGACCATTCGCAGCGTGCGGTCGAAATGGCTGCGATCGGCATGATGCTGATGTTGCTCCCCGAAGAGGGCTGGTATCCGTTCGAAGAGTGCGAGAGGGATAACCTCGTTGCCTGGATCGACGCCATCCAGCGTGTGGAGCTGGTGGACAACAACTGGCTGTTCTTCGCCATCCTCGTTCAGGCGGGCCTGCGCCGCATCGGCAGGGCAGACCTTGTCGACGAGGCCCTTCACGAGCGTTACCTGACGCGGATCGAGGAATGGTATCTCGGGGACGGCTGGTATGGCGACGGCCCTGAGCTGCCGATCGATCATTACAACGGCTTTGCCATGCACTTCTACGCGCTGCTCTATGCCCAATATGCAGAAGCTGCGGACGCCGCCCGTTGCCGGCGCTTCCGCCAGCGCGCGGGTCTTTTCGCCGTGCAGTTCGCGCAATGGTTCGCCGAAAGCGGCGAGACCGTCATGGTCGGCCGCTCGCTCATCTACCGCTTCGCCACCGCCGCCTTCTGGGGCATCGCCGCAACAGCAGAACAGGACGAGCTTTCCATCGGCGCGATCAAGGGCATCTGGGCGCGTCAGATCCGCAGCTGGCGCAACCTGCCGATCTTCACCAGCGACGGCCTTCTGACGCGCGGATACGGCTATCCCAACCTGATCATGTCCGAGGAGTATAATTCGCCCACCTCTCCCTATTGGGCGATGAAGGCCTTCTTTCCCTTGGCCTGGGGTGAAGATTCCGATTTCTGGCGCGCCGAGGAGGAGCCGCTGCCGGTCCCTCGCGAGCTGACACCGATGCCGGCGGCGTCCAGCATCGTCCAACGCAGCGGCGGCCATTCGATCCTGCACTATGCCGCGCCCGTACGGTCGGCCCTGCAGCGCGACAAGTACAACAAGTTCGCCTATTCCACCTTTCTGGGCCCCGACATGGCGTCGCTGCAATACTCGGAGCGCTTCAGCTTCGGTGACAACATTCTGGCCTTCAGCTTTGACGAGGGGCTGAACTGGACCATGTGTCATGCGCGGCCCGAGGCTCGCGTCACGGATGACCAGATCCACATGACCTGGATCAGCGGACGGCAAATGGTCGAGACGATCGTAATCCCCGAAACAGAAGGCCGTTTCCAGCGCCGCCACGATTTCGTCCTGGATGCGCCTGCCCTGGTCGTGGAGACAGGCTTTGCCGTCAGCGAATGGTATCGGCCAGCCGAGCTTCTGGGGCCTGACAAGACAGTCCTGCGCTCGCATCAGGTCGCCGGCGCATTGCGGGCGCAGCAGGCACGGGTGGCACCTGCGCTGACCGTTCGAGGCGAGAACGGTGTTTCAGGCATTGAAAGCCTCGATGTGACTCCCAAGCTCGCCGTGCTCGGGACGCGCATCCACACCAACATCTCGTCGCCGAAGACGGCCGTCCCGTTCCTGCTGGCCCGGCTCGGCCCCGGCGCCCACAAATTGCACCACGCCTTCCTTGCCACGCCTTCCGCCGCAACTTCCTAGCGCCGCCTCATCGACAGTTTCACGCCGCGGCGTGACGATTTTCTCTGAAAGGACCAGACCATGACGCATGTTGAGACCCGCCACGCGATCCACCCGGACCACGCCCGCGCCATGGACACGGCCACGCTGCGCCGGC